>CAKZPG010000019.1 GCA_937138675.1 uncultured archaeon | reverse complement strand
CCGCATCGCCGCCGGTGGGTCGCCGTCGACTGAGCCGAAGTTACCCTGTCCGTCGACCAGCGGGTGGTACATCGAGAAGTCCTGTGCCATCCGCGCGAGGGCGTCGTAGATCGCCGAATCACCGTGTGGGTGGTAGTCGCCCATCGTCTCACCGACGATGGAGGAGGATTTGCGGTGGCTGGCGTTCGCCGTGACGCCCGCCTCGTGCATCGCGTAGAGGATCCGCCGGTGGACCGGCTTGAGGCCGTCGCGGGCGTCCGGGAGCGCTCGACCCGCGATGACACTCATCGCGTAGTCAATGTAGGACTGCTCCATCTCCTGTTCGATGCGGGCGTCCTCAACCTCCGCAGCGATCGGTCGCTCGGACTGTCCGTCGTTGGCATCCGAGCTCACGGCTCCAACCCCTGTTGTCGCCGCCCATTCCCTCTCATATATCCACCCACTCCGCGTCTGTCGCGTGGTCCTTGATGAACTGCTTGCGTGGTTCGACTGCGTCGCCCATTAGTACGGAGAACATCCGGTCGGCGGTCGCAGCGTCTTCCAGTGTGATCTGTTTCAACACCCTGTTCTCGGGGTTCATCGTCGTCTCCCACAGCTGGCCAGGATTCATCTCCCCGAGACCTTTGAATCGCTGGACCTGATCCGGCGAGCCGTCGCACTTTTCTGCGACGATCTGATCCCGCTCTGCCTCCGTCATCGCGTCGTACGTCTTCCCACCTTTCCGAACCCGGTAGAGCGGCGGCCTCGCCGCGTAGACGTAGCCCCGCTCGATAAGCGGGCGCATATGCCGGTAGAGCAGTGTGAGCAGAAGCGTCCGGATATGCGCACCGTCAACGTCGGCATCAGTCATCAGGATGATACGCTGATACCGCGCGTCCTCGACGTCGAACTCTTCACCGATGCCGGCGCCGATGGCCGTGATGAGCGACCGAATCTCGTCGTTCTCGAGGATTCGGTCAAGTCGGTGACGCTCGACGTTTAGGATCTTGCCCCGAAGGGGAAGGATGGCCTGAAACTCTCGGTCTCGGCCCTGCTTCGCGCTCCCGCCCGCGCTGTCGCCTTCGACAACGAACAACTCAGACTCCGTTGGGTCGCGAGTCTGGCAGTCGGCGAGTTTGCCCGGCAGAGCGGTCGACTCCAGTGCGGACTTGCGACGTGTCAGCTCTTCGGCCTTTTTGGCGGCCTTGCGAGCCTTCGCTGCCTCGACAGCCTTTGAGATGATAGTCCGCGCTGTGTCCGGGTGCTCCTCGAAGTAAGTCCCGAGATGCTGATGGACGGCGCTCTCAACGATACCGCGTACCTCAGAGTTGCCGAGTTTCGTCTTTGTCTGCCCCTCAAACTGCGGGTCGGGGTGTTTGACAGATACCACCGCGGTCAGGCCCTCACGGACGTCCTTGCCGCGGAGGTTCCCGTCGAGATCCGCCATCAGACCGTTCGAGGCCGCATAGTCGTTCACGACCCGTGTCAGCGCAGTCTTGAACCCGGTCAGGTGAGTGCCGCCCTCGCGGGTGTTGATGTTGTTCGCGAACGCGTGAAGCGAGCCCTGAAGCTCGTCGGTGGCTTGCATCGCTACCTCAACGCTTACGTCGCGGTTCTCGGTTTCGAAAAACACCACGTCGTCGTGAAGCGGTGTCTTCGTCTCGTTGAGGAAGGCGACAAACTCCCGGATGCCACCGTCATACTTGTGGACACGTTCGTCAGCCTCCTCGCTGCGGGCGTCGGTAAGTGTTATCTCGACACCCGGGTTGAGAAAGGCCAGCTCACGGAGTCGTGAGTCGAGCGTTTCTGTCGTGAACTCGATGTGGTTGAAAATCTCCGGGTCTGGCCAGAAGGTGATGGAGGTGCCCGTCTCCTCGTCGGGGCGCAGGTCCCGAACCCGTTCAAAGGTATCTTCGACCGGTTCGCCGTGGTCAAAGCGGTGGGACCAGACCGCGCCGTCGCGGCGCACCTCGACCTCCAGCCACTTCGAGAGGGCGTTGACAACCGAGACGCCGACGCCGTGGAGGCCACCGGACACTTGATAAGACTGCTTATCAAACTTCCCGCCCGCGTGGAGGACCGTCATGATAACCTCAACCGCCGGCCGGTCGTACTCCTCGTGGGTATCGACGGGGATACCCCGTCCGTCGTCGGTGACGGTCACCGACCCATCCTCGTCGAGACGTACCTTTATCTCGTCACAGTAGCCTGCTAATGCCTCGTCTATCGAGTTATCGACGACCTCGTAAACCAGATGGTGAAGGCCCCGTGCGTCGGTAGAGCCGATATACATCGCCGGACGCTTCCGGACCGCCTGAAGACCCTCCATTACCTGTATCTGGCCGGCTGCATATTCGTTTCCGTCGGGCATATAATTCTATTAACGTCTAGCGGCGCCCCTCGGATAAACCCTCGCACGCGCGCGTGAGGCATCAGACCAGCCCCTCAGTGGAGGATCCCCCGGGCCAGTGGTGCTCTCGGTCTGCCGCGCGCTGGCGTCCGACACAAGGCCGACGAGCGTCAGACAGTTCGGCATCACCCCAAGGGTCATTCACTTCCACCACGGTGTCGAACGGCTTTTTATCCCGCCCGATGAACAAGTGAGGTAGCGAATGACGTCCTTCCAGACCGAACTCGGCGGCGAAGCAGGGGTCGCCGAGGAGTTGGCGGAGAGCCAGCGCGCCATCTCTATCGCCGAGTTCTTCGAGAAGAACAAGCATATGCTCGGGTTCGACTCCGGAGCCCGGGGGCTCGTCACCGCGGTCAAGGAGGCGGTCGATAACGCGCTTGACGCTACGGAGGAGGCCGGCCACCTCCCCGACATCTACATCGAGATCCGCGAGGTGGGTGACTACTATCGACTCGTCGTCGAAGACAACGGACCCGGTATCACCCGAGAACAGGTCCCGAAGGTGTTCGGGAAACTGCTCTATGGCTCTCGCTTCCACAAGCGCGAGCAGAACCGCGGCCAGCAGGGAATTGGTATCTCCGCCGCAGTCCTCTACTCGCAGTTGACGAGTGGAAAGGCCGCAAAAATCACCTCCCGGACACAGGGAGACGACCGTGCCCGATACTTCGAACTCATCGTCGACACTGACGAGAATGAACCGGAGGTCCGTGCGGAAAAGGAGACAACCTGGGACCGCTCGCACGGCACCCGTATCGAACTGGAGATGGAGGCGAACATGCGTGCCCGTTCGGCTCTTCACGATTACGTTGCCCAGACCGCCGTTGTCAACCCGCACGCCCGGATTGAACTTCGCGAACCCGGGCTGGACGACCCGCTGAAGTTCGAACGGGCAACCGACCAGTTGCCAGCAGAGACCGAAGAGATCCGTCCCCACCCCCACGGTGTCGAACTTGGCCAGCTACTCAAACTAATCGACGCGACCGACTCGTACTCTGTCTCGGGGTTCTTACAGGAGGAGTTCACCCGTGTCGGCGCAAAGACAGCCCGGAATGTTCTCAACGCCTTCCGCGACCGGCACTACGGCCGCGAGATGTCGTGGGGACACCCGCAGGCGGACGAGACGGATCTCGAAGTCGCTGTGCGCGATGCGGTGGCGAACAAGACGAGTGAGGCAACGGCGGCGTTCGCAGCAGGTGTCGCCGACCGCCTCCGCTCGGCCGACCGCGCAGCCCATGGTGATGTTGCCCGGGCCGTCGACGAAGCGGCCAACGAGATAGAGGACGCCCACAAAGAGACGTTCGGTACGACAGTACGCGAGAACGCCGTTGTTGCGGCGTGGTCGGCCCTCACTGACTCCGACCGTCTTCGGGCGGACTGCCACCGTCTCGTCGACGAAGCCACCTCGATCCGGAAGGACGACAGTGCCGTCGAGGCCCTCTCGGAGCGTCTGGTCGAGAAGTTCTCCGAGGACGACCGCCACCGCGCGCCCCTCGACACCGTGCGGGCGTACGTCGACCGTTCCGCCGACCCTGTCGAAGAGGCCCACGACGAGGTGTTCGGCGACACCGCCCGTGAGAACGTCGTTGAGGCCGTCTGGGACGTGATGAAGACGGTCGACGACGAGGTGCCCCGTGTCCGAGACGTCGCTGGCGAGCGAGACACCGCGTCGGGGCTTCTGGAGGCGATGCGCGCGACCGACATCCTCGCACCTCCGACCGACTGTCTCGCGCCTATTACGGCCGAACTGGTCGAGCAGGGCCTCCGAAAGGAGTTTGATGCCGAGTTCTACACCGCAGCGACGCGCGACGCAGAGGTTCACGGCGGCGACCCGTTCGTTGTCGAGGCCGGCATCGCCTACGGCGGCGACCTGAAGGCCGAGGGCGCAGTCGACCTCCTCCGGTTCGCAAATCGCGTCCCTCTCGTCTACCAACGCGGCGCCTGTGCGATAACTGATGTGACGAAGCGTATCGACTGGCGGAACTACGAACTCACACAGCCCAGCGGAAGCGGGATGCCACAGGGCCCGGTCGTGATTCTCGTCGGCGTTGCCTCCACGAATGTGCCGTTCACGAGTGAGTCGAAAGACGCGGTTGCGAACGTCCCGGCAATCGAAGACGAGGTCGAGTTGGCGATTCGGGAGGCCGCGCGGGAGTTGAAGAGTCACCTGAAGCGCCGACAGAGTCTCGACCGGCGCCGCCGGAAGCGCGAGGTACTCTCCGAAATCCTGCCCGAGATGGCGGACAAGGTTGCGGCGGTAACCGACCGCGAGCGGCCGAACGTCGAACGCGCGCTGGCGCGCATTATGAACAACGTAGGTGTCAGCCACTCGGCAGAGAACGGGACCGCGACTCTCCAGGTCCGTAACCACTCGGACCGGGGTGAGGAGCTTGAGATAACGGCTATTGTCGACGCCGAGCCTACCGGCGTTGCAGACGGCGCCTCGCTCGTTGAGATGGACGGCGAGTGGTTCCTCTCCTGGGAGCCATCGGTCGGCGCAGGCGAGACCGCCGAGTTGACATATGAACTGGACACAGACGCATCGGTTGATCTTCAAGTCGACGGCGTGACACCGGAGAAACTGACGGTCGGAGGTAACAGATGAGTACTGATACACAGCAGAGCGCGGAGGAGCGTGCCCGCGAGCGTCTCGTTGACCTCGCGGCGGAGTTCTACGACCAGATGGCGTCGGGCGAAATACCACAGCTTCGGCTTCCGACCCGCTCGAAATCGAACATCGAGTACGACGAGGACGCGGGGGTGTGGGTCTACGGCGACCGCACCTCGACCCGGACCGCAAAGAGCGTCGGCGGCGCGCGAAAGCTCCTGAAGGCCTCCTACGCCGTTGAGTTCCTCGTCCGGCAATTGAAGCAGGACCGATCGTCAACCCTGCGTGAACTCTACTACCTCTCCGAGTCGTGGGACTCGGAGCAGGCCGCGTTCAACGACCAGAGCGAATCCGACAAGCTGGTTGAGGACCTCGAGATCGTTACGAGCGTCACCCGCGAGGACTTTCATATGCGCCCGGAGGAGTCGGGCGCGACGCTCATCGGGCCGCTGCGGCTCATAGAGCAGACCCGTCGAGGCGAGCGAGAGATCCACTGTCAGGAGGATGTCGGTGAAGGCGGCTACCAGATTCCGAACAACCCGGACACGATTCAGTTCGTCGACCACGATATCGACTTCGTACTGGCCGTCGAGACGGGCGGAATGCGAGACCGACTCGTGGAGAACGGCTTCGACGACGGTATGAATGCTCTTGTCGTCCACCTCAAGGGCCAGCCGGCCCGGGCGACTCGCCGGATAACAAAGCGACTCCATGACGAACTTGGCCTACCCGTCGTGGTGTTTACCGACGGCGACCCGTGGTCGTACCGGATCTTCGGGTCGGTCGCCTACGGCTCGATCAAGTCTGCACACCTCTCTCGATACCTCGCCACGCCAGAGGCTCGATTCGTCGGCATCCAGCCCACCGACATCGTGGAGTACGACCTACCGACCGACCCGCTCGCAGACTCTGACGTGAACGCTCTTGAGTCGGAGCTTGAGGACCCGCGTTTCCAGACCAGTTATTGGGAAGAGCAGATCGAACTCCAGCTAGATATCGGCAAGAAAGCCGAACAGCAGGCGCTCGCGGCCCGCGGACTCGACTTTGTCACCGACACCTACCTGCCCGAGCGACTCGGGGAGATGGGTGTTCTCTAGCCGCGAGATTCAGGAGGGTGCTCGGCTATTCATTCGTGTGCCCACGCCGACGCATACCCACATCGAGAACCGCCACCGGATCCAGCCCAACGACACGAACAACTACGACACCGCCCACGGCGGAACGGTGATGCGCCTGATGGACGAGGTGGGCGCGATGTCGGCGATGCGGCTCGCCGGCGAGACGTGTGTCACTGCCCGGATCGAAGGGTTGAATTTCGAGCGACCAATCCCACGCGGCGACATCGCTGTCGTTGAGTCGTGGGCTTACGAGACCGGACGCACGAGCGTGAAGATCCGGCTGACAGTCGACCGCGAGGATCCCCGGACGGGCGAGACCGAGCGCACCTCGGAGTCGACGTTCGTCTTCGTCGCCGTTGACGAGTCGGGGACGCCCGTCCCGGTGCCAGATCTGGCGGTCAAGTCCGACCGCGACAAGGAACTCCGCGATCGCGGAGCCGGCAGTGAAAGTTAATCACAAGTTAATTCGCAAACTACCGTCCCACACACCGTGCGTGGAGAACTAGCGGGTGACTCGGTGTTCGCCACGGTTTAGAGCCGAACTCAAAACGTTAGCCGACAACGCCGACAGTCAGTAAATAATCAGGTACCTCGAAGCTCCCACCGGGGTACGAGTAACGGCTTCGTGGCAAAGCCACTGGCTGACTGTCCAGTAAAGATTAGACTCCCACCATTCAGGAGCGGCCTGCTCGGCCAACACCGGGCGGGAGGCCCGCGATTTTAAGAGCAGGAGGATGTCACGACCCTACTGCCGGATTGGCAGCGTGGCCCAGCTAGCACCTCGTCGGTATGTAATCCCGACGAGCCGCTACAGCGCCTCGGAGAGGTCCTTGTGCTTCTCTATCTCGACGCCCTCCTCAGTGACGACAGCGAGGTTGAGACCGTTGCCAGAGGCGGTGTCGCGTTCGACCGCACTCTGGATGGCGTGGACGGCAACAGTGCGAGCCTCTTCAACGGACAGGCCCTCGCGATACTCCTGTTCGAGGACGCCAAGGGCGTACGGCGACCCGGACCCGGAGACGGCGTAGTCCTCCTCTGTCGTGCCGCCAAGGGGGTCAAGCGAGTAGACGTGGGTTCCCTCATCGTCGACACCGCCGAGAAGCGGCGAGACGATGAAGAAGGCCCCCGAGCGCAGGAAGTTGCCCGTCAGCGTAGCGAGCGCTTTCATGCTCATGTCCTCGCTGCGCCGGGACTCGTACAGTCGCACCTCGGCCTTCAGATTACTGATGAGGTTCTGGGCCGCGGAGACGGAGCCGGCGATAGTCAGTGCGCCCGTAGGGTGGATCTCCTCGACTTTCTGGACGTCCTTTGACGCGACCATCCGGCCGCCGCTCGCGCGCATGTCCGTCGCGAGGACCACTGCGTCTTCCGTCGCTAGCGCAACGGTGGTCGTGCCGGTCTTGAGTTCCTTCTCGCTCGCCTCGTCCGCCCCCCGGTTCGGGAACTCGCCGATTTCCGGGCCGAAGACGGTCTGGCGGTCGCCCGAGTTCGGGTCAACGCCTCCAATATATCCCGTCGGTTTCACAGCTATGATAAGCCGCCGCTGCCGATAAATGTAGCCTTTTAGTTGGTCAGCGTGCTGCCGCCTTGTCGTACGCCTCTCCCACCGTCTTCACGGCCCGGCCCGGCAGTCCGACCGGGATGCCAAGCCGACGCCCCACGAGCGCTATCGGCACGAACAGGAGTGCCAGATAGAGAACGAGCTGATACGCCACGAGCAGGCCGACAGTCCGGGTCTCCGCGATCATCTGCGTAGCCGCTCCGCACATGGCCGTATATTAGAAACTTTCGACCAACGGCAGAGAGCGATCCCTTTGCGGTATTGCGATCTTAGCCTACACTGTTCGCGCGACGTCACCCAGCATGGACAACCACCGTCACACCGAAATCCACACACCTCACGCCACGTATCTGTGTAAGTTACAGGCGTAATCGAACGCTCATCGGCATCCCTCCGCGCCTCAGTTCGCGGTGCTGACTATCCGGATTACGTCGCCCTCGGACAGGTCGTAGTCGTCCGCGATCCGTCGGTCGGAGCGCGCGTTAACAGCGTAAAGGTAGCCCTCGCCGATGTCGGAGTGGACGGCGTAGGCGAGGTTACGAGGACTCGCTCCCCTCAGGAGGAGAACCGCGTCCGGCAAGACGTTACCTTGCCCGTCAGTCCAGCGCGTCTCGTTTTGGACCGGGTACGCGGTAATCCGGTTGAACTCGTCGTACACCGCGGCGTTGAGCGCCTGCTGAACCCCCGTGGTGCCGTGATCATCCATCACCTTAGACACTTTATCCAGCCCCGCTGCCTGCGCGTCGCTCAGGTTGCCGGTCACATCGAACGACTCGTCCCCAGGGTCGTATCGCACGAAGTTCGCCTCGGCGGCCCGCCGAAGTGCCAGCTCACCCTCTGCGGAGGCGGGCACCACGGTCCGCTCCAGCCCGAGTAACGAATCGAGGCTCCCGGACGGCGCAGCGTCGACCTTGTTCGCCACAACGACGATGGGCTTCGTCAGCTGTCTGATCGTCTGCGCGAGCGCCCGGCGGTCCGCCTCTTCCCACGCGAATGGGTCGTCCGGGTACTCACGTTCACGGAGCGCCGCGCTCAACTCCGCCCGGGTCGCGCCGACACCCGTCAGCACGTCCACGAGCGACTCCTCCAAGTCGAAGTCGGGCGAACGCGAGCGCCGCTCAACCCCCTCCCAGTTTCCTTTGACGACGCTCGCCAGCCAGAGGTCTAACTCGCGTTCGACAAAGTCTACCTCATCGACAGGGTCGTGTGTTCCTGGCTCAACCGGTTCACCCTCGGCGTCTGTGGCGCCACTCGCGTCGACGACGTGAAGCACGACGTCCGCGTCGGAAAGCGCGTCGAGAAACTGGTTGCCGAGCCCCCGACCCTCGTGGGCGCCCGGAACCAGCCCTGCTACGTCGACGAGCTCGATAGGAACGTATCGCTTCCCATCCCGACAGTTCTCCGCGCCGCAACGCTCCTGACGGTCAAGGCACGGACAGCGCGTTCGGACGTACGAGACGCCCTTGTTGGGGTCGATCGTCGTGAACGGGTAGTTGGCGACGTCGACGTCTGCCATCGTCGCCGCCGAGTAGAAGGTGGACTTGCCGGCGTTCGGCTTGCCGGCCAGGGCGATAGAGAGCATACATACTGTGTGCCAACAAGGTGTGAGTCACTTTCGGTGCCGGACTACCCTGAACGGTCGTCACCGGTTGATTTGTCTCCGTGCTCGTCGTGCGGCGGTCCGGACTCGTCAAGTTCAAGATCTTCCGTCGACCCGCCGCCAGCCCACCGCCGCCACGCGAGAGCGACGCCGGCACTCCGTGCGGCGCTCTCGACGTTCCCGGCGCGGTCTGCGCCAGCGTCAACTCGCATCTCGGCACTATCAGCACCCCCATTCAGCGTCGGTCCGCCTCCACCGCCAGCACAACATAAGCGTCTCCGGGAGGCGAGAGCGAATCTTTGGGCCTACTCAGGCGTCCGCGTCGCCGGCCGTCGGATCCGCATCTCTCCCCGGGAGCGGATGGTGCCGTCGATGGTGGACTCCTCGTGGAGTGAGAGGTCGGAACAGGAGATGTCACCCAGCACCTCGGCGCCCGGCGCGATCGTCACGTCGCCCCGCGAGGTGGTGACGTCGCCGTGGATGCGTGAGCCCTCACCGACGGTGACGTCGCCGCGGGCGCGCAGACTGCCGAAGATGTTCGAGTTCTCGCCCACCTCGATCGACTCCGCACGCAGGTTGCCGTGGAGCCGGCAGTCGCCGCCGACGTCCGCAGGCGTCGACACCTGCCATGCGTCGTCGGAGACGGTTGCGCTGCGCGGAATCACGAGCGGTTCCGGGCCGTCGTCCTCACTCTCGGAGAGCGCAGCGCCAAGTTCGGAGGCGGCCTCATGATCGCCGACGCGCAGCAACTGCGAAAGGACGATAAAATAGAAGACGAGCGTCGGCATCGGGTTCCGGATGACGATCCAACCGTTCGCTTCGAATCCCTCTTCAACCTCGACGTCGTCGCCGATATCGAGGTCGCCCGAGACCATTAGCTGTCGGCCAATATGGACGCGCTCCCCGATATATGCATCCTCGCCGACGAGAACGTTTCCGTCGGCGCTACACAACACGTCAAGCCGACAGTCTCCCTCCGCCTCGATGTCGCCTCCGAACTGTGCCCGTTCGCCTACCAGCACGTTCCGCCCCCGAATGCCGAACTCGACGGTCGAGTGCCCCCCGACCACCACGTCACCCGCCGTCACGAGGTCGTGCTCCTCGACGGTCGTCCCGTCGGGAATCTCGAGTTGGTCGAGCGAATTCGATCCGAGCGAAACCACACGGCCTGGTAGGCTGTTACAACAAATAAAATCGCGTCAGACGGTCGGCTGACGCGCGGGCCGAGCGATACTTGTACACGCGGCGCCCCCGGTGGACTATGACCGTCCTCTCCTTCGACGACCAGGGTGTCGACGTGGTGTACGAGGGCATTGAGTTCCGACTGGAGCGCGCGCTTGTAGAGGAGGCAACCGAGAAGTCCTATCCGGACGTAACCGACCACGAAGTGATGAAACTCGTAGAGGACAGTCCGCACCTCTCTGGCGAGCCCCGACGGGTGGGCGACATCGTAGACTGAGGCGCTGTCACGGCGGCTGTGGGCCGCTTAAATCGGTTGGCACTGCCACAGCATATCGGACAGCCAGCAGAATCGTGAGGCGATGCCCCCACGCGGCACCACCTCCTCGACGCTGGTGTCGCCCTTGCGACAGGCGAACCGCTGTGGCGCGACCCGGTCGGCCGAGAGCGCGTCTCAATGGCTGCCAGAGGCGAGACGTTCGCCGTCGGCCAGGCTCGCGACACGGGCGGACGTATCCACGCCTCCAACCATACGAGCGGCGAGGTGTGCCAGACGTGGTCGCTCTCGAACCGGAAAGCGGAGGTCATCGCTGCGCGTGCGACCGCGTTTTTATTTCACGGTAACACAAACTGTCGGACCACTCCCGCTCACTCGTTGTCGTGAACCGCCTCGGGGTCAAGCCCCGAGGCACTCGCCTTGCTTATGTGTAGACATCCGCCGAACGTGCTCGTCGCTCGGCTTCAGAAACGCTTCGCGGCCGGTCGTCAGCCTGCGAGGCCGAGGCGCTCCTCGGCACAGATTTTCAGGATGGAGCCCGCTATCTCGGCCCCCCCCGACACGGGGTTGAGTGTTGTCTCGCCCACCCGTTCGGCGTAGTCGATGGGTACCTCGACCACCACGTACCCCCGCATCACGGGTCGGAGCAACAGCTCGGCCGACAGCCCAGTGTTCTGTGTCCACGCGATCTCGTGGAGCAGATCACGCCGGTACGCGCGCATCCCGGTCGTCACGTCGTGGAGCCGTCGCCCGCAGAGCGCGCTCGCGACCGCCGCAAACAACTGGTTGCCAAAGCGATTGAACGCTGGCATCATCTCCGCGCCCCGTGAGATGCGGTCGCCACTCACGACGTCGACGCCGTCGTTCAGGATCGAGAGGAACTCTGGAATCCGGTCCATCGGATAGGTGTCGTCACAGTCTGTCGTCATCACGACCGGCCGGTCCGACTTCGGCGCCAACACCGCCTCGCGGACCGCCTCACCATAGCCTCGTGGCTCCTGTTCAATCACACAGGCGCCCCTCTCGCGGGCTATCTCTGGCGTCCGGTCCGACGAGGAGTCGACACATACCACCTCGGCCTGGCCGTCGGTCACGTCGGCGATGTCGTCGAGTACGCGCCCGACAGCCTGTTCCTCGTCGTACGTCCCCATCACCACCGCCACGTCATCGAACGCGTACTCCGGCATACCAGCCTCTGACGGTCAAGGAACTTGATGTTTTAGGTCTGCCGAAACCCGCTATCGAGGGAGCACGTCGCCCGCTCGCTCGTCGTGGAGGCGTGCGCTCGCCTCGTCCGCGAGAGCGAGGAGGTTGACGGCGTCGTCACGATTGTACGAGATGAGGGTGTCGAGGGCCGCGTCGTCCCCGCGTTCGTACTCCCGCCAGAGGCGGATCGCGTCGCGCCCGGAGAGGTCCGGGCGATCCCGTTCGATCCCGATATCCGCCTCGACACGCTTCAGCCCGCCCGTGAGCCCAAGCGACGAACAGGGGTACCGCAAGTCGAGGTGAGCAGCGTCGAGCGAGAGGTCGAACTCGTGCTCGAGGAATGGAACGTCGAACTGCCGGCCATTGAACGAGACAAGAAGCGGCGCGTCGAGCAGTTCGGCGACACGGTCTGCGGTGAGATTGTCGCCGCGGACGACCGTCGTCGTCTCGTCGCCACAGTGGACCGAAAGTGTCGTTACCGTCGAGTGGGCCGGCTCCAGGCCCGTCGTCTCGATGTCGAAACAGGCCGCCTCGTCACGAAATGTCTCGTACATTCTGAACCGCTCGCTCGACGGCAGTCGCTGTTCAAAATATCGGCCATCCCGCCGGTCGAGATGCCAGGGCGCCTCCGCGAGAAACGACTCAATACGGTCCGTCGTCGTCTTGCCCACCCCGTGAACGTTCAGGTCGCGCCCAAACGCATCCCAAGAGGTGACACCCGCCTCCCAAAGACGGCGCTCTGTTGTCTGACCCACCCCCTTGACCGGGACAAAGCTCTGTTCGAGGTGCACATCTAAATAAATGAGGTGGGACACTTAGCGCCGACGGTCGTCAGTCGCCAGTGATCGCGCCATCGAAGGCTAACGGTAGCTCCGCGATGTCGACAGGCGGGGTCGGGGGTCGGCGCGTCGCCAACGTCGCGTTCAGTGTAGCCCGTCCCCGTCGCGATGAGGACTACGGACTCGTTGGCAGCGATCTCACCACGACCGGCCAGTTCTCGCGCGGCCGCGAGCGACGTCGCACACGATGTCTTGACGAACAGGCCCGCCCGCTCGGCGAGCAATCGGCATCCTCAGAACGGCCGCCGGTAAGGCCGATCGCGAGAACCACGAGCGCAATACCGACGACATTCTCTTGGATTCTGCCGAGGATGCTCGGCCTCAGATTCAGCAGAAAAGCATCGATTGGTGTCGTTTGTCTCAGATTCGTACCTCAACTTCAGGACCAGTAATCCGGTCCGTTCCCGCTTGAGCATG
>CAKZPG010000018.1 GCA_937138675.1 uncultured archaeon | reverse complement strand
TTGATGAGGTCTTCACAGTATTACCGTCGCTCAGAACGTCGACCCAGAGCCCGTCAGATCACTCGACCGGCTGCTCGGCGAGTGTGGCCCTCGATATATACAAGCGTACAACAGCCCGAACGCCGAATCCTACGACAGTCGGCTCAGCACCGCCGCGCCGACGTCCTCGGTCGACGCCTCGCCGCCCAGGTCCGGCGTGTGCGGCCCCGTGACCAATACGTCCTCGACGGCGGCACGCACGTCCGCCGCGGCGTCGTTGTAGTCGAGAAACTCCAGAAGCATCGCCACGGAGAGAACGGTCGCGAGCGGGTTCGCGACGCCCTCGCCGGCAATGTCGGGCGCGGTGCCGTGGACGGGTTCGAACAGGCCGCCCTCGGCGCCGACGTTCGCGCTTGGCAGGAGCCCGAGGCCGCCGACCAGCCCCGCAGCGAGATCCGAGAGCACGTCGCCGGCGAGATTCGGCGCCACCACGACGTCGTACGAGTCGGTCGTCATCGCGAGATTCATCGCCAGCGCGTCCATCAGCTCCGGCTCTGCCGTGACACCGCGGTCCTCGGCGACCTCCAACACCGTGTCGCGAAAGAGCCCGTCGGTGACGCGCATTACGTTTGATTTGTGTGCGAGCGTGAACGATGGCGCCTCGCGGTCGGCCAGGTAGTCACAGGCGAACTCTGCTAGTCGCCGGCTTGCGCGCTCTGTGACCACCCGGGTACAAGTCGCGACGCCGTCGGTAATCTCGGACTCGATACCCGCGTAGACACCCTCCGTGTTCTCCCTGAGAATCACGAGGTCCGTCTCCGGCTGAAGCGCGTCAACGCCGGGGTAAGCCCGCGCGGGCCGGACGTTGACGAACGCGTCGAGCGCCCGTCGAAGCGGGATAACAACGTCCGCTGCCGTCTCGCCCGCCGCGCCGAACAGTGTCGCGTCGGCGTGGAGAACGGCCTGTCGCGTCGCGTCGGGCAACGGGTCGCCCGTCCGGTCGGCAACGGCGTCGCCGGCCACGACATCGACAAAATCGAAGTCACCAACCGCGGCCAGCACGTCGACCCCGACCGGGACAACCTCGTGGCCAATGCCGTCGCCGGGGAGGACCGCGATCGTCTCCGTCATTCTACTTCCTCGACGTAGGGAAGCTCGCGCGCGACCTCGCGGGTTTCGTCGAGTGCGTCGCGCATCAGCGTGGTCGTGTCCCAAATGCCCTGGACCAGCGCCTCGCGCATCGTCTCGGTGACGCTGACCTCAACCTCGCGGCCGTTGTAGACAACGCGCTCCGCGGCCACGTCGACCTCTAGCCCCGCGTCGGGATGTTCCTCGACGAACGTCTGGAGCTCACTCACCGTCTCGGCGTCGGTCTCGGCGGCGACCATCCCCAGCGACTTGCAGTTGTCCGCGAAGATCTCGGCGAACGACTCGCCGACAATAGCCTCGATACCCCACCGCCGAAGCGCTCGCGGCGCGTGTTCGCGCGACGAGCCACAGCCGAAGTTCTCGTTGACGACGAGTATCGACGCGCCCTGGTGCTCCGGGCGGTCGAACGGATGCTCGCCAGTCAGTTCGTCGTTGTCGTCTCGCCGATTGTCGTAGAAGGCGAACTCGTCTAACCCCTCCCACGTCGTCGACTTCAGGAATCGCGCGGGGATGATCTGGTCAGTATCGATGTCGTCACCCCGCACGGCAACGCCCGTGCCGGCGACGCGGGTGACCCGCATGTCGTCCGGTGCGTCCGGAGCCTCCATCACAGGGCCCCCTCGGTGTCGAACTCACGCACGTCCGCGACGGCCCCTTCGACGGCCGCGGCGGCGACCATCGCGGGACTCATCAGGAACGTGCGGCCGTCTTTCGAGCCCTGCCGGCCCACGTAGTTCCGGTTGGACGACGAGGCACAGCGCTCGTTGCCCCGTAGGGCGTCATCGTTCATCGCGAGACACATCGAGCAGCCGGCCTCGCGCCACTCCCAGCCGGCGGTCTCGAACACTTTGTCGACCCCCTCGTCTTCGAGCGTCTGCTTCACCGTCGTCGACCCTGGGACCGCCAGCGCGCGGACGTCGTCGGCGACCTCGTTGCCCTCAACGACGGCGGCGGCCTGTCGGAAGTCGCTCGCACGCCCGTTCGTACAGGTGCCGATGAACGCCACGTCGATCGGGTGGCCGACCATCGACTCGCCAGGCGTGACCTCCGTATGGTCCTGCGCCGTTCTCGCCGCTTCACGCTCCGCTTCCGGCAGGTCCTCGGGAGCGGGGACCGGCTGGTCCACCTCCGTCACCTGCCCGGGGGTTGTCCCCCACGTCACCATCGGCGCGAGCCCGTCAACGTCGACCTGAACCTCGTCGTCGTAGACGGCATCGGCGTCCGAGCGCACGGACTCCCAGTACGCCGTTCGCTCTGCGAACGCCTCGCCCTCGGGGACGAACTCGCGACCCCGCAGATACTCGTAGGTGGTCTCGTCGGGGTTGATGTAGCCGATGCGGGCGCCGCCTTCGATAGACATGTTACAGACGGCCATCCGCGCCTCCATCGCCATCGCCTCGATTGTCTCGCCGCCGTACTCGTAGGTGTAGCCGACGCCGCCGTCGACGCCCAACTCGCCGATGATCTTCAAAATGACGTCTTTCGCGACCGTTCCGTCGGGCAGGTCACCGGTGACCTCGATACGACGGACGTCCGACTTGTCGGCCGCGACACAACCTGAGGCCAGCACGTCTCGCACCTGTGAGGTGCCGATACCGAACGCGACCGCGCCGAAGGCGCCGTGGGTCGCGGTGTGGGAGTCGCCACAGACGATTGTGGTGCCAGGCTGGGTCGCGCCGACGTCCGGGCCCATCACATGTGCGATACCCTGTCGGTCGGAGTTTAGGCCATAGAAGGTGATCCCCGACTGCTCGGTGTTGTGCTCCAGCGCCGAGAGCATCTGCTCGGCATTCTCGTCTTCCAACGGGCGTTCGTCACGGGTCGCCGGGTCCGTCGGGATGATATGGTCCGTCGTGGCGACGTTGCGCTTTGGGAACGCGACGTCGACACCTCGCTCGCGAAGCTCCGAAAACGGTTGTGGGCTCGTCACCTCGTGGATGAGATGCGTGCCGATGAACAGCTGATCCTGCCCGTTCGGCAGCGTCTGGACCGCGTGCCGGTCCCACACCTTGTCGTACAGGGTGCGCTCGCTCATCGGTCTGTCCCCTCGCTGGCTCGCTCATGCGCCGCGCGCTCTGTGGCCGGGTGGTCGAACACACCGCCGGCCGAGACGCCGTCGGGCGCCCCGTGGTCGATATCTCGCAGGCGTGGGCGCGTCGCCCAACCCTGCGTTTCGTCCGTGTCGCTATCGATCGGCATCACTGTGCCCCCGCGTCGTCAGCCCACGAGAACAGCGCCCGGAGTCGCGCTCCAACGTCCTCGATATCGTGATTCTGCATCGCCGCGCGGCGCTGGGCGTACTCCGGCCGGCCGGCCTGGTTCTCGAGGATCCAGTCCCGCGCGAACGTGCCGTCTTGGACGTCCGCGAGCGCCTCCTCCATGTTCTCGCGCACGCCCTCGTCGATGATCTCCGGGCCGACGGTGAGCCCGCCAAACTCTGCCGTGTCCGAGACCGAGTTCCACATCGCCATCGTCCCGCCCTCGTACATCAGGTCGATGATGAGCTTCATCTCGTTGAGACACTCGAAGTAGGCCATCTCCTGGGAGTAGCCGCCATCGACCAGCGTCTCGTAGCCCGCGACGATCAGTTCGACGATACCGCCACAGAGAACCGCCTGCTCGCCGAACAGGTCGGTCTCGGTCTCCTCCTGAAACGTCGTTTCGACGACGCCCGCGCGGGTGCAGCCAAGCGCCTTTGCGTACGCTAGCGCCTCGGCGTGCGCCTCGCCTGTTGCGTCGCGTTCGACCGCCAGCAACGCGGGGGTGCCCTCGTCGTTTGTGTAGTTGCGCCGCAGCAGGTGCCCCGGCGTTTTGGGGGCGATCATCGTCACGTCGACGCCCGCCTTCGGGTTGATCTGGTTGTAGTGAATGTTGAAGCCATGAGCGAACTGGAGGGTGTCGCCCGGCTCGATTCCCGGGGCGATCGCCTCGTACACTGCGGGCTGGATCGTGTCTGGCACCAGCACGCTGATGATGTCGGCCTCGGCGGCGGCGACGTCGGGGGTGTCGACACGCAGGCCGTCGGCTTCGGCCGCCGACCGCGAGGACGATGATTCCCGAAGCCCGACAATCACGTCGATACCACTGTCCGCGAGATTCTGCGCGTGTGCGTGGCCCTGACTGCCGTAGCCCAGAACGGCAACGGTCTTGTCTGTGATCTGTGCTACGTCCGCGTCATCGTCGTTGTAGATCGGTGTGGTGAACTCGTCTGTCATTATTGCTCCGTGGTCAGGCCGCCCCGCTCCAGCGCGGCGCCACCGGTTCGGCAGACCTCGCGGACGCCGAACTGCTCGAACGTCTCGATCGCGCCTTCGATCTTCGTGCGGCTTCCGGTCACCTCGACCGTCACCGTCTCCTTCGAGGCGTCGACCGTCTGTCCGTCGTACATCTCTGCGACCGCACCGACCCGGTCCGGCTCGCTCCCGCCGACCTTGATCAGCGCCAGTTCGCGCTCTATTCCAGCCGGCTCCAGTTCGTGGACGGAGACGACGGGCACCAGCTTCCGCAGCTGCTTTTTGACCTGCTCGACGCCTGGCTCGTCCTCCTCAACGACCAGCGTGATCCGCGAGTGCTCGTCGTCTTCGATCGGTCCGACAGTCAGACTCTCGATGTTGAACTGCCGGCGAGAGAAGAGCCCGGAGACCCGCGCCAGCACGCCCGGGTCGTTCTTCACGAGCGCAGAGAGCGTCACCCGCCTGTCCGGTGGCGCTGCGGCCACCTCGGGGTCGATACGGATACCCTGCGCGTTTCGTCGCCCGTCCGGATGGGGCCGTTCCTCCGGCGAGGGTCCGGGCATCCCCGCGCCCTCGTGGCCGGGCGCCTCGGAGTCGTGTTTTGGATGTGGAACCTCTTTGCCGTCGCTCATAGCTGGTCCTCCGTGAGGGCGAACTGGCCGTTCGCGCCGCCACTCGTCACCATCGGGTAGACGTTCTCCTCGGGGTCGACGTGGAAGTCGATAACCGAGGGGCCGTCGTAGGCGAGGGCCTCCGACACCGTGTCGGCAACCTCGTCGTAGGCGTCGACGCGCCAGCCCCGGGCGCCGAAGGCCTCGGCGAGCTTGTCGAACTCGGGGATCCAGTTGTAGTCGGCGGCCATCCGTCGGCCGTCGAAAAAGGCGTCCTGCCACTGCCGGACCATCCCGATGTACTCGTTGTTCAACACCGCGATGGTGATATCCATCTCCTCGCGGACGGCCACGGAAAGCTCCTGCATCGTCATCAGGAACGAGCCGTCGCCGTCGAAACAGACAACCGTGCGGTCGTCTTCACCCATCTGGTCGGCAGCGAGGCGCGCGCCGATCGCCGCGGGCAGGCCGTAGCCCATCGTCCCCAGACCGTGACTCGAGACCCACGTGCGGGGCTCGCTAAACTCCCAGAACTGGCTGGCCCACATCTGGTGTTGGCCAACACCGGTGGTGACGATCGTGTCGTCGGCGGTCGCCTCGTCGAACGCCTCCACGACGAACTGTGGCTTCAGCGCTTCGTCCTCCGGCGTGGCGTAGGTCATCGGATACTCTTCCTGCCACGTCCGGCACTGCTCGCGCCACTCGCGGGCGTCCGGCGCGCGCTCGAGTTCGTCCATCAACTGCCCGAGGACGATCCCCGCGTCGCCGATCAATGGGTAGTCTGCGTGGACATTCTTCGATATCTCCGCGGGGTCGATATCGATATGGACGACCTCTGCCTCGGGCGCGAACGTGTCGACACCGCCCGTCAGGCGGTCGTCGAAGCGCGTCCCGACGGCGATGAGAAGGTCAGCGTGGGTGATCGCCATGTTCGCGTAGCCGGTGCCGTGCATCCCCGCCCACGAGAGACAGAGGTCGTCGCCCTCGGGGAACGAGCCGATGCCCGGCATCGTCGTGACGACGGGAACCCCGTTCTCGGTGGCGAACTTGCGCGCTTCCTCGCAGGCGTCGGCCTTGATGATCCCGCCGCCAAACAGGCAGACGGGCTTTTCCGCGCGTTCGACCGCGCGTGCGGCAAGATGCAGAGCGTCCGCATCCGCCTCCATCTGTGGCACGCTCGTCTCGGGGACGCGCGGTGGCCCGGGTTCGCGAGCCGTCTCGCCCCCGGTCACGTCCTTCGGGAGGTCAACCACGGTCGGGCCGGGGCGACCGACCTCCGAGAGCGCGAGCGCCTCACCAACGTCGTCGCCGACCGTGTCCGGCGAGGAGGGGAAGTAGTTGTGTTTCGTGATCGGCGCGGTCACGCCAATCGTATCCGTCTCCTGAAAGGCGTCACTGCCGACCATCCCCGTCGGCACCTGCCCCGCGAGCGTGAGCATCGCGTCGGAGTCCATATTCGCGTCCGCGATGCCGGTTATCGTGTTCGTCACGCCCGGTCCTGAGGTGACCAGACAGACCCCCGGGTCGCCTTTTACCACGCCGTAGGCGTCGGCGGCGTGGGAGGCTCCCTGTTCGTGGGCCATCGTCACGTGCCGGACGGATGACTCGTAGAGTTCGTCGTAGACGGGCATGATCGCCCCGCCCTGCACGCCGAATGCGGCCGCAACGTCTGCGTTCTCGAGTGCCCGGACGACCGCTGCGGCTCCGGAGGTGACCTCCGTCGGCGCGCGGTCGGGGTCGTGATTCTGTCCATGGTGCTCGGTCGATTCGCTCCGTTCGTCTCGTTCCCGTTTTGTTGCTCGTTCGCTCATGTATGGTCGTGTCCGGATCGGGCGGTCGCGTCGCTCTCGTGCGGTCGATACGTCAAGGTCGGTGAGGATGGTAGTGTAGGGGCTAGGCCCCTACGATGGCGATACCGCCGGCGTCGCCCGCGGGTGCGAACGGCGTGTATCCGGCGTCGTCCATAGATCCCATCACCTGAGCAACTGTCATAACTCTTGTGACCTATCGCTCGCGCTCTCTGCGCCCCCCCGAGGAGCATCAGTCTGCGCGAACCCCCGACTCCCGGTCAACGCCGACATCGCGTGCGAACTGCTCCAGTTCGGTCACAGTCACGCGCCGCTTCTCGGCGCCAAAGTCCTTGACACGACGGGTGACTTCGCGCACCTCGTCCTCGTCGGGCCGGAATCCGGCCTCCTTCAGGCGCTTCCGAACGGAGTGTGTCCCCGTGTGCTTGCCGAGGACGAACTCGCGCGTGGCCCCGACCATCTCGGGGGTCATCACGCCGGGCTCGAACGTCGAGGAGTTCTCTAGCACGCCCGCGGCGTGAATACCGCTCTCGTGGCTGAAGGCGTTCGCGCCGACGACCGGCTTGTTCGCCGGAACGGGCATATCGCTGGCCTCCTCGACGAGTCGGGAGAGCTCTGCGATGCGCGTCGTCTCGATTCCCGTGTCGACGCCGTACAGTGACTCCGCGGCCATCACGACCTCTTCGTAGGCGGCGTTGCCCGCTCGCTCGCCGATGCCGTTCACACTCACCTGGGCCTGTGCAGCGCCGGCCTCGAAGCCGGCCATCGCATTGCCGGCCGCGAGGCCGAAGTCGTCGTGGGCGTGGACGTCGATACGCGCGTCGGTGTGGTCGCGGACCATCGACACCATCTTTGCGAATCGCACCGGCGTCGCCACCCCGCAGGTGTCGGGCAGGTTGATCCAGTCCGCCCCCGCGTCGGAGACAGCCTCAACAACCTCGATCAGATAGTCCTCGCCGGTTCTGGTGGCGTCCATGGGCGAGTACATACAGGTCGCCCCGGATTCGGTGACTCGTTCGACGGCTGCGACCGAGCGCTCGACGACCTCCTCGCGGGTGGTGTGCATCGAGTCCTCGATCTGGACGTCACTCGTCGACGCGAACACGTGGACCATCTCCACGCCCGAGTCGATCGCAGCCTCGACGTCTCTGTCGACAACGCGGGCCAGCCCTGCGACCGTCGTGTCGGTCTCGGCGGCGATGTCGCGGACGGCCTTGAACTCCGCCTTGGAGTTGACTGGGAACCCCGCCTCAATGACGTGCGTGCCCATCTCGTCCAGCAGCCGCGCCATCTCCAGCTTCTCGTCGTACGAGAACGACGTGCGTGGCGACTGCTCACCGTCGCGGAGGGTCGTGTCGAAGATTCGTACCTCGTCGATTTCGGAGTTAGTACGGGCTAATGTGCCCTGGAAGAACTCGATCCGCCGGGGAACCCGACGAATCCTCCATGTCCGAGTTGTGGGACATTGTACTCCCACCGAGAGCAAGTCTATACTTAAAGATGTCCGTCTGGGGCCGAACGCTTTTGCGATGACCCGCCTTCTCAATGGCCGTGACTGACTTCGATCTGGACCTCAGAGCGGCCGAGGAGCAGCTTGACGACGAGGATGAGGGCTCCGGCGACGTAACACTCGGTATCCTCGACGGCTCCACCGACCCGGGGGAGTGGGTCTCGCTCGTTGCCGACGGCCGAACGCTCCTGCTCGCCGTCGACGGTGACCTGAACGCCCTCGCCGCCCCCTTCGCCCGCGACGTATCGGAGATGGGTGGGACGCTCACCCACTTTCGGGACAAGCTTGTCGTGACCCCGCCGGGCGTAGACGTCGATACGTCCAGACTGTAACGCGAGCTTGAGACCCTCGTGTGGTCGTCTGTCCGAACCCGGACCGCCGGTCCTCAAAGACACACGGTCCTCGCGCCCGCGTCGTCACAACGGTGCTCCTCACCGGCGCGTTCCACGTTGGCCTCAGCCGCGGCGTCGTCGCTATCCGGGTGCAGCACACCGGAGACAGCTGGTAGTTCTTCGACGTCGGTGACCCATCGTACGTCACCGATGCCATCCCCGGATCCTCGCGACCAGCGTCGCCACCCTCGTGCCCGGCTCCGGCCCTGACGCAGCTGCTTGGTACTCATGTCCGTCGGTTCTTGCCACGTCGGACTCCCCACCACCCCTCAACGCATACGCCGGCGACGAGCCCCTCGTCCCCTCCAGAGCCCGGCACACCCTGGGGTCGCCGACGCCCACCGTTCCGACGGCGACTTAACCGCCCCGCTCCTACCAGCTTTCATGCCGATGAAGGGTGGCCGCCCGGACCTCCGGGTAGTCGACCGGTGGGACGACGGTGTCGGGTGGATCGCGTATCCGGACGAGCGGATGCAGCGCGCGAGCCACGCGATCGCGTCCGATGACGGCGTCTGGGTGCTCGACCCCGTCGACGTCGACGGCGTCGACGACCTCCTCGCCGATATTGGAGCCGTCGCGGGCGTCGTAACCTGCCTTGATCGCCACATGCGCGACGCCGCGGCGGTCGCGCGCCGCCATGACGTCCCCGTCTACCTCCCTTCGTGGTTCGACAGCGTGGCCGACGATATCGACGCGCCCATCGAGCGGTTCAGTCGCGAGGTCGGCGGGATGACCGCCATCCGCGTCCGTGACGCCTCCGCCCCTCCGTGGCAGGAGGTCGCCCTCGAAGCCGGCGCGACCCTCTACGTCCCCGA
>CAKZPG010000017.1 GCA_937138675.1 uncultured archaeon | reverse complement strand
GTATCCCCTCCCTGCTCGCTCCCGTTGGTCGCTCGCTGAGGAAGGGGGCTTAGCGTCTACTTTCAGCTAAGGACGAGCCTGACCTACGTGATGACGAGTATGGACAACGGCGGCGAAACGCGCTGGAACCGCTAGTCCTCCTGCCACTCGTCGCCCGGCCCGTCCTCCAATCGGTGGTGATTCTGCTCTATCTTGTTCAGTTCGATAAGCAGCCGGAAGATCGCCTTCACGAGGTTGGCGTCAACGTCGAACCGCTCCGCGTTCGCCGCTGCACGGTCCATCACCGCTGCCTCCTGTCCCTCGTCGACGGTCGCCATGCCACGCTCCGATTTCACCTGCGCCACCGAGGAAGCGACATACGTTCGTCTGGCGATCAGCTCGACTATCTCGCGGTCGATACTCTCTATCTCCGTTCGGAGTTCGCCGAGCGTCAGGTCGTCAAGTCCAGAATCTGTCACGTCGTCTGTGCTCCGTCTGTTCGTGTCGTCGTGAGCCATGTCGTACCCTCGCGTTCGTCCCAGTGGTCTCTCACCTGTTCCAGTCGCCTACGGTCACCGACGGCGACGACACTCGGCCCTGTCCCCGAGAGGGAGACACCGGCGGCGTCGTCCATCGCCTCAACGGCGGGGTCGGGCGAGAACCCAAGCGCCGCCGAGAACGCCAGTCCGTTGACCGTCATCGCCTCTGCATACCGCCCATCGAGCGCCAGTTCCGTGACGAGGTCGGCAACCGGCGCGACCGCGCCACACCGTTCGACGTCCGCGTCGGCTGAGTAGGCGCGCTCCGGCGGCGTCCAGACGAGGACGTCCCACTCGACTGCCTCACGGGAAAGCAGGGCGTCCTCGTCGTTGTCCGTCACCGTCACGCCGCCAAGCATCGAGGCGCTAGCGTCGTCGAACGCGCCCGTCACCGTCACACCGGCGTCGCGGGCAGCGGTGACACCAAGGCGGCAGGCGTCGACCCGGTCCACGCGCGGGTCGTCTGCGGCCGGGTCGCGCGAGCGCCCCGGATCGTCGCTGACCGGGACGTCAAGCGCGTCGAGTGTCGCCAGTACCGTTGCATTAGCAGCAGCGCTGGAGGACTTGAGTCCCGCCGCGGCGGGCACCTCGCTGTCCGTGCGGACGTGTCCGCCCGGGGCGCTGTCTGGGCCGTAGCGAGCCACCGTCAGCTCAACGCACCGCTCTATCAGTTCCGTGTCGAGGTCCGGGTCTCCCGCAATTTTGCCGGTGACGTCGCCCCCGGCGTCGCTCGCAAGGGAGACTGTCGCCGTTGTCTCGGCGTCGATAGCGAACGCCGACCCGCGACCGGTCGCGAGAGCGTTCAACACCGTGCCCGCGCCGAGCGCAGTCGCGCGACTCTTCACGGGGACAGAACCGGAAGGCGAGCGGTTATGACTACCGGAAGAAAGCCGGAGTCAATATACCAGAGTGATCTGTGCCGTGGAATGTTGTATGCAATAAAAAAACAAGATAGCGGTCGGTATTCAGAGCGTGGCTGGTTCAGCAGTTGTCGGGTTCTTTCCCGCCGTGAACGGCAAGATTCCCTCCTTGTAGAATAATGCGGGGCACTCTCCTCGAGTCGGGCGGCACGGAGCGGTCGACTAGGCGCGACGCTTTTGCCCGCCGCGGGCCGATGACAAGATGTGAAGGGACACTCAGAGGTCGCCCCCGCAACGCTCTCCGTCGACCTCCTTGACCACGGCGTTGAGGTGAAGTATCTCGACGGCCGGTCGATCCTCTACCACGGCGTTCCCGAGGCCGTGACGGGACCGCTCCACACCCGTCCGGGACGCGAGGTCCACGTCCTCGTCACCGACGGCGTGGACGGCGTCCTCGTCTACGTTGAGGACCGGACGACAGAAGACGAGATACTGGAGGCGACGGGCGTCGGGCGTGCCCTTCTCGCCGAAGGTGAGGAGACGGAGGTGTTTC
Source organism: uncultured archaeon (assembly GCA_937138675.1). Lineage (GTDB taxonomy): Archaea > Halobacteriota > Halobacteria > Halobacteriales > Haloferacaceae > A07HB70. The sequence goes on along the minus strand of CAKZPG010000017.1, from coordinate 21,594 downwards.
CCGGCGTCTACGCGGGGCGGGCGGGCGACTACCGCGTTGAGGTGCGCGCCGACCCGGAAGTTGCCAGCGAACGGGTGTTTGTCTTCGCCGAAGATGAGTGGGGCGAGGACGGCTACGAGTTTGTGGCGGACGCGGAGGCGAGATAGCCCGTGATTCCGGTCGCCTGGCGCGAGTTGACCCGCGAGGCCCTGCGTGAGACGCCAAACGGCGTCGGTGTGTACGAGTTCGGAGACGAAGACAGCTCGCGCGGTGTGGACGTCGGGGTCGTTCGCGACGCAGTGAAAGAGGAGCTGAGCTACGGCGACGCCGCCCGGGTGCGCTGGCGGTCGGCGCCGACCCGTGCCGCCGCTGAGTCGATGGCGGAGGAGTACCGATGAGATGACTGTTGAGGCGACCGTTAGGGCGGCGGAGAAGCGCGACGCCGGACGCGGGATCGCACGCCTCCCTGAGGCAGTCCGCGCCGAACTCGGGGTATTGAGCGGCGACCCCGTCGTGGTTGAGGACAAGCATTCGATAGTCGTCAAATGCTGGCCCGCGCGCGCCGACGTCCCGGACGGAACGATCCAGATAGATGCCGACACGCGCGCAAACACCGGGGTAAAGATCGGCGAGACGGTCCGGGTGTCGGCTGCGGGGACCCCCGTTGTTGCGGAGCAGGTGGCTCTCGCGCCCGTCGGGGCGATAGAGGCCGACCCCGAAGTCATCGTGGCGGCGGCCCGCGAGGCGGTCCGCGACCGACCAGTCGCGGCGGGCCAGACCGTCCGAGTGGAGCGTGTCGGCGGCACCGTCCGGGTGCGCTCAACCGACCCCGGGGGGACTGTCCGGGTGGGCGAGTCGACGACCGTGACGGTGAACACGGAGGCCGCGACGGTGACCGAGGCGACTGAGCCGGAGCCTGCGCCAGGGGTGACCTACGAGAGTATCGGCGGGCTCGATGACGAGCTCGATCTCGTTCGCGAGATGGTCGAACTCCCGCTCTCGGAGCCGGAACTGTTCGCGCGCGTCGGGGTCGACCCGCCCCGGGGGGTCCTGCTCTACGGGCCGCCCGGGACGGGGAAGACGCTCATCGCCCGCGCGGTCGCGAACGAGGTTGACGCCGCCTTCTTCACTATCTCAGGCCCGGAGATCGTCTCAAAGTACAAGGGCGAGAGCGAGGAACGCCTACGTGAGACGTTTGCCGATGCGAAGGCGGCGGCGCCCGCCGTGATCTTCTTCGACGAGATCGACTCGATCGCAGGCGAGCGAGACGACGAGGCAGACGTGGAGAACCGCGTCGTCGGCCAGTTGCTCTCGCTGATGGACGGCCTCGACGAACGTGGCGAGGTCGTCGTGATTGGCGCGACCAACCGGGTCGATAGCCTCGACCCGGCGCTCCGGCGCGGCGGGCGGTTCGACCGCGAGATAGAGATCGGCGCGCCGAACGAAGGCGGGCGGCGGGAGATTCTCGCAGTCCATACCCGGGGAATACCGCTCGGCGACGAGGTCGATCTCGACGCTGTGGCCGCGCGCACCCACGGCTTCGTCGGTGCCGACATAGAGTCGCTCGTCAAGGAGGCGGGGATGACTGCGCTCCGGCGCGCCCGTGGCGCGGGGACGCCAGTGGCCGAAATTCACGTCAAACATCACGATGTAGAGCGCGCGCTCGCGAGCGTCGAGCCCAGCGCGATGCGCGAGTACGTCGCCGAGCAGCCGACCGAGGGGTACGAGGCGGTCGGCGGTCTCGACGACCCGAAGGCTGCGCTCTCCCGGGCTATCGAATGGCCACTTACGTACACGGCGCTGTTCGATGCCGCAAGCGCCACCCCACCGACGGGCGTCCTGCTCCACGGCCCGCCTGGGACGGGCAAAACGCTCCTTGCGCGCGCCGCCGCTGCCGAGGCGGGCGTGAACCTCGTAACGGTGGCCGGGCCAGAACTCCTCGACCGGTACGTCGGCGAGTCGGAGAAGGCCGTCCGCGAGGTGTTCGAGCGTGCACGGCAGGCTGCACCTTCGATCATCCTTCTCGACGAGATTGATGCCGTCGCCCGGTCGCGGGGGAATAGCGAGTCAGAAGTGGGCGAGCGGGTCGTCTCGCAACTGCTGACCGAACTCGATAGGGCCGCCGACAACCCGTCCCTCGCCGTTGTAGCAACAACGAACCGTCGGGAGGCACTCGACCCTGCGCTCCTCCGGCCCGGACGGCTGGAGACCCACGTCGAGGTGCCTGCGCCGGACCGCGGTGCGCGGCGGGCAGTCTTCGAGGTTCACCTCGCCGATAAGCCACTCGGCGAGAGTGTGAGTCTCGACGACCTCGCTCGGAACACCGCGGGCTACTCTGGCGCGGACGTCAAGGCGGTCTGTCGCGAGGCAGCGATGGGCGCAATCGAATCGGTGACCGAGCGCTACAACGGTGTGGACGCGAACGACCACGGTGACGAGGTGGTGTTGACCGGTGCAGAGTTCGACCGGGCGCTCCGGAGCGTCCAACCCTCGCTCCCGGAGTGAGTGTCAGTCCCAGAACGACCGCGTCCGGGCGTACTGGCGCTCCTGTTGCAAGAGATCGCGGTAGAATTCCTCTTCGGACTGGCGGAGCTTCCCGATGACCCGCGCCGCGGTCTGCGGGCCAACACCGCGAGCACGAAGAGCGATCACCGCCTGCTTGCCGTGGGCCTGGACGAGGTTCGCGTTGCGGTGGGCACGCTCGATCAGCGACCGCTGCTCGTCGTCTGGGTCGCCTGACTGAATCGCGCTCCGGGTCTCCCCGTCGTACGGCGAGAGCGCGGCGATCCGTGTCGCCCCACACTCGGGACACTCGGGATTGTCTGGGACGCGCCGGACCGTTGTCTCGCGGGTCCACGCCGCGCAGTGGAGGCAGCCAAGGACGACACCGTCGTCGAGAATGCGCTCGCGCACGGTATCGATCACCCCGGCATCAGCATTCTCGGGGACGAGAAACTCCCGGCCACCCGAGGAGCCGCTCGTTCCGACCGGGGTGGACCCGCGTTCGACGACAACCGCGACGTCTTCAGCCCGGATCCGGCGGAGAAGCGCCGCCGCCCCGGGGACGTCGAGGTCGTCGTGGAACACCTGTCTGACGGCCTCATCAAAAACGGGCGTATCATTGAGCGCCGCCATCAGACGGCCCGCACCCATCCGGTCGCCCTGATCGCGGTCAAGACGACCGAACGTCGTCGCGATGTCTACGAGTGCGAACTTAAGCGCGTCAGAACGCTTCAAGGCGAGTTCGAGGAGGGCAGAGACGTGGTCTGGGTCGGTCTCGCGCACCACCTCGACGACGTCCGGTGCGCCGACACCGCGTGGCACCTCCAATTCAATCCGGTATGGGTCGATCTCCATCCCGACAGACGACCCCGCGCGCTGGCCTAACAACGCGGCGATCAGACGCCCGAGGGTCTCGTTCACTCGGTGGCCGTGCGGGGTGTTGAGGACCACCCCGCGACCCTGTCCCTCAATTACGAGGCGGTCCGGCGTCGGCACGGCAAATCCGGCCTCAACTTGTCGCTCGACCTGTCGCAGGCCGACGGCGAGCGTTCGCTCGCCGGTCGGGAACTCGTCGACGAGATCGGCGGCGACCGATTCGGCGGTCGCGCCTGGCGCTCGCAATCTGTCGGCCGCTCGTTCGCGTATCGCCCCCACGCCGTTCGCCACGGCGGCGGGGACGGGGATCTCTCGGCCGACCCACGAAGGCACCTCGCCTGCGGGGTCACCAACGCGCGACACCTCTACTTTCTCCTCCTCCTCATCAATGTTCGCGACCCGCCACATTCGGCCGCCGTGGACGAACGTTGAGCCGGGGTCTGCGAAGTTGACGACGAACCGTTCGTCGAGACTGCCGACGTGTGATCCCGACGAGAGGTCGTAGACCGAGAAACTTCTCTTGTCTGGTATCATCGAGAGGTTGGCATAGAAGTACTGCCACGTCCCACCCGACTTCTCCAGTCGGTCCGCCTCCTCCTCCAGCCACAACACGCGGTTGCCCGAGAGCTCTCGAACCACCTGCCGGAACTGCTCTTTACCGACGTCCCGGAACGGGTACGCGCGACAGACGATCTCGTAGGCATGGCGAGCGGAGACAGTGCCCTCGTCCATCACGAGGCCAGCCACCTGGTTCGCGACCACATCAAGGCTGGCCTCATAGATCGCCGCGGGTTCGACAGCGTTCTTGAGCGCACGCCGCGCAATAGCGAGTGCCTCTAGCGTATCGTCGGCCCCGCTCGTCACGATTGTCCCCTCCGATACCCGGTCGCGCCGGTGACCGGCGCGCCCGACACGCTGGAGTAGCCGCGCAACCTCCCGCGGGCTGTTGTACTGGACGACGTGGTCCACCCGGCCAACGTCGATGCCGAGTTCCATCGAGGACGTACAGACGAGACCGTCCAATTCGCCCGATTTAAACGACTCCTCGGCTCCCAGTCGGGCGTCCCGTGAGAGCGACCCATGGTGGACGCCGATCGGCTCATCCAGCGTGTTGAACCGCGCCGCCAACGCCTCCGCCGTCGACCGGGTGTTGACGAATATCAGCGTGGACTCGTTCTCGTGCACCAACTCCCGGATCGTTCTGACGTGCGACGCGAGGTCTGGGTCGGTCGCGAGTTCGCCCGCAAGCTGCTCGTCTTTGGGTGTCACCCTGGGGGCGACTACGTCGACTGCAAAGCGAGAGGCGGCGTCTATCTCGACAACTGCACAACCGCGCTCGCCAGTGAGGAACCGCCCGACCTCATCTGGATCGCCAACTGTCGCGGAGAGTCCGATGCGCTGGAAGGCTCCGGCTACCTCGCGCAGGCGTTCCATCCCGACCGTCAGCTGTGCTCCCCGTTTCGACGCCGCAAGTTCGTGAACCTCGTCGACGACGACGTGGGCAACGTCCGCGAGCGCCCGGCGGAGCTTCGAGCCGGTGAGCATCGCCTGGAGCGTCTCAGGCGTCGTCACCAGCACGTCGGGCGGGTCGTCGGCTTGTTTCGATCGCTGGTAATCAGAGGTGTCGCCGTGGCGGACGTCGACATCCAAGTCGAGTTCCTCGCCCCACCAGTTCAGGCGCTCGCGCATATCACGGTTGAGCGCGCGGAGCGGCGTCACGTACAGCACGCTGATACCGAACCGATCCTCGTCGTCGTCGACGGCCGAGAGGACAGGTAGCATCGCCGTCTCCGTCTTCCCCGTCCCTGTCGGGGCGACAACGAGAGCGTCGCGCCCGCCCGCGATAGGGGGGATCGCCCGACGCTGTGGCTCTGTCGGCGTCTGGAACCCTCGTGCCGAGAGCGCGTCGCGGACGCCCCGGCTCAGGTGTGTGAACGCGTCCGCGCCCGCCAGTTCCTCCCCGGCCGTCATCACCCAACCTTTTATCTGGCGCCTCTTGAGCGCCGTGTTCCGGGCCGCAGGCGACACGTTCAGGACAGTTGGGCTCGCCAAGTTGGGCGTGAACTACACGCTCCTGATGTGGGGCTCGCTCACCGTCTTCGGCGCCGTCGCAACTGGGCGTTCGATACTCAACCTCCGGGCCGCGTCAGGCGTCCCTGTCCTTGAGGCGGCGACAGCTGTTGCCGCCTTCCTCGCCCTTGGCGCGTCCCTCTTTGCTCTTCGAGACCCAGAGTCGTTTGAGCCCCCGGCACCGTGGATGGCGTATCTTGCGGCTGTGGGAACGTTTGGCTACCTCGTCTCGCTTCTCCTCTAGATCCGTTCGTAGTCGCCGAGGCGCGTCCCGTCGAGCAGATAGATCTCGCCGTCAGCCAGCGCGTCGGGCAGGAACGGCGAAAGGAAACCCTCCCCGGCGACGTTCACCCACGTCCCGCCCGAGCGGTCGTTGAACGCCGGGACCACGACGAGTTCGGGGGTCGTGTCCGGCCAGCACAGCTCTTCATCATGTCGGTCCACGAACGGCTCACGCTGGAGGCGCCCCCGGAGCCACGCGCGCTCCGTCCGCGCGCCGCCCACTGCGTCCTCAACACGGACCCGCGGATGTTCGTGGCCCGCCACCACCACATCAGCGCTTAGTACCGCCGGCGCAGGCCACGTGTGGCCGTGTACAAATCCCACGTCCCCGACCCGCAACCCGGTCGGGTCGCGGAGGTCGACCGGTCGGTCCGAGAGCGCCTCGGCAACCCCCGCATCGTGATTGCCGGGGACGAGTGTTAGGGCCGCACGGTCGAGAATGGCGTCGACAAGGTCTCTGAGCTCCGCGGCCTCAACCCCGGTCGGCCCGCCGATGCGGTGCGCAAGGTCTCCCACGATGACGACACGGTCGGCCCCAGTCCTGTCGACGAGCGAGAGAAGCCGCTCGCGGCGCTCCGACGCGGCCGACTCAAGTTCGACACCACGCTCGTAGCGCAGACCAACCTCAATACCAACGTGGACGTCCGCGACGACAAGCATACGCTTGCCCTCAAGCGTCACCGTCGCCGCCGGAGTGTCAGGGACCGGCTGAATCACCTTAGATCGGCTTGAGCGTGGCCTCGTCGGGCTCGTAACACCGACCACTCATCAAGGCGTCCTGAATCGCGTCTTCGACGGCGTCGGGGTCAGCCCTGTGATCATCGACGACGTGTGCGACGACGGCCTCGCGGTCAGCACCAGAGCCGTCGTCGAGCGCCTCCATGGCTGCGACGACAGCGTCCTCAAGATCAACACCGGCCCCGGCTTGGTCGTCTACGTCGGCTCCCTCGGCGGTCTCTGACTCTATTTCTGGCTCTGGCTTCGGCACGTCGATGCCAGCCTCGCCTGCCGGGTCCACCTCCGAGCCGGTCTCGAACTCCGTCCCGAGCTCTTCAGCCGCGGCGCGTTCCTCCTCGTCCATCTCGTAAAGGTCGTCGTTGTCGAACTCGCCAGTGTCGAAGTCGCCGAGCGTATCGTCGGACGCGGACACGGTGTCGGTTGTGTCAGCCGGCTCGTCGGTTGTGTCGGCTGGAGCAGGGTCGCTCGGCGGATTCTCGCTGGGAGCCGGGTCCTGCCCGGCCGAGCTTGTTTGCTCCGTCACCCCGTCCGAGCCAGCCTCGGTAGCGACCCCCGGCTCCGGCTCGGAGTCGGGTGACGCGTCGGCAGTTCCGGGGGGTGCAGACGAGTCCGGAGACGCCCCGGCCTTCGGGGCGGTCTCCGCCGACGATTCGGCCTCCGATGACGCGCCGGCTGTGCCTGCTCCCTCCTCAACGGCCTCCGAGGCCGCCGCAACTGTCTCGGCGCCCGCCATCTCCGGGCGCGCGCCCGCGCTGGACCCAGAGGCGTCGAACGCCACAGACGCCGGCACCGGACCGACGCCTACAGCCCCGTCGTCATCAGGTCGGGTTGAGAGCGATGTCACCGAGTCTCGTTCGCTCGCGACAACCTCTAGCGCCTCGACGGCCATCCGGCGGACGTCTTCAAGATACGCCTCTGTCACACCGTAGCGTTCGATTGCGAGAGGGACGCCCGCCGCGAGCGACTCCGCGACACCGTCCGCGACGAGTTCTGCTCGCAAGTCGTCGCCGCGGACCTCGCGCGAGATAGCGTTGGCCGTGACGGCGACGCGGCGGAGCGTTGCGCGCGCCGCATCGACAATCCACCGGTCGCGGGTGTCAGGCTCGACCTCGTTAACCGACTCAGGGCGGAGCGAGGAGAACACACGGTCCCCATCTTCTGGTTCAAATGTCCGGGCCTTGCCAGTGAGCGAGACGACCGTCGGTGGGGTCGTGCGCTCGAAGAAAGCAAGCGCCTCCGGCTGGTACTGTCCGGCGTAAGAGACAAACGCGCCCGTCGGGTCGGCTACGCGGGCGCGCACGACTTCCTCGTTAACCGACTCCACCTCCGTCAGGACGCCAACGGCGAACGCGCGATTCACCCGCGCGCCCGTCGGGAGGACGACGTAGTTCGGCGCTCGCTCTTCGTCGCTCTCGCGGTAAGAGACAGAGACGTCGTCGAACTCCGCAGCGAACAGACGGTGGGCAACTTCACGGCTGCCGGGGCCGTCGTCTGAGTCGCTCACAGTGACACCCCGCTAAAGTATTGAGGACGGAGTGGAACGAGCGCCCTCATTCTACGGCCTCCAACTCGGCGAGGAGGTCGCTCGCTTGCCGCGCAGGCGGGCCATCGGCGGGGTCGAACTCGGTTGCGTCAAGATTTGCGCCGTACTCGTCGACCGAAAGGTTCCCGCGCACACGATAGGCCCGACCGACGATCTCCTCGGCTATAGCGTTGCTCACGACACTTCGGTCCATCGCTTCTGTCGCGGCCGCGCGGGCCTCCTCAAGACCGCCGCCGTACACCTCGGCGGTGAGGTCGGCGTCGAGTACTGCGGTCACGGTGTCGGTGCCATCGTCCAAGATGGCCTTCACCCGCAAGTCGTCCTCGGCGTCAACCTCGCCGTGGGCGCGACACTGGCCGTTCTGGACGACCCGTGAACACTCCGGACACCGCTCGATCAGGCCGGAACCGTCGCGCACACCGATGACGTTCGCGACGACTTCGACGTCGAACAGGCCGCCGGAGTTGACCGACTCCGCGACAGAGAGCCGTGGGGCCGACTCGGGGACTGACACCGCCCGGTCAACCGGCGTGACCTCGGTGAACTCGGTGAGGTTCACCTGCGGAACACCCCGAAACTTGCGGACGTAAACGTCATCGAGTTGGAGGTCCGCGCCCTCCGTCAAGACGTTGCGGCATTGCCAGTCCGTGAATGGTAGGCGCGCAGACTCATCACCGACCACACCCTCACGGATCGTCGTCTCTCCGTCTCGACCGTCGATCGTCCGGTCGTTTGCCTCCAGTATCCTGACCTCAACGACGCGACCACGGTCGCCGGGGCGCAGGTCGCACAGGGACCGTTCCCCGCCGACCTCGGAGGGCACTTCGACCGTCTCGGCCGTCGAGAGGGCTGAGGAGCCGCCGATGTTCAGCTCAGGCTCGCCCTCCCACTCCCGGACGCTCGCGTTTCCGACTGTAACGGAATCGCCGGCCTCAACCCCGAAGTCCTCCCACATCGTGTAGGATATCGTCCCCGTCGCATCTGCGAGTTCGCCCTCGCGGATGGTCTGCTCTTCGCCTTGGTACCGGATGGAGCGTGTGCCGACAGTCAGCACCCGTGCCGTCACGGTCACCGGCCCCCCGTCGACGCCGATATCCTCGACGTCGACAGCAGTGGGGGTCGAACTCCCGCCACCGTCGTCGGTCCCGTGCTTCCGGCGAATGGAGCTTTTAGCCTCCTCTAATGGAACGCGATACTCCAGTAGGTTCGAAAGTTGCTCTGCGACCTCCTCTTTTGCAACACCGAGGTCGGAGGCGAGTTCCTCGGCGTGGTCGTCAATATCCATCGCGGTCGGCAATGAGTTCCGACCGCTCAAGAAGGTGTCCTCCGGTGGAGAAACTGAAGTAACGGGCGTCCGTCCACTTGGTATGGATCCTGACGTACGGGTCGAGACAACCGTGGGACCGGACCGAACGGTCGTGGAGTACACAGGAAGCGACGCCGCCGCGGTGGTGGTGCGCTCCGTCGACAGCGAGCGCATCTACCTACCGCTGGTCGACGAGAACGAGAGCGAGGACGACGAGGAGGAGCGAGCAACGCCCTATAGTGGGGAATCGCCCGGCGAGAGTCCGTACAGTGGCGCGGGCAGGGCTGGCGACGAGACGAGCGGGGGCACGACCACCCCGTACAGTGGCGAGTCGCCTGGAGTGAGTCCCTACGGGGGCGACGAGGGGCCCGAACCGGGTATCCACGCGACCGCTAGGGGATTCCGCGTCGTCCACCCCGAACCGGCGACCGACGTACGGGTCCTGCGCTAGCTGGCCGTCTTTTCGTATATGTCGAGCGTCTCTGCCGCGACCGCTGACCACGGCCGTGGCTCGAACTCGGGGTCGCCGGGAGTCGTGAGCCCTTCCGTGACTCCAGCGGCAAGCGAACGAGAGTCGACGTCGACCTCGATAACTGCGTCCGGCGACAGTATCTCACCAACGCCGCTCTCCGTCGCGACGACACGGGTGCCGACCATCAGCGCCTCGGTGATGGTGATGCCGAACGGCTCCGAGAGTGATGGCGAGACAAACAGATCGGCGGCCGCGTAGTAGTCCCCGAGCTCCTCGTCGGAGACGTAGCCCGCAAAGACGAGTTTGTCCCGCACCCCGAGCAGTTCGGCGAACCGCTCCAGCCGCGGCGTGAGGTGGCCGGTTCCGCCGACGACGAGAGTCAGGTCCTCCTGTTGGAGATGCTCAAGCGCGTAGAACAGGTGGTCAATACCCTTCTGGTGAGTGTGGCGACCGACGAACAGAAGCATCGGGTCGTTGTCGCCGACATCGTGTCGTTCACGTACGTCGACACCGGTCCGGGTCGGCGTCGAGAAGCCGTTGTACACCACGTCGGGATCAGCGCCGTACTGCTCGCTGACTCGGCCAGCGAGGAGCTTCGAGACGGCGATGGAGTGGTCTGCGCGGCGCGCCAGTCGGCGCTCGGTCTCGACCTCTCGCTCCGGCGGGTCGACGTTCCGGTCACTCGACAGCGAATGAAACGAGGTGAGCCACGGAACGTCGTGGGCGGCGGCGGCCTGCGAGCCGGGGCCGTAGCCGAACCAGTCGTGGGTGTGGATCACGTCTGCCTCGGCGGCGGCGTCGACAAACGCGTCCGTCATCCGGTTAACGCGCGTGAGGATGTCCCCGCGGCCCGTCTCGACGGGGACGATTCCCTCTCGCTCTGGCGCGTGCTCGCTCGGGAGGACCAACTTGATCTCAACACCTTCGGCACGGAGACCCTCGAACAGTTCGCCGACGTGTGTGTCGAGTCCGCCCGTCACGTCCGGCGGGAACCCCCAGCCAAGCATCGCAACTTCCATACGCGCCGCAGACGCGGACACCACTTCATATTCGGGGTCAAGGGAGTTATATCACCACCGAGCCTTTGACGCGACAATAGATGACGCGAGGAGTTAGGCAGGGCGGAGACGGGGCTCGATGAGCCGGCTTCTGACCGTGACCGCGGCCGAGGAGCCGACCGGCAAGCGCGTCGGCCTCTCGCCCGCGACCTGTGCGGCAATTGGGCTGGAGGCCGGGGATACAGTGACGCTCAACGGTGGGCGACTGACCGCCGCGCTGGTCAGCACAGTTGACGTCGGGGGCGATGAGGTGGCACTCGGCCCGACCGCACGCCGAAACGCCGCCGTCGAGGTCGGCGAACGTGTGACGGTGGCAGAGCTGAGGCCGACAGACGCCGACGCCGTCGTCCTCGCGCCGGTCCAGCCCCTCTCGCTCCAGGACGGCGAGCAAGTCGTTCGTTCTGTCGCCGAGAAGTTCCCGATTCTCGCCGGCGACCGGATTCGAGTCGACCTGTTCAGCGGTGCCCTGACCCTCCCGTTCGTCGTCGTCCGAACCGACCCGCGTGAGGTCGTCCGGATCGGTCCGGACACCGACCTGACCCTCCGCGAGGCGCCGGCCGACGATGCTGTCAACCGTCGCGAGCGCCTGCGGGGCTTGACCCTCGACGAGGTAGGCGGCCTCGACGCCGCGATCGACCGCCTCCGGGACCTTGTGGCCGACGCGCTGGAGCGGCCGGAGAGATACGAACGATACGGTCGACCGCCGACGACCGGTGTCGTCGTGACCGGACCAAGCGGAGTCGGCAAGACACAGTTAATCCACGCGCTCGTCGGCCAGACGGGTGCCGCCTACGTTCCGCTCTCGGGCGCCGCACTCGCTGGGCGGTCTGCCGACGATGCAGCGAGCCAGATCGCCGACGCCACCGACCGCGCGCGGCGGGAGGCTCCGGCGCTCGTTCATGTGACTGAGCTTGACGACCTCTCCCCCGTGGGTGCGGGCGGTGGGGACGCCCGTCGGGCCGGGGCGCTCGCGGATCTTATCGACGACGTTGGGAGTGACCCGAGAATCGCGGTCGTCGGTGAAACGACCGACGCAGATGGCGTCGCGGACAAACTGCGGCGCGGAGGGCGCCTAGAGTCGACTGTCGACCTCAGTGTCCCAGGCCCGAACGACCGGGCGGCTATCCTCCGTGTCGTCACCCGTGGCCTGCCGCTCGCCGACGATGTTGATCTTGACGCCGTTGCCCGCCGAACCCAAGGGTTCGTCGGGGCAGATCTCGCAACGTTTTGTCGTGAGGCGACGATGCGCGCGGTTCTGCGTGAGAGTGGTCCAGACGCGGTCGCTAAGGTCGACTTCGATACTGCCCGCGATGCTGTCGGGCCAAGCGCGATGCGGGGGTTCACTGTCTCCGTGCCCGACGTGACCTACGATGACGTTGGGGGGCTTGACGACGTAAAGCGAGAACTCGCGCGCGCCGTCGAGTGGCCGCTTTCACACCCGGACCTGTTCGAGGCGTTCGACACCGCGCCGGCACGAGGAATCCTGCTGTACGGCCCGCCAGGTACCGGGAAGACCCTGCTCGCCCGGGCGGTGGCGAACGCTACCGACGCGAACTTCATCTCCGTTGAGGGGCCGGAACTGCTCGACAAGTTTGTCGGCGAGTCCGAACGAGCCGTTCGCGAGGTGTTCCAGGCGGCCGAGCGAAACGCCCCTGCTGTCATTTTCTTCGACGAGATTGACGCGGTCACGGCCGTCCGGAGCGAGGGTGACGACGACGCTGGTTCTAGCGCACCCGAGCGAGTTGTCTCACAGTTGCTGACCGAACTCGATGGCGTTGAGTCGCTGGAGGGAGTGACCGTCATCGGCGCGACGAACCGTCCGGACCGCATCGACCCCGCGCTCCTTCGGCCCGGTCGGCTCGAACGCGTGATCGATGTGCCGATGCCAGACACGGCGGCTCGACGTGAAATTCTCGCGGTTCACGCCGGTGAGAAGCCGGTAGCTGAGGACATCGATCTCGACGGGGCCGCCAATCGCCTTGACGGCTACACCGGAAGCGACATTGAAGCGGTCGTCCGGGAGGCGGCGCTGCTCGGCATCGAGCGCCGACTAACGGACGAAACGGCCGGCGAAGTGGTAATTACGGCGGAACAGTTCAATAGCGCCATGGAGTCGGTAGGGCGCTCCGTCGCTCCGGAGCGCCGCGAGTACTACGAGCAGGTTCGCGACCGCCTTTAGTCCCCCGTCAGGAAGTATATTAGGACAGCGATGCCGAACGCTGCAAACAGTTCGACCGCTGCGATCATCCAGAAGGCTTGATCGAAGCTGAGCCCGGCAGCGCGAAGCGCCGGTAATCCAAAGAGCGCCCCGCTAGCCGCGAGGGTAAGGAAGACGATGCCGGCGAGCACCCGTCGGTCAATCCGTGCCCCCTCTGCATCGGGGTCGATCATCGTTCTCCTGTCGCGACTCTGGTGGCCTCGGTCTGGTGTGTGGCGGTCGGTTGTGTCATGATAGAGCGGTGGCTCTGTTCTGTGGCGTCGAAACAAAAGAACCGCAACGGTTGTGAATCGCGGCTGCGCTCAGTCTGCGGGCTCTGCGGACGGTTCCGGTGCGTCCGCGTCGCCGAGAATGGCGCGGCTGCGGAGCAGGACCATCCCGAAGCCAACTTTTGCCAGAACGTCGAGCACCATGAACCCAAGCGTCTCGATGTACAGGTTGACGATGCCGGCACCCTCGGTCCCGACAATCCACAGGACAGGGTAGAGGCTCCAGAGCACGAGCGTAAGATTACGCAACGCCGTGAACGTGCCTTTGACGTCGTCGCCCATCTCCTGAACGCGCGCCGTCAGGACGCTGTACAGGAAGTAAAGCACGAGAATCATCGAGACGGTGCTGATGAACCACCACGTGTAGCGGAAGGTCATCTGCTTCGACAGTGCGCCGACCAGTCCCGTGACGATCATGAACCCGTCGAGGATGATCAGGGCACTGGTCTCGATTCGACTCGCGTTCGCGAGTAGGGCGAGATCGAGCAGCAGGAGCGGCGTCGTGAACAGCCAGTCAGCGTAGCGCGCCCAATAGATGTCGAGCGCGCCGCGACCGGCAACCTCAACTTCAGTCAGTCCGAAGCCGAAGAACATCGATAGGTACGCGGCCGCCGCGATACCTGTAATCATCGTCGTGATCACGAAGTATTCCTGCTGTTGGGGGTCCTTCACACCCCAACCCTTAGCGACGAAGTACACTGTACCGAGCAGCATTATCGCCGTTCCGAGCGCGAGCCAGATCGCCTCGGGTCTTTCTCCGATTATACCGCCTGCCTGAATTACTGCTTCCATACCCCCAAGCATGCATTAGCTATGTGGAAGTGGGTTCACTTAAAGATACTCCGATAGATGAGGGGTTGGTAGTCGTTCACACACCAATTCGGGGGGGGTATTCCCGGTGTTATTTTAATTGCGGCCTGTGTGCATACCCTGATGACAGACAGCGAGCGGACAGTCGAAGAGGAAGGCGAGGTGCAGGCCGAGGCCGAGACGGAACGAGACGACGAGGTGGTTGTCGACGTTGACGCAGTCGGCGAGGAGACGGCGCTTGCCGAGCGTGTCGAGGAACAAGAAGCGCGGATCGAAGAGCTGGAAGACCTCCTGCTTGACCTGTCGGTCCGCGTCGCCGATGACCAAGCAATGGGCGTTTGTCCCGACTGTCACGGACCGGTGACGAAGGTGGACCGCTGGATTCGACCGTCAACTATCGAGTGTCGGCGCTGTGACCGCGTGTTTCACACGTACTAGTGTACGTCGTGGCGAACGCGGCGGTTAGCGTTGACGGGAAGTTGTCGACGCGCGAGCGTCGACAGGTCGCTATCAGCGGCCCTGCCGACTTCGACCGTGTTGACCGCCTCAGGGCTGCTGCAGACGCCGTTCTCGTTGGCGTGGGCACCATCCTTGCCGACGACCCGAGCCTCACGCTCAACGAGGAGGACCGGCAGGTCGGGCGCCTACAAAACGGCCGGCCGGCCAATCCGGCCCGGGCCCTCCTCGACTCCCGGGCACGGACCCCGACGGACGCGCGTGTCCTTGATGATGAGGCCGCGACCCATCTCGTCGTGGACGAAGACACCGACGAGGAGCGTACACGTGCGCTTGAGACGGCTGGCGCAACGGTCCACCGTGTCGCGGCGCCGGACGGTCGGGTCGACGTGACGGCAGCACTCGACGCCTTAGAGACGGCGGGCGTCGACCGCCTGTTCGTAGAGGGCGGCGGCGAGGTCTTTTTCTCGCTGTTCGACGCCGACCTAGTCGACGAGTTCACCGTCTTCGTTGGGTCGACAGTCATCGGTGGCCGGGACGCCCCAACCCTCATCGACGGAGAGGGCTTTCTCAGCCCATCTGACCTAACGCTCGTGGACGTCGAACAGGTAGACGACGGCGTGGTGTTGTCGTACGACCCCTGAGGACGGAGACGTTTTTGCCCGGGGGGGAGTATCCGAGGATATGATCTCACTCGACGACGCCGTCACCGCCCGGTTGGAGTCACATGGCGCGCGCTTCGAGGTGTTAGTTGACCCGGACGCGGCGCTAGCAATAAAACGCGAGGAGTTCGACGGAGAGTTTGAGGAGGTCATCGCCGCCGAGGATGTGTTCGAAGACGCCTCCCGCGGTGACCGACCCGCCGAGAACGACCTCAAGACAGTGTTCGAGACGACCGATCCAATAGAGATAATCCCCGAGGT
The DNA here is from genome assembly GCA_937138675.1 of uncultured archaeon. Lineage (GTDB taxonomy): Archaea > Halobacteriota > Halobacteria > Halobacteriales > Haloferacaceae > A07HB70. Next base: position 6,092 of record CAKZPG010000017.1, on the reverse strand, counting down.
GATTCAGCGCGGTGAGATCCAGATCACCGCCGAGCAGCGCCGCGAGATGCAAGAGCAGAAGCGTCGACGCCTGATCGATATTATCGCGCGTAACGCGATCAATCCGCAGCAGAACGACGCACCTCACCCCCCGGATCGCATCGAACGCGGACTGGAAGAGGCGGGCTTCACCGTCGACCCGATGGAGACGGCCGAGTCACAGGTCGACGACGCGTTGGAGGTGCTCCGGCCGATCATTCCCATCAGCTTCGCCGAGATAACGATGGCTGTCCGCCTCCCCGCTGAGTATGCCGGGAAAGCCCAGGCACGCGTGCGCGAGTTCGGCGACCTCGATAGAGAGGAGTGGCAGTCCGATGGCTCGTGGGTGGGCGTGACTACTTTTCCCGCGGGGATGCAAAATGAGTTCTACGACTTGGTGAACGATCAGACCAGCGGTGAGGCGGAGACGCGCATCGTCAAGGACGAGGACGACATCAACGTCCGCTGAGGCGGGTTCGCTTCCGCGACTCGCGCGAAGATTCGTTGACGATGTCGTTTTCTGGCGTCTCGCCGTCATCGACGACGCGCCGTGCGCCGATTCGCTGAGTGCCAGACGCGTCGGTCTCGATCACGTGCTCTACCACCGTCTGGGTCATGCGACTCGTTCGCATACCTCTATGTAGATCCGTGTGATAAAAAAGTTTTCTCGCAGGCGTCAGACGTGCGTCCGCTATCCTTTGCGAAATCCGAGCAGGAATCCGCCGGTGAAGCCGGCGGAGATGGAGAGCGTTGAGAGGATCGTCATTACCCACGAGGGGGGTGTCTCGCTCGCAGCCGCCGTAGCAGTTTCTACGATTCCCGCAGTGAGACGAGTCCAGTCGACTATAAGTATCTCTCGTGACTCAAGGAATTTGAACAACGCCAGTTCAAGACCGATTATTACGGCGACGATCTTAGCCACTTTCTTCGCGGTAAACCCGATGAGTCCACCGACGACAGCCCCACTCCCGAACTCAAGACCGAGTTGTTGGGGATCGATAGCGACCATCGTCAGAAGTGAACGTCCAGCCGATAAGACCTTTGTGGGACCGTGAGCTACCATACTCTACTCGCTCACGGTTGGCGCCGTTCGCTCTTTGAGGGGAGGGCTTCCTGCTCCCACGACGCGTTTTGCAGACACAGCTCTATCCACAGGGAGCGCAGTCTCCACAGGCGTTCGTTCGGAGTATCCCACTCCTATCAGGTCGATAAGGCGGGTCCGTGGGCCGACACACACTTTTTATTGCAATTGAATGTCGGCCTGGTGTCCTACTCCCGTAAGCAGCGAGTCGTCCCGTGTAGGACGACGAGCAAGTCGGGAACGGTGACACGGAACGCCCATTTTTCTACCAATATTGAGCGTTCGGATACTAATTGTCCCGCTGTCTGAGCGGTTAATGACGGCGCTGAATCCCCACCCGACTGCGTTCCTTGTCCGCTGGCGCGGACTGCGGTAGTCGTTGAGAGTGGGGCTTAGCGCCTGCACCACACCTAAGCTAGCGTCGGGCTTTACCCCCGACCCCGGTGGGTCGGGGAAATTACCCTTGCTGGTCGTTTAGACTCCCGCGAGGTCGTTGCTGTCGGGAGATGAGTTCGTGCCGCTGATCTCGTTCACCCTGCGCCGTCAGTCTCCGGCGTCCCCGCTACCACGAGATCAGCGTGGTCGCCGAAGGCGTCATCCATTGCCTCAACAAGGGCGCGAGCCTTCGCCAGCGTTTCGTCGTACTCGCGGTTGGGGACAGAGTCGTGGACGACTCCACCGCCCACCCGGATATCGTAGCGGTCGTCCGTACGGACGAGTGTCCGGATGAGGATGTTGAGCGTGGCGCGGCCGTCGAAGCCGGCGGCTAGCATCGACCCCGTGTAGGGGCCGCGGCGCGTCTCCTCCAGTCGATCAATTATCTCCATCGTCTTCGGCTTGGGCGCACCGGTGATGGTGCCGCCCGGGAATACCGCGGCGATTACGTCTGCAAGGTCTGTGTCCGGCCGTCGGATGCCAGTAACGACCGAGACAAGATGCATCACAGCGGCGTAGCGGTCAACCCGCCGGTAGTCGTCAACAGTTACCGTGCCGTACTCGCAAACCTTCCCAAGGTCGTTGCGTTCCAAGTCAACGAGCATCGCGTGTTCCGCGCGTTCCTTGCGGTCGGAGAGGAGGTCCTCCTCAAGTTCCTCGTCGGCCGCGACGGTATCGCCTCGGGGGCGCGTACCGGCGATGGGCTCTGTCGTCACCTCGTTGTCCTGTACCTCAACAAGGAGTTCAGGGCTTGCGGAGACGAGGTCGACGCCCGGGAATTCGACCAGCCCCGAATACGGGGCCGGATTGACCCGTCGGACGGCGTCGAACGCTGTCACCGGATGGACGGCAGCAGGCGCACGAAGGCGGTGGGAGACGTTCGCCTGAAACGTGTCGCCGTTGCGAACCGCCTGCTGGACCGCCCGCACCCGCTCCGCGTATGCCGCCCTGCCGACCTCACTTTCGAACGACATTTCGGCTGCCTTGACCCGTGGCGGGCCAACTGCCGGGTCGCCGTCGAGACAGGCTGCCGCAAGTTCGCGAGCGCGATCAACACCACGGTCGTAGGCCGCTACAGGATCGTCGCCGACACGGACAGCCGAGAGGATACGAAGCGTCGTCTCGTCGGGCAGGGTGTCGGCCGCATCGGCTGGGTCGGCGTCGGGGGCGCCCTCAACGCGCCATGTCGCGACGGTCGGGTAGCGGCCGGCCTGGAGTCTGGGGAGGTGTCGGTCGTCAACAGCGTCGTCTGGCAGGTCCTCCGTCTCTCGCGCCACATCATATGAGAGCCAGCCGAAGACGCCGCCAGGGTAGGGCACGTCACAGTCACCACGGGCTAGCGACTCGCCGTCGAGAAGATCAGTCAACCGATCGAGGGTCCCGGCCTCGGTCGGGCCGTCTGGGCCGACAGAGACGAACCGGGTCGGGGCGACGCCAAAGTACCCCCACCCCGGAGCACCCCCGGACGTCTCGTAGTAGAAGCAGGGTTCTGACCCGCGCGCTCGCCGATAGGCCGCGAAGGGGTCAACGCGGACGCGTACCTCAACCGGGATACGTGTCTGAGCTGAGGCGTCGGCTGCGGCGGCGACGAACGCCTCGCGGGTTGTTTCGGCAGTCGGTACGTCCATACATACTGGTGTCGTCCCGGGGTCTTGGGGATTGCGTCCTTCGGTGAAGATAACTCATATATTGGCGTCACACAAACCGTAGCCGCACGTTTATTCGATGGGCATCTGTCGGGCAAGCGCAATGTATCGATGGACACGGCGGCGACAACACACGACGGCGACCACGGCTGAACGAAGCGCCTGCCGGCAGCCGTTGAGTGCCCACGGTGTAAGAAGCATCCTGATGTCTTCGACATCGTCGGGCGGACAACCTGCGACAGCTGCCGGAATCACTGGGAGCTCAGACACTCGTGCACCGACGTTCACCCCGGCGACGATTTGCCGGGCGCAGACTCACCCGGACGCGCGGACTAGCGCCGCTCAGAGGCGGCTACCGCATCAAGCGCGGCGACGTTCTCCGCCACGTCGTGGACCCGTACGACGTCGACGCCACGTTCTGCGGCCATCGCTGTCGTGGCGAGTGTCTGGGGGAGCCGCCCCTCCGCCGCGACACCCGTTTCCGCGAACATCGACTTCCGGGAGTGGCCGATCATCACTGGACAGCCGAGCGCACGGAACTCACCGACTCGGTCGACGAGTTCGAACGACTCGGCAGCACTCTTGCCGAACCCGCAGCCCGGATCAACGATGATACGCTCACGATTGATTCCCGCCCGTTCGGCGTGAAGCATCTGCTCCGACAGTTCGGCCAAGACTTCGTCGACAACATCGTCGTACGTCGGGGACCCACCAAGATTGACAGGCGCAGAGATGCTATGCATCAACACCAGTCCTGCATCGTGGTCAGCGACGACGAACCGCATCTCGGGGTCGGAGAGTCCGGAGACGTCGTTGACCACGTCAGCGCCGGCAGTGAGGGCCGCGTCTGCGACCGTTGCTTTCCGTGTGTCGACGGAAATGGCCACGTCGAGATCTGTGATCGCCTCTATTACCGGTACGACGCGCTCCAGCTCAACGTCTGCAGGCACCGGGTCGGCCCCAGGGCGGGTTGACTCCCCGCCAACGTCGACGACATCAGCGCCCGCGTCAACCATCGCCTCAGCACGGTCAACCGCCGCGCCGAGAGCGTCGTACTCCCCGCCGTCGTAGAAGCTGTCCGGCGTGACGTTGAGAACACCCATCACCGCCGGTCGGTCGCCGGCGCCGAACGGGTCGTGGTCGTCGTCCGTGACGCTCTGGGCTATCAGTTCCGCGACGTGTGAGCCGTCATCCGAGACCGCCTTGATCTGCGGTACGGTCCCCGAGAGTACGGTCGCGACGGAGGAGCCCGGCGCGCCGACGACCGAGCGGAGGCAGGTCCCGCCGGCAGCCTCCAGTCGTTCTGCGATCCGGTCGGCCTGCGCGGGCCGGAGGTGGGTCGAGACGACTCGGTGGTCGATATCGCCCACGGTCGAGCCAGGGAAGCTCGCCCCCGAAAACGCGTCGCGCCCGGGGTTCGCTCGCCGACCGCGGTCCTTCCGGACGACGAGGCGGGTGAAACGATCTCGCGCTTCTGCGACAGCGTGGAGCGACCCAGCGACAAGGACAAAGTCGTCGGGACCGGCGATATCAAGCGCACGGTCGACAGCCTCGTGAACCGGGACAACCTGCCGGACGCTGGCTGCTTGACTATCGAACACGTTGGCTAGCGTCTCAGTGCCGACCGCACGGTCGACCTCCGGGCGCGTGACGAACGCCGTCTCGACTGGAGGGAGCTCTGCGACCATCGCGGTGTGGTCCTTGTCCCGCATCGCCCCGAAGACGATATGAAGCGCGTCGTAGTCGTAGCGCGCGAGCAGGCGGCCGACGGTGGCCATCGCCCCGGGGTTGTGCGAGCCGTCGAGAACAACAATCGGGTCTCGCCCGACGACCTCGAACCGGCCCGGCCACGTCGCCCGGCGTAAACCCTCACCGATTGTCTCGGGGGCGACCCCGGCGACCTGCCGGGCGAGCGTTGCGGCGACCCCGGCGTTCGTCGCTTGATGCTCACCAAGCAAGGGGATCCGGGTCTCGACGGTCCAATCCGCCGCTGAGAGCGATATCGCGGACTCGACATCGCCGACAATACCGTGTTCGGCGACGACCACGTCCGGGTCAGCGTCCGCCGCCCCGACAGCCACCACGTCGCTCTCGGCGCAGACAGCGTTGAGGGCGTCTTTCGTTGTGCCGGTGACGAGCGGTCGTCCGGTCGGCGCGACCTGTGCCTTGTCCCGTGCGATCTCTTCGACAGTCTCGCCGAGGAGTTCGGTATGTTCGAGACTGACGCTCGTCACCGCGCTCGCGACGGGGTCGACCGCGCTCGTCGCGTCATACCGGCCGCCAATACCGACCTCGAGGATCGCGACATCGACGTCAGCCTCATCGAATGCGTGAAGCGCCATCGCAGTGAGCGCCTCGAAGTGGGTCGGTTCGTCGTCGTCCTCCCGGAGACGGTCGAGACACGGCGCAAGCGCCGCCATCGACGCCGCGACTTGTGCTTTCGAGACACGCCGGCCGTCGATCCGCACCTGCTCGCGGAAATCGTTCAGCTTTGGCGAGGTGAACAGGCCGACGTCTAGTCCAGCAGAGAGAAGCACACTCTCGAGCATCCGTGCGGTGCTTCCCTTACCGTTCGAGCCGGCGATCTGGACGCAGTCGAGGGACTCCTGTGGACTCTCAATATAGGAGAGCATCCGAGCCGTTGTCTCGACCCCAAGCTTCGGTCGCCGGCGCTGGAGCGACCGCAGGAGGTCGGTCGCCTCATGATACTGCACACAATCTCCCCCGGCGGGGAGTTCATCAACCTGTCGCCGGGGACTGAGAAGCCGTGTGCGTCGAACCTCGCCCTTTCGGCAGTCGGACGGGGCAAGCGTCCAATATAAAAGGCCTACGGCCGGAGTAAGGTATAAAAACGTCGTTGCGGCGTCTCGTGAGTTTCGTTCACCTGTCCTCTCCAGACGAGACACCGGAAC
>CAKZPG010000016.1 GCA_937138675.1 uncultured archaeon | reverse complement strand
ACGGAGAGTACGCTCCATAGCGAGGATGCGTTCTCGTTTCGGTCTGTTAGAGTGCGATCACGAGGCCTGTCACGAGTGAAACGAGTACGAGTGCCAGCCACGTCGTCCACACTACGAGACGCCGCCAGCACCGCTGCCCCACCTGGCGAATTGACACCCTGCCCGCACTGAAGCGCGAGGCTTTCTCCTCGATTCTCGGTAAGTGACGCTCCGATTCGGCGCGGCGACGTCGTGTGAGCGCCCCCGTGTGTACTGACGACTTATTCCATCAGCAGCGCGGTCTGTCGTCACACAGGATAGTGTGACTCACCGTGCCCGCCGACGACACTGGCCGACCAACGGGAGGGGTACGCGAACGAAACGACAGCGACGTCACAAATATGTCGCCAAAATAGTACGATGCGTGTATATAATCTTTAGTCCTGCGATGAGCACGTTACAGACACTCGAAAGATGGCGAGCGACGACGATCGCGCGTCCACCTCCGAACACACGCCGGACGCACCGCCCACTTGCACCGCCACCGACCGCCCACCTGCGCCACAGTCGCGGAGTGACTGGCTCCCGGACGACCACAGCCCACGGACGTACGTTGCGATCCGCCCCGGCGACACCCCACTCGACCTGCCCGCCGTCGAGAGCGCGATGCGACGCCTTGGCACCACGCTCAACGACCGCACGGGACGGGGGATCCACACCACACTCACCGGCATGGCCTGTAGCCCCCGCGTCGAGGTACTCCTCGTCGCCGACGGCAGCCCCGATACGGGCCTGCAGTATCTCGTCGGCACCGTCCCCCGTGACGAGGAGCTCCGGGCGGCCGTTCGCGACACGCTCCGCACGGCGCTTCCGAACGACACCGAGCTCACCACAACGGAGTTCCACCCTCTTGAGCTTCGGCGCTACTGTGACCCGCCCACCCCGAAGGCGGCGGTGGGAACAACCGACGCCCCACCCAAAGACAATAGCGCAGCGCCCGCGCCCGAGGAGGCGCGTCCGGCCGGTGTCGAGCCCTACGCCGCCGGTGTCGAGTACGTGGGCCGCGCGCGCGATCACCGGGACTGGCAGACTCCGCTGACGCCGGTCACCGACCTGGTCGGGGAGACTGCGGGCGTGACCGACACGCGCGTCCCGCTCGCCTATGTCGCCGAGACGCTCGCCGACACGACCGTTCCGGCCATCTACCAGACAGTGATCCGGCCACACGACGACTGGGCCGCAGACGCCGCTGAGTACACCCACGCGATGGAGGTGGGACGCGCCGGGCTGGCCAGCGTCCTCGCTGACGAGCTCTGGCCCCGCGAGGCAGACGAGATGCGCGCGTACGACCCGCCGGGCGACGACCAGCGACGTATTGACGGGATCGCCGAGCGAGACGCCCATACGACCGTCGTCGTCTCGGCCCGCGCCGTTGGGCTGACCCATGGCGACCGGCGCGCGGCCGACAGGCTCGCCGCGCGTCTCAGCCCGGCGTTCGCGGCCGTCGGCGGCGAGTTTCACGAGATCCGCGGGCGGGTCGTCCGCGACGCCGACCAGGGGCTCGCCGACCGCGCGCTGGGCGCCCTGCCGCGCCGCGACGGCCGCCCGCCCGGAACGCGTCTGTACGGCAAGCTTGTCGACACCACAGCCAGTCCCGCGCGCTACGAGACCGTCCGGGCGCGACTGCCGTTTACCACTCCGACCAGCCGCGGGGTCGTGGTCACACCTGCAGAACTCGCGCCGTTCTGCGTGACCGGCGGCGCGGACCTCCCGCCGGCGAGCGCCCGAGCGCTCGACACACAGCGCCCGGCCCGAACAGGGCTAGCACTCCCCCCGCCGGACCAGCTCGCGCGCTATCGCGGCCCGGGCTGGCCGCTTGGCCGCCCGGTCACCGCCGACCGAGCCGTCACCGACGAGCCCGTCGTCCTCCCGCCGGGCCTCCAGCCGCTCCACCTACTCGTCGTCGGGGCGACGGGTGCCGGAAAGTCGACGGCGCTCACCACCGGCCTGCTCGCGAATCACGACGCGACTGACGGGCCCGCGATCCTGTTCGACGCGAAAGGCGGGGGAATGGCCCGGGACTACCTCCGGGCGCACGCCGCAGCCCACGGCGACCTCGACGACGTTGTCTACTTCAACTGTGCCGAGGTCCTGCCCGCTGTTGGCGTGTTCGACATCCGCTCGCTCCTTGACGCCGGCGTCGCCCGCGAGGAGGCGCGCTCCCGGGTCGCCGGCCACTACGAGGAGATGCTTGCGGGCGTGATGGGCGCCGAGCGATTTGGGCAGGCCGTGCGCTCGCCAACGGTGATCGAGACACACCTCCGGGCGCTGTTCGACCCGGTTCACGGCGACGACGCGATACCACACAGCGCGCTGGTCGACGCGCTCCGGCAGACACAGCGCGAGGGCGAGCCACCCGCCGTGACCGACGACGGCCTCGACGCCCACTTTCAGGCTCTGCTCGACGCCGACCGACAGGTGTTCTCGCGGGTACTCGGCGGCGCGCTCTCGCGCGTGGAGACGATCGCCACCGACGGCCGCCTCGCGCCGCTATTCGACACCGTGCCCGAACGTATAGACACCCCGGGATCTGGAGACGAAACTGAAGGGGCTGGACCCGACACGGACGAAGCCGACGACACGCCCACCGACGACACGCAGACCGACGATACGCCGACGACCGCCTTCTCCTTCACCGACCTTCTCGACGAGAATCGCGTCGTAATCATCGACTTCGGCAGCATTGAGGAGTCGGTCACGGACACGCTCACGCTGGTCCTGCTCGCGGCGCTTTGGACCGCGCTCAGGGCCCGGAACGAACGGACCGACGGAACCGACGAAGCCGACACGGACGGGTCTCTCGTTAACCTCTATCTCGAGGATGCCGGGAGCGTCGCGGGGACCGAACTGGTCGATACCCTCCTCTCTCAGGGCCGGTCGTTCGGTCTCTCTGTCACCCTCGGCGTCCAGTACCCCGGGCAACTGCAGACCACCGATCCCGAGCGCGACACCTACCACGAGGTGCTCAACGAGACGGGCACGATGCTCGTTGGCAACGTCGGCGTCGACGACGACCTCGCGCGGGTACTCGCGACCGCCGACCACCCGCCAGCGACGATCGCTCGGCGTCTCGCTGCCCTCGACCGCGGCGAGTGGCTCTGTCGCCCCGCCGCGGGGTTCGGCGAGCCCCTTCCGGCACCGTTTCTGGTCGAATCGCTCGCCCCACCCCCCGGCCATCCGGCGAGTGACGACCGCGTGAACGAGGCGCAGTTCCAGGCCATGGTCGACGACTGCGCCTCGCGAACGGCCGAGCGGTACGGGATCCGCCAGACCGCGGTGAGTGGGGTCGACGGTGTCGATGGGACAGGCAAGTCAGCGGCGAGTGACGACGGCGACGGTGACCCGCGGCCAGCGCGCTTCGAACTCGCGACGACACTCCCACACACCCGGCGCCTGCCGCCATGTGTGACTGTCGTCAAGGGCGCGAGCGCGCTTCGCTGTGCGGTCTGTGACACCCGCTACGACGCCAGCGACGACGGGATGGAACGCGCCGTTGCCTGCTGTCGCGGGCTCGAGAACGTCGACCGCGGCGAGATTCCCGTCGTCCGCGCGAACCTGAAGCTGCGGCCAGAGGCGGTCGCCGAGTCGGTGTGGTCGCTCACACAGCTGTTGTTTCTCCAGCTCGTCCACAACGCACAGCAGGGCCGCTACGACGCCCCGGGCTACGACATCGTCCACGACTCGATGATCCGCCTGCGCGAGTACGCCGACATCGGCACCGACGCCGTGGTGGAGTTGACCGAGGCCGGCCTGCTCGTCGAGGATGGGGATATCCCTCATCGGCTCTACAGCGTTACGAGCGACGGCCGTGCCGTGATCGAAGAGGGCCGACGCCAGGGCCTTGACTACGGCGACGGCAAAGGCGACCTCACCGAGTCGAGTCAACACCGCATGGCTGTCGAGGTTGGGCGCCGACTGATTGACCGGGAGTACGCCGCCAACCCCGACACACGCGTTCAGCGGGCCAAACCCTACCACGAGATCGACGTCGACGGCGAGACCATCCGGCTCGACTGTGCGGGCCTCGACGCCGACGGCGACGTCGTCGTCGCCCTTGAGGCTGAGCGGATCAACAACGACGCCGCCACGGCCGTGCCGAGCGACTTTGACAAGATGGCCGCCTGTGAGCCCAACGCGGCGATCTGGATCGTTCTGACCGGGTCGGCAGGCGGGCGGATTGTCGAGATCCTCGCGGACCCACCGGACGGCGAACCGCGCGTCGACAAGACCTACAGTGAGAACACACCACCACAAGAGTTTCAGATCGACACGCCCGGACTCACCGAGGTCTCCACGGTGCGACACGCACGACGGGTCTCTCTGGGTAATTGACATCCTCCCGCGCCTGAAGACGCGGGTATTCTCCTTGTATTCTATAACCGCGAGCGAAGCAAGGTGACCACAGCCACGGCCACGACCGCGTGGTCCACTCGCGGTCGGGCGCCAGCGGGTCGGTTGGTCGCGGCGTGAGCCAGCCGTGGTCTGACGTCATCCACACGCCGAAAGCCCATGGGCTTTCGCCTCGCTACCGCTGTAACTAGGCGTACCGATCGGAGCGCCCGGGTCGACGCTCACTCCCAGCTGCTGGGCGCAAGACCGAGTTGCACCACGGCGGGGCGGTACGGGAGGATGATAACAAGAATGATCGCCAGTTCGACCCAGAAGCTGAGTTCGCCGACAACCGCTCGAACGGCCGAGAGGGCGAGAAAGACCAGAAGCAACATTGCAGCGTAGTGCGGTGCGAGCTGTATCAGACGATCTGTATCCATGCCACCTGTATGGAGAGCCGCGTTTCAAACCTTCCCCCTGTGGTGCTGGCTGGACACGCTGTACTGAGCGACAGTCTCCTCCCACCGCAGACGCGTCTTGAGTGGCACCGATTCGAGCGGGCAAGGCAGCGCATCGTTCCCGGCCGAACACAGATTCGAGAGCGTGTCGGGGGCAGCGTACGGGCAGTGTTCGAGAAAATGCGATCCTCGGCGGCGAGCAACGGACCGACGGTACGCGAATCGGCATGCGACACGTCGCCGCCCGCGTTGTCGACGGTGGGCAGACGCCCACACACGTAGCGGATACACTCGACAGCACGCTTGCAGACGTGTACGGGTCGTTCTCGGACGACAACGCCAATTTCGGCGAGCATCGGGCGACCGAGGAGGCGATCGACGAGGCCGTCGAGTGACTCGACGCGGTCTCCTCGGCGCTCACGTCGCGCTCGACTGCCGGACTGCGGGACTCGGGGGCTGCGGGCACCTGCGCAGTGCCAGCCACCCAGTCAGGACGACGACCGGGTGTCCGCCCTGATCGACAGCGGTCCCGGTGTCCGAGCCGACAGCTCTGGGAGGGGCTGTGCCGCCCGTGCTGCAGTCGTGGCGACAGGGACCAGATATATCCTAATGTGAGCACAAAATATAGTAGTGGGAGTCTCGGAGTCAACGTTCGCGACGGTTGGCGAGACGATCAGCCTGCTCGAGTATCTGGTTGAGGACGTCAGCCTCCGGTTCGACCGGTGGGAGGACCGTTACACTCGGGGGCCGAGCCTCTACTTCCTCGTCGTCTCCGAGGCACAGTACGATTCGTTCGTTGATTCGCTCGGAGACAACCGGTGGCCGATCAAGAGCGCTCGCATCCTTCCCGACGATGCCGACGCGGCGGCCGAGGTTGGTGCCGAGATCGCCTTCGACCGCGACGGGGCAGTCGTTGTCACCGCCGACGGCACGTTTCAGGAGCAGATGGTGCGGGTCAGGTCGCTCTCGGAGCAGGATCTGGTCGATATCGAGTATCCGACCTGGATGAGCGCGAAACACATGAGCGCGCTCGAGGCGTCGTGTATGGAGGAGGTGCTGGCGGCGGTCACCCTCAGCGAAGAGAACGGTCGCGTGACCGTCTTCGAGAACGGAAGCTACGAGGACCACGAACGGACTGACCTCGGCGGACGCTGGCGGGTCGACCACTCCGACGCCGTCATCAGGCCGGAGTCGCAGCGAGACGACGCTGACGACTGGCCCACAAGCAGTGTGAGCGACCGCGGAAGCGTGTCCAGCCAGTCGGCCAGGGGCCCGTTCGTGACGACACACGCACAGACGGACCAGCTCGTTGACCGCTTGGTGAACGTCTCGGAGAGTCTCAGCGCGTCGTTCGACCGGTGGGAGGAGCAGTACGTCAGCGGGCCGAGTCTCTACTTTGTTGTCGTCGACGACGCGAACTACGGAGAGTACGCCGACCCGCTCGGGACGAACCGGTGGCCGACCGACACCTGCCGGGTCGCGACCGACGATATCGAGTCGTTCGTCACAGCGGTGAAGGAGGTGGCCTTCTCCTGTGACGGGGCCGTCGTCGTCATGGTCGACGGGACGGTTCAGGAACAGATGGTCCGGATCAGGAGCCCGAGCGCCTCGGTGGTCGAACAAGACGAGGAGTTCGACTACGCCGACTGGATGGGGACCAAACACCTGAGCGCGGTCGAGATCTCGACAAGGCCGGAGATCCTGGCGGCAGTCACCCTCAGCGAGGAGAACGGCCGCGTAACCGTCTTCAAGAACGGGAGCTACGAGGACCGCGAACGGGCGGAGCTCGGCGGGCGATGGCGGGTCAGACAGTGAGCGAGCGAGTATCCAGAGATGCACGATGATGAGATGGCGTCGGAGCCGGCAGAGTTCTGGCAGCAGCGCAACAGCCTCACCCCGGCCACCGACGTCGCCACCGACGTCGACAGCTATCGGCTGGTCCTCCTCGCGGACACGACGGACCCGACGGTCCACGCGGAGTACAAGCCGGTCCGCGACGCGCTCAACCAATTCGACTGTCTCAACACCGTGCCGGTCGGAAGTCTTCATTTCACGATCAAGCTGTTCGACGTCACGGTCACCCCGTCGACTGACGGGAACTGGTCGCCGGCCGTCCAGCAGATCGACCAGATTGTCGCCGAGGCGCTTGTGGACGAGGACGCGTTCGAGGCGACAATCACCCAGTTCAACCTGTTTCCGGACGTCGTGTACGGCGAGACGGCCGACGGCGGTCGTCTCACCGAGCTGAACCAGGCGATCTGTGCCCACCCCGAGGTCACCACGCTCGGCCGTGACGGGGAGGAGTTCATTCCGCACCTGACCTTCGGCTACTTCGAGAGCGACACCGACTTTGGGGCGCTCGTCGACTTTCTCGAAGCGAGGCGCCAGCTGTCGCTTCCACCGATCGCCGTTGACGAGGTCGAACTGGCTGCGTACGAGGTTGGCGGGCGTCCGCCGGCGTACGACATCGTCAGGACGTACGACCTACAGTTCGGGCAACGTTGAGCGCGACCATCACGACCCCCAGAGACGAGCGACGGACGGGCGCGAGCGGTCACTGTCGTCCGCACAGAGTCTGTGGACAGCCCAGTTGGTGTGGCCGGCCTCGTCCGTCTGGAGGTCCGGAGCGACCACGAGTGAGGGCAAGCAGAGGAGACCGACCGCGCGCACACGATGGCGCGTCCGAGGCGCCGGAGCCAGCGTGACTGTGCTTACTCGAGCTGGTGGTAATCCAGTTCGTAGCCGGCGTCAAGCGCCGCCTGGACCGCCTCACCGGGAGTGCCGACGGGAGCGGTGTCCGTGCGCATCCCACCGACGCTGTCGCGCTCAACGACGACGTTGCGCCGCCAATCGTCGTCGACGTCCGGGGCGTCGGTGCGGTAGTGAGCGCCACGGGACTCCGCGCGCTTGGTCGCCGCCCGGAGTGTCCCCTCGGCGACCGTCAGTGCAAACCCGAGGTTCAGCGCGAACTCAAACGACCGGCTGGTTGGGTTGCCGACCGCGAGGTCGCCAGCGCGGTTGCGTAGCGCCGCCAGGTCGGTGAGTCCGTCGGCCAGCTCCTCGCCGTCGCGGAGGATGCCAGCGTGGGCCCCCAGCAGCGTGCGGAGCTCGTCGAACAACGCTTCGGGGTCCTCACTTCCGTCACTGTCGGCCAGCGCCGCCAGGTCGGCGAGGTGGTGTCGCGCTAGTCTGTCGACTTGCTCATCGTCGACCGCGGGCCGGTCACCCGCTGCCAGACGTTCGGCGATGGCCTCGCCGGTGGCCTCGCCGAAGGCGATCGTCTCGGCCAGCGAGTTCCCTCCGAGGCGGTTGGCGCCGTGGACGCCGGCCATCGTCTCACCGATCGCGTACAGCCCCTCGACGTCGGTCTCGCCGTTGTCGTCGACGACGACCCCACCCATCCCGTAGTGGGCAGTCGGGGCGACCTCGACAGGCTCTGTCGCCATGTCGACCCCGAGGTCTGCGAACCGCTCGTACATTCTGGGGAGTCGGTCCGTGATGTACTCGCGCTCGCGGTGGGAGATGTCCAGATAGACGCCACCGTTCTCGGTGCCCCGGCCCTGCCGGACCTCTCGGTCGATTGCCCGGGCCACAATGTCTCGGGCGTCGAGTTCCATCTGGTCGGGGGAGTACCGTTCCATGAACCGCTCGCCCTCGGCGTTGTAGAGTCGACCGCCGTCGCCGCGAACCGCCTCCGTGACGAGCCGGCCGTCCCACTCCTCGCCGTAGCGGTCGCCCACCATCCCGGTGGGGTGGAACTGGACGAACTCCAGGTCCATGAGCTGGGCACCGGCCTCGTAGGCTAGCGCCGGGCCGTCGCCGGTGTTCTCGTCGTCGCGCGAGGAGTGCCGGTCGTAGAGGCTAGTGTAGCCCCCTGCCGCCAACACCACGGTGTCCGCCCGGAGGGCCAGGAACTCACCGGTGTCGAGGTCCACGCCCGCGGCCCCGAGTATCCGGCTGTCGTCGGTCAACAGTCGGCTGACAAACACGTTCTCGCGGTACGGGACCGACAGCGACTGAGCCTTTGCGACCAGGGTGTTGAGCAGCGACTCACCGGTGTGGTCGCCCGCGAACGCCGTCCGGCGGAACGACTGGGCACCGAAGTAGCGCTGGTCGATATCACCCTCGGCAGTCCGGCTGTAGGCCATCCCCCAGTCGTCGAGCTCTCGCAGCAGGCGGGGCATCCGCCGGGTGACCGTCTCGACCTTGTCGGGGTCGTTGAGGAAGTGGCCCTCGTTGAGTGTGTCCGCGGCGTGGACTGACCAGTCGTCCTCTGGGTCGTGGGTGCCGAGCGCACCGTTGATTCCGCCACGCGCCCACGTCGTGTGCGCGTCGCCGTGGCTCCGCTTGCCGACGACCAGCACCTCCTCGGGGTCGACTCCCTGTTCGACGAGTTCGATCGCGGTCCGTGCGCCTGCGGCTCCCGCACCGATCACCAGCACGCTCACGTCAACCGTCTTGTCGGTCAGGTCGGGGGACAGACCATCGGCTGGTCGGTCGATTTCTACCATGTGTATCTAGACGGACCTGACGCGTATATACCCGTCGCGGACGTGTGTTGGCGGCGGTCGAGAGAGCCGTCCTAAGCGGCGATACCAGGCGTTGAGAGGGTCACAGAGAGACGTGTGAGCGGCGGTCTCAAGACGAACAACACCGACCGGGTGAGGCCTTGTGTCTGAGCCCCCGACATCGGGTGTGTGGTGGCCCGGGTCGGTCACGTCGAGACAACCTCGAGATCTCGATATCCGCTTCGCATCAACGGGCGACGCGTCTCCCAAGGGAACACGGAACACCGCCGGTCGGCAGCGAGAGACGGGGAGGTACCACAGGGTCGACGAGCGCGACTTGGCCGCGATAGAATAGTGGTGTGGTGTGGTCTGGTCGACAGCCGTGACGGTGCTGGCCGTGAGTCGTCCTAGTTCTCTTGCGAGCCCTCGGCGGGCGCGTACATCACCGTTGTGACGAACTCGTCCTGGAAGTCGGTGAACTGGTGGTCTGTCCCGGGATCAAGATGAACAACGTCGCCTGGCGCGACGTCGATCGACTCGTCGGCGGTCACGAGTGTCGCCTCGCCTGCGTTGATGTGATAGATCTCCTCTTCAGCGTGGGCGTGCATCGGGTCCTCGTCGCCGGGCTTGAACCGCATCACCTGAAGGCTAAAGGACATTTTACGCATCGCCTCGGTCTGTGATTCGTCGTCTTCGGCCAGCCGGTCCGTTGTCTCAGAGATATTGATATGTTCCACGATAGATTGCACGGTCACGAGGACTATAGCCCTTTTGCCGCCAGCGTGCGGGGCAGATCAGCCAGCAAGGAATCGCCGAGGACACTGTCCCCGAGTGTTTTTCGACCCCCTGCGTCGGAGGGTGCCAGACAGGACTCACGGCGTGCGGGCGGCACCATCCGGTCGACCGACCCACCGGGTGGCCAGCAGCGGGCCGGCGCGGAGCGAACCCAGCAGGCCTGGAGCCCGGTCGCTGCGCTCGGCTGCCCGCGTACTGTGGAGCGACCGCCACGTCGGACGCGCCCGCGGAGACGGTCTCTCTGTGAGAGGCCGCGGTCACCCCTCCGCGAGCGCCTGCTGGACCGCCATCTCGACCGACGTCTGCTCGATGGGGACGAGCGACTGAAGCTCCCGGTCGGGGTCGACAGTGACGGGGTGGCGCATACTCTCAACGAGCGGCCGCGCGATGGCGTACTGGACGTCAGTCGTCAGTCGGAGCCAGTGCGACGAGAGCGACGGGGACATCACCGGCACCGACAGGATCAGGATGCGCTTTCCCTTCTGTTCGGCGGTCAGCTTCAGCAAGGACTTGTAGGACCACACGGTCGGCGCGCCGATGTCATAGATACCGCCTCGGGTCTCGTCAACGTCGAGAACGCCGACCAGATAGGCAACAGCATCGTCGATACCGATTGGCTGGCACGGCGTGTGGACCCACTTCGGGACCGTCATCATGGGCAGCCGGTCGGTCAGGTCGTTGACGATGCGGAAGCTCGCGCTGTCAGCGCCGATGATGATCGCCGCTCGAAGAACGGTGAGGTCGAAGCCCCCGGACTCGAGGACCGACTCCACCTCCCGGCGGGAGGCGAGATGTGGCGAGAGGTCCCGCTCGTCGCCGCTGATCCCGCTCAGGTAGATTACCCGGTCGACGCCGGCCGCCGACGCTCGCTCTCGGAACCGGCGGGCGTATGAACGGTCGAGCTCCGCGAAGTTCTCGGCTGTGAGCGAGTGGATCAGGTAGTATGCCACGTCGATATCGTCGCAGAGCCCCTCCAGCGACATCGGGTCGCCAAGGTCGCCCTCAAATATCTCGACGTCGTCCGGGAACTCCGCCTGGCTCGCGCTCCGAGAGAAGGCAACCACGTCGTGATCGGCCGAGCGTAGCGACTCGATGAGTTTGCCGCCAACGAACCCGGTCGCCCCAACAATGAGAATACGCATTGATACATCTACGAGCCGCTACCGCAAGGATGTTCGGTTGAGTGTGTCGCGTTGTTGACCGCCGGCAACGGCGACACAGCCGGCGATACAGGAACACGACCGGCGGCCAGGCCCGGCCCAGGGTGTGGATATCTGCGTCGCACAGCCCCCGGCGCCACGGGCACAGCCCCCGTCGAGCATCGGAGAGCCGCCGGACGAAGGAGACGGTCAGGTCACGGAGGGCGAGAGGTTGGCGCCGGGGTCAACTGTCATTACCGTCGAGGACTGTGGAGTATGGTATGCCTTCGACGAGGACATTCAGTCCAAGGGAAACAACTACCGACCGGCGGCGGGGAGTCGTACTCAGTCCGTCAGTTCGACCCGGACGTTCCCGCTGTCGGTGACGGTCGCGATCGTTCCACTGGGCACCAGCGACGTCGACCCCGGTTCCTCGAGGACGGCAGGTCCCTCGATAGTCCGCCCGGGCGAGAGCGCGGTTCGGTCGTAGACCGCCGTGTCGTGGATCTCGTCGTCGAAGTAGACCTCGCGGGTGCCCTTTGACGGGTCGGCCTCGGTGTCATCTGTCCGGTCGGCGAGTGGCGGGGTCTCCACCTCGCCGCTCGCACGGAGTGTAACGGCGGCGACCGGTTCGCCCCGCCGAGCGTGGCCGTAGAGGCGCGCGTGCTCCTCGTGGAAGCGCTCAACCGCTGTCTCGACACTTGCTTCGTCGACTGGTGGGTCGACCGGCACCGCTATTTCGTAGGACTGGCCCTCGTAGCGCATGTCGACGTGTCTGGAGAGCATCACTTCGTCGGGGTCAACAGCCTGGTCGGCGAACCGGTCGAGAAGCGTCGCCTCAAGATCGTCGAACTGGCGAGCGAGCGGGCCCACCGCGAGCGTCTCGGCATGATAGGCCTGTGACTCGTCGATCCGGACGTCGGCCAGCAGGAGTCCCCGGGCAGAGAAGACGCCGGGGTTCTGCGGGATGATCGCCGCATCCATGTCCATGTCGGCGGCGATTGCGGGCGCCTGAAGCGGTCCAGCGCCGCCGAAGGCAACGAGAACGAACTCGCCGGGGGACTGGCCCCGTTCGACGGTGACGCGACGGATTTCCCGGGCGAGGCTGGCGTTCGCCACATCGACGACCGACTGGGCGGCCGCCTCGACGCTCAGGTCAAGGGGATCCGCGATGGCCGTCGTGAAGCGGTCACGGGTTCGCTCGACAGCGAGATCCATCTCGCCGTCGAGAAAGTACGACGGGTTGATCCGCCCGAGCAGGAGGTTCGCGTCCGTCACGGTCGGGCGCTCGCCGCCGTTGCCGTAACAGACCGGGCCGGGGTCTGCGCCTGCGCTCTCCGGGCCGACTCGGAGCGCGCCACCCTCGTCTAGCCATGCGATCGACCCACCGCCCGCGCCGACAGTGTTGATCTCGACCATCGGCGTCTTCACCGGGAGGTCGTTGATCTCCCCCTCCGTCGACCGGACGATCTCGCCGTCGCGAACGATGCTCACGTCGGCGCTCGTCCCGCCCATGTCGATGCCGATGGCGTTCTCGAGCCCCTCGGCTCGGGTGACCTCCCGGGCGGCGGTCGCGCCGGCCGAGGGGCCAGATACGACCGTCCGGATGGCGTGCTTGATCGCCTGGTCGGTGCTGAAGATGCCGCCACCGGAGTGCATGACGTTCAGCGGGACGTCGAGATCGCGCTCGGCAATCCCGGCGTCGAGGCGAGTGAAGTACTCCTCCACGGTCGTCTTCACTGCCTCGTTGAGCACGGTCGTAATCGTCCGGTCGTACTCCCGGCTCTCGGGGTGGACCGCCGACGACCGGGTCCACGCAACGTCGGCGTCGTGGGCCTCGATCAGCTCGCCGACCCGTCGTTCGTGGCGCTCGTTCAGATAGGAGAACAGCATCGAGACGACGATCGACTCGACACCCTCGTCGACGAGGTGGTCGACCTCGGCGCGGACGGCCGCCTCGTCGAGCGGGTCGACCTCGTTCCCCCGCGAGTCGAGTCGCCCGGGCACCCCGCGGCGGAGTCGCCGTGGTACCAGCGACGGCGGCTTCTCGACCTGAAGATCGTAGAGCGCCGGGCGGGTCTGGTCACCGATCTCCAGTACGTCGCGCAGGCCATCGTTCGTTATCAGCCCGATATCTGGGAGGTCGTTCTCCAGAACCGCGTTCGTCCCGACTGTCGTCCCGTGGCTCAGATAGGAGACGTCGCCGGGGTCGAAGCCAACAATATCGCGGATCTTGTCGATCCCGTTCAGCACACCCTCGTCGAACCGCGGGGGCGTCGAGGGGCTCTTAGTCACCCGAACCGTGCCCGACTCGCGGTCGTAACACACCACGTCGGTGAAAGTGCCGCCGGTGTCGACGCCGAGACGGATCATACAGCCCCCTCGGGCTCCGCGGCGAGTTCCGCGCGTCGCTCGGCAGTTGCCTGGTCGTCGATCTCGCCCGTCTCGGGGTCGACAACGACACCGTACACCTCACGCGCGTAGTCGACCGACAGCTTCCCGTTCACGACGTCGTCGCGGACGGCCACCGGGGCACGCTCAAGTGGATCGCCGTAGCCACCACCGCCGGGCGTCTGGACGCTCGCGACGTCGCCCGGGTCGAGTGTCACCTGCCGCTTGGAGCCGAGGTCGACTGGGTCATCGCCGTCGGGGTTGACACAGTAGCGCGCCGTGATCGCGTTCCGGCCGCCGAACAGCCCCTTCGGCGGAGCAGTTGCACGGTCGGCGAGCACGGTGAACGACGCCTCATGGTCGTAGAACTCCATGTCGCGACGGACACCGAGGCCGCCGCGTGTCCGGCCGGCGCCCGCCGAGTCCGGGATCAATTCGTAGCGGCGCACGTATAGTGGGATCTCCGCCTCGAGTTCCTCGATTGGGCTGTTAGCGGTATTCTGGTAGTGTGCCTGAACAGCCTCCATCCCGTCTTTCGTCGCGCGTGCGCCGTAGCCTCCGGCGACCGTCTCGTAGTAGACGTAGTCCTCGTCGGTCCGCGGGTCCTCACCGCTGTAGGAGAGGTTGACGATCGTCCCTTTGCCGCCTGCGACTGTCTCCTCAGGGAGGGCGTCGGCAAGTGCCGCCAGCACGAGATCTGCGATACGAACGGCGATCTCCGCGCCACCGGCGACGGGTGAGTCTTTCGAGGGGTTCACCATCGTCCCCTTGGGCGTGATCGTCTCGAACGGTCGGTAGAACCCGTCGTTCTTCGGGAACTCTGTGCCCAGCAACGCCATGATCGAGTAGAGCGCGCCGGCGAACGCGAGCGCCGGGGTACAGTTGAGCGGCCCCGCGTTCTCTTCGGCGGTCCCCGTGAAGTCGAAGGTGATGTCCGTCCCGTCGACTTCGACGGTTAGCGACAGTGGGAGCGGCTCCTCAACGATGCCGTCGCCATCCATCGTGTCCTCGGCGTGGTACTCACCGTCGGGCAGGTCAGCAATCGCGGCACGGAGACGGCGCTCCGTGTAGTCGAGCAGCCCGTCGAGCGAGTCCTCGACCGTCTCGCGCCCGTGCTCTTCGACGAGCGACCGGTAGCGCTCCTGGCCGATCCGGTTCGCCCCGAGCTGAGCTTCGTAGTCGCCGCGTCGCTGATCGGTCCCGCGGACGTTGCGGGTGACGAGCGTGAGGACGTTGTCCTCGTACTCCCAGTTCCGGACGGCTCGGATGCCCGGGAGGATGAGCCCCTCCTGATACAGTTCGGTGCTGGTCGGCGGGATGCCGCCACCGGAGGAGCCGCCGATGTCGACGTGGTGGGCTGAGTTCGCGGCGTACGCGACGAGGTCGCCATCGGCGAACAGCGGGCAGATGAGGACGACATCCGGGAGATGTAAGGCGCCGGTGCCCTGGTAAGGGTCGTTTATGAGGACGCCATCGCCTGGTTCGAGGTCGATAGAGAGACGCTGTATCGCGGAGGGCACGAGTGAGATGAGCGTCCCGATATGCTGGGGCGCGATATCGTGTTGTGCGATATGCCGGAGTTCGGCGTCGAACAGCGCACAGGTGTGGTCGCGTCGGATCTTGATGTTCGTTGAGTAGGCGGTGCGCTGAAGCGTCGCCCCCATCTCCTCAACGATACTCCCCAGGCGGTGTCTGAAAATCTCGATATCACCGGCGGCTCCCATGTCATCCATCAGCGAATGCCTTAGAATAAACCCACCGCAGGGTTGGGCAGCGAGTCGACCGACCGCGCCGGGTTACAATCGCTCGGCGACCCAGACCTCTATACGGTTGAACGCCTCGTCAATTTGCTCGGTCGAGTTGGAGAACACGAGTCGGACCCGGTCGTCGTGACTGGGGCTGAACACCGGGCCGGAGACCAGCGTCACCCCCTGCTTGCGGAGCAACGACCAGACGAACGACTCGCCCTGGTCGGCGACGTCCGGCACGATCGGGAACGTGTAGATTGCTGAGCGGAGTTTACGGGAAATCCGAGGCGAAAGCCTCGGTCTTCAGGACAGGAATGAACCCGACCAACAGTATTCAACCACCGACGATGGTAGAGAGCGGTCCAACGCAATCTTCAATACGTCAACACAGCGGACGAAGCGTCGTGATCACGCACAGAACGCGCTGGTACGCGACCTTGTTGAACGGCTGTACGACGAGGGCGTGGCGACGGTGTACGTGGGCGACCTGACAAACGTGCTGGAAACGCACTGATCGGTCAGGGTGAACGAGAAGACACACAACTTCTGGGTGTTCAAGAAGTTCATCCACCGTCTCGCGTGCGTCTGTGAGGAGTACGGCATCAACCTCGAAGCCGAATCGGAAGCGTGGACGAGTCAGACGTGTCCCGAGTGTGGCGACCGCGAGAAGACGGTTCGTCACGAGGATACGCTGACGTGTCCATGTGGCTTTGAAGAGCACACCGACCTCACGGCGTCAGAGACGTGCCTTCGGGAAAACAGCAATTGCGAAGTCAGGCCGATGGCACGGCCCGTGCAATTCGGAGTGGGACGACCACGACTGGTCGGGGAACCCATACTCTCACGAAATTCCTAAAGAACTGCGCACGAACCCACATGTTGTCTCCGTGGGTCGGTAGCCAAACCCCCAACAGAGGAATCCTCGCGCGTAAGCCCGGGGAGAATGTCAAGCGCTTCCTCAACGACTGGAGCCGTGGACTTCCGCGCTGGTCCCGCTGTGACGGCCCGGTCAGGCCGTGAGTCCAGTGACGCCTCGGACGGTGATTGTCTTACAGCAGTTAGGACAGTCTAGTCGCTCGTGCCCGCGGGCGGGCCGCACGCGCCAGTCGCCGTCGGGCGGGCTGGCGTGCCCGCACACGGGGCAGTGGAGGATTGATTTAATCGGGGTGTCGTTCATACAAATATACAGCTCTGCGGGCGTAAAGTTCTTGTTCCCAATATTTGTTCAGGATGATTCCGGCGAAACAGGAGAGAGCACACCCGACCAAGACCCGTCAGCGGCAGCGGCCACAGCCTCGTGTGCCGGTCAGATCCGCGCCTCGTCGTCGGCCATCGTCTCGATTACCTGAATGACCGCGGCGTGGTCGTCCTGTCCGTGCCCCATCTCCTCCATTGTCTTGTACATCTCGTGGGCGACTTGTGTCTCGGGCATCGGGACGCCAAACTTCTCTCCCGCGTGCGTCGCGATTCGAAGGTCCTTATACTGGTACGATGAAAAGAAGCCCGGCTCGAAGTTGCCGCGGATGACGTCGGGGGCGCGTTCGCGGAGCGACCAGCACGACGCCGCCCCACCGCTGATCGCGTCGAGCACGGCTTCGAGGTCCGCGCCGGCGCGGTGTGCAAGTAAGAGCGCCTCGGCGACCGCCTGGTGTGTACACCCAACGACAATCTGGTTACACGCCTTTGTGATCTGCCCGGCACCCGAGGGGCCGGTGTGAGTGATGATCTCGCCCATCGCGTTGAGAACGTCGTTGACCTCGCCCAGAATCTCGGGGTCGCCCCCAACCATGATCGAGAGCGTGCCGTCGATCGCACCCCCCTCGCCGCCACTGATGGGCGCGTCGAGCATCGCCGCGCCCGTCTCGTCGACGTCCGCGGCGAATCGTTCGGTCGCGCCGGGCGCGATTGTCGACATGTCGACGTACACCTGACCGCTTCCGAGAGCGTCTATTAGACCGTCGTCGTACAGCACCGACTCGACGGCGTCGGTGTCGGGCAGGACGGTGATCACGACGTCGGCAGACTCGCCAACTACGGCGGCAGACGGGGCCGCACGCGCGCCCTGGTCGGCAAGGTCCTCGGTCGACGCCGACGAGCGGTTGTAGGCAACGACGTCGTAGCCCGCCTCAAGGACGTTCTCTGCCATCGGCTTGCCCATGATCCCGGTTCCGACAAACCCAACAGTCTCGGGTGACATGAGCGGTCGGTCGAGGGCGTGGATATAAATCTGTCGTCACGACAGGATAGGAACCGTTTTTCGCCGGGCGTGCCGATTCACCGTTATGTTTCGCGAGGCGCTCGTATATCCGTTCGCTGGCGAGCGCCCCGGACGCCGGCTTCTCGGAACGTTCGTCATCATCGCCAGTCTTGTGCTTCTCGTCACCGTCCCCATATACGTCGGCTATCTCGTACGCCTCCTCCGCGAGGCGGCCTACGGCGAGGACGCTCCGCCCCGGAACGGCGACGTGGGGGGCCTGTTCGTCAACGGACTGACCGCGCTCGGGCTCGTAGCTGTGTATGCGGCGCTTCCGCTCGCGCCGTTCGTCGTCGTCTCGCTCCCGTTCGTTGACGTGACGCTCGGCACACCAGGGCAGGTCGCGCTTGCGGTCGTGAGTCTCGCTCTGGCCTATCTCGTGCCCGCAGTCCTCGCGTCGTACGCGGTGGACGCGAACGTCGTTGGCGGCCTCGCGATCTGGCGTATCGCCCGCGCACTCCAGTCGCCGGGCTACCTCCGGGCGTGGATCACGGCCGTCGTCGTCGTCGCGCCGGCGCTCGCGGTCGTCGGGGTCCTTGCCCTGTTCGGACCGTTACCGGTGGTACTCATCGGCCCGGCAGTCGTGTTGTACGGGACGGTCGTCGGCGGTGCCGTCGTCGGGTGGGGGTTCGCCGACGCTGTCGACATGCCACGACGGCCGGTGAGACGCGAGTACGGCCGGGCAGGATGACACCCTCTCCGGCGTCACCGTCAGGGCGTCCCGTACCGTCCGGTGGGAGAGGCAGGCGCTACCCGTCGCCCCGCGTCTCGAGCCATGCGACGAGGAGAACAAGGACGACGACGGTCAGGCCGGCCCAGACGAGTACCGGGCGCTTGACGAGCGAAAACGCCATCAGAGTGAGCATCCCCGCGACAAGCGCGGCGGGGATCACAATAAGCAGCGAGATCGCGAGGCCGGCGAGGACGACGGCACGGGTGGTGGCGCCCTCCTCGCGGGCAACGGCGAGGTGCTCGCGAATCGAGGGGGTCTCGGTCTCCCGAAGCGCCGCCTCCCACGGTCGCGGGTCGGCTATCGACCCGTCGTCGTACCACGCAGAGCGGTCGGAGCCACTCCGGTCGCGCAGACGAGTTTGGGCCTCGACCGGGTCGTCCTCGCCGTCGGGCATTCAGACGTCGACTGCAGGTGTCGGCTCCGACCCCTCGTCGACTGCCGGGTCGTAGGACTCGAGCGCAGAGAGAACGACAGCGAGCGTCCCGTCGGGCGACCACCGCGCGGTGTTCACCGTCAGGTCGTAGATAGAGTGATCAGAGAGGTCGATCCCGTACCGCGAGGCGTAGCGGCTTTGATCCAGCACCTCCCGGACGCGCATCTCCGCGCCCAGCTCCTCGCGGTCGGCGGTGCGCTCGACCCGTACCTCCTCGGGTGCGTCGAGCCAGATCCGCAGGTCGGCGTCGCCGCCCGCGAGCCACCCCGCCAGCCGGGACTCGAGAACGAACGCCTTGTCCGCGTCGCCCCACTCCTTGGCGATCCGCTGGAGTCGCCGGTCCAACTCTCGGTCGATCTCCTCGGTCGAACTCGCCTCCGCCGTCAGCTCGCGAAGGCTCATGCCCCGGTCGTCGGCGATCCGGCGGAAGACCTCGCCGCCTGAGACGTAGCCACAGTCGAGGACGTCCGCGAGGGACTCGCAGAGGGTCGTGACACCGCTCCCGGGTGATCCGGAGACAGTGATGAGGAGGTCCGCGTCGACGACGTCGGTCTGATTGCTCGTCACACAATATGGTTGAACGCCGGTGGGCAAAAGTTCGCGGGGGTTCGGAATCGCTTTGTTGTGAGGGGACGACACAGTGGTATGACCGGGTGGACGCGATGATCGACGTCGACGAAGCACTCGAGACTGTGGACGAGGCGACGCCGCTTGTGAGCGCCATCACCAACAACGTCACCGTGCGGGACGTGGCGAATATCATTCTAGAGTGGGGGGCGCTGCCGGTGATGTCCGACGACCGTAGGGACGCGGTGGAGATGGTCGCCGGGGCGCAGGGACTCCTGTTGAACACTGGCGACGTGAGCGAGGAGGGTGTGGAGACGATGGTCGTGACCGGCGAGTCCGCGAACGATAACGGCGTACCCGTCGTGGTCGACCCGGTGGGCGCGGGTGCGACAAGCGTCCGCTCCGAAACGGCGGCGCGCCTGCTCTCGGAGCTAGACGTCGCCGTTGTGAAAGCGAATCGGGGCGAGATCGCGGCGCTCGCAGGCGCCAAAGGCGCGGTGCGTGGTGTTGAGTCGGTCGGCGGCCACGCCGATGCCGGGGACCACGTGGCTGCCCTCGCCCGGGAGACGGGCGCGGCAGTCGTCGCCAGCGGCGCGACCGACCTCGTCGCAACCCCCGACGCCGACGTGTACGAGCTTGACGTCGGTCACTCGTCGATGGGTGAGGTCGTCGGCACCGGGTGTATGCTCGGCGGAACCTGCGCGGCGTTCGCGGGCGCGATGGCGGACCGGGGCGAGGCAGCGCTCGCAGCAACGTTCGCGTTCGGCCTCGCCGGCGAGACGGCCGCCGGGTGGGACTATCGTGGTCCCGGAAGCTACCTCGTGAACTTCCACGACGCGGTCGCGGAGCTGGAGCCGCCAGCCGACGCCACTGACCGGATCACACCCCACGGCGAGAGCTGACACGACTGGCCCGACGGGCGACCCCACGCCCAACAGTTATTCAAAAATAAAAATATATCAATCTATATGGATATTCGGAGCGGACAATCGGAGCGACCGAGAGATACCCAACGTAGCGGCCGAGCAGAGCCCAGCAGAGTGCGACGTGGCAGCGGTCGTCTGTATCCTCGAAACCGACGGTCCAGAACCGAAGAACATGGCCGCGAACGTCTGCATCGCCGCGGCCAACGGCCGGCCCCCGGGTTGCGTCACACGTCACACCGTTCGAGTCGAGGGCTGACCAGAGCAACGTCGTCACCGCAGTCGAGCGGGTCCGCAGGAGCGGGCGTGCGTACAAGGGGACGAGCAAAAAACGTAGATGCGTGGCGGGAACGGTCCGGACCTCTCGAACGCCGGCGCCGAGGTAGACAAGGCCGATATTGAGGAGGTGCGACTCGCGCCCGAAACTGCCGCGCTCCTCAACAAGGCCGAACTCGAGACGATCGTCGTCAGCGCCGATCTCTCTCGCCTCGCCGACGGCCGGGGTCGCGCGCTGTTCGGCGACGAACTCGACCACCTGTGCGCCGCCGCCGCGCGCCTCCCTGGCCGCCAGCGAGTGTACGTCTTCGGCGTGCGAACCGACGAGACACTGACGGGCCGTGAGGTCAAGCTCTCCGACGGCCGCGCGCCCGACGGCTGTCGAACGATGGGGGGATATCTAGGGGTTGTCGGATTCATCCCCGTGTTGAGCAACGAGGCTTTCTCCTGACTCTGTGTAAGCGAGTAAGTGAGTAGGTGAGCGGTCCGCGAGACCGAACGCGGCAAGCGGGACCGACCAGCCTACGGCCGCGGCGTCGGCAGGCTTCGGTGGTCGCGCGGCGGTACGAGGAAGTTTCCGCGATAGCGCACGAAGACGTACTCAAGAATGCCGTTGTTCACCCGCTGGCGAACCGCCGGCGTCTCTGCCGCGACGTCCGCACCGTTCATCGCCACGCGCACGTCCTCGAAGGCGGTTACGCCACGCTGCAGGGACGGAAAGTGGAGACTCGCGACGTCGTCGTCGGTAGATTCGAAATGTCGGCGCAGGAGTCGCACGTTCCCGTCGGCGTCGCGGTTCGCCCGGGCGGCCTTCTGTGCGTGCCCGGCCCGCCCGGACTCGCGGGCGTCATCCAGCAGCGAGTCGAGTACCTCGTCGACTCTGCTGTCAGCGTCGAGGTTCTCGCCCACCCCCTCGACCCACCCCTCGGCGGCATGGGTGGGGCTGAACAGCTCTGCCACCCGGTCGTTATAGTCCTGTTCACCGTACCAGTCGTTGAGTCGCTGGCGGAGGTTCGCGACAACCTTCGTCGTCCCGCCGGCGAAGGGCCCCTCATCGATTGTTACGTCGTCCTCACTTGCCTGGTTGCGCGCGAAGCCGGCCATAAAGCCCATGAACAACGGGCTCTGCTCGGGGACGGGCTTCGAATCGGGGACGCCGGCGACGTCTTGTTTCGCCGCCGGGAGGCCCGCGCCGACGAAGCCAGTGCGCCGGTCGTCGACGTCGAGTACCGACGTCAGCGGCGGCACGGAAACGCCGTTCGCGTCCGTCTCCCCGCGCAGGGCTGCCTCCGCCTCCAACACCACGTCCGCGCGGTCGGAGGCGAGGTGGAGCAGGGCGTCCTGCCGGTCGAACTCGGGGGTCTCGAAGTCCGAGAGCGGTCGGGGCTCGGGCAGGTCGATATCCTCAGGCAGAGACTCGTCGTACCGGTCGAAGTACGCCGGGGAGTAGGCGAGAGAGGAGAGAAGGCCCTCGTTTGAGCGCTCGTAGGCGCGGTCAAGCGCCGCGAGCGCTGCCTCGACGCGGTCCCGGGCCGCCGCATCTGGGGGGCTGTCGCCAGGGAGGTCGAGATACCAGAGCGCCTGGTGGCGCGGCAACAGGGTGTTGCCGGCGTCGTCGTGACGGACCCGGTCGGCCCACGCGAACTGCCGGCGCGGGAGGGCGGCGGGATCATCGACGCCCGTCGGGACCGGGTCGCGGTCGTCGAAGCGGTCGAGACACGCGCTCAGCCCCGTGGCGCCGCCGAGGGCGACGGCAGCCTTCAGATACTCGCGCCGGGAGAGCGAGGAGTCGGGGCGCATTAACGATCTTAGCGAACGAGCGGGCAAACAGCTTTCGGAGGGGCCACAAGCGACACGAGACCGACCACGGAGACGAGTCACGGGAGAGGCGGTGCGCGGCGGCGCGCCAGCGGTCGACGGTGAGAGGTCAGATTCGAAACCGGCAACTCCGTTGCGTCCGTTGTCCCTATGATGACCGACAACCCGGAGCTTGACGGCGACGACCGAGCGATCCGTGCGCTCGGAGACAGCGACTACCGGGGGGCGGCAGACGCCTACGTCCTCGGGGCGTACGGCACCCTCGCGGGCTACGAGGGGTTCCGCCGCCACGCCTTCACTGACCGAACGCAGGCCGGACGGGCGGTCTGTCACCTCGTCCGTGCTGCGGTCTGTCACCGCATCGCGGGCGACGACGCCGGCGCGCGAAACCGGGCGATGCAGGGAGCGCTCGTCGCGGTTGACCTGAAGGGCGGGCGAACGGGTGTCGACGTCGCCGCCTGCGACGAGCTCGTCGGGCACTGCCGGGTCGCGGCGGACGACACCGAGCGAGCGAGCGAGGCATACGACCGCGCCGCCACGGGCTACGAGGACGCAGCCCTCGACGACCCCGCTGGCGCGACCACACGCCCACTGCTCCAGGCCGGCACCGACCTCCTCACCCACCTCTCGCGCCCGGACGACGTCGAGTGGGACGACATCCACGGGACCGGTGGGGACGCTCTCGCCCGCCGTGTCCGGTTCGTTCGGTCGCGTCTCCCGTCGATGGTCAAGGCCCGCGTCGATGCCGGAACGCTTCACGCGCCACGCGGGTCGACGGAGTACGGCACCGATTTCCGGTGTCCGGAGTGTAGCTCGACGGATGTGAACTACGTCGCTGAGGCGGTGCTCTGCCTCCGCTGTGACGCGCCGATCGAGTTCCGGAGCTGACCGCGTGGCTCGCGACGACCGCGTCCACGCCCGACCACCAACCCACGACGTCGAGCGCTGGACAGAGGGCCGCGTGATCGAGGTCACGAAGCCACCAGGACGGGTGGTGGTGACAGTTCGACCGGAAACAGAGGGGTCGACGGAGCCGGAGCCGGAGTCGGAGTCGGAGTCGAAGCCGGAGCCGGTTGACCTCCGTGTCACCGAGGCAGTGTACGACCTGTTCGTCGGGCGGGTCACCGAGATGAACCGGGTAGACGGCGACGCGTGCCCGGGCACGCCCGTCTGGTACCGAGAGCGAGGTCAGGAGTAGGGACGGCCGTAGGCGTCGTACCGTCGGTACCGTTCGCGGTCCCGGAACCCCACGACTGTCGCATTCGCGAGGGTGTCCGTGTCGACGCGTTGCTCTGTACCAGTCTCGCCGGCGGGACTCGACGCCGCAACGCGCAAGACGACTGTTTCGCCCGGGTCGACGACGGCGAGGACCGCGCCCGTCTCCCGGTCAAGGGTGTAGCCGTCGGCGAGGGCAGGACCCCCAACGGCGTCAAGGAGTGCCTCAATGGGTACGCGCTCACCGTCGCGTTCGGCGTGGACATCTTTCTCGTGGAGGGCGTGGAGGGCGAGGCCAACCCGCCGGCCACGGAGCTCAGCGGCTCCGTCGGTACAGAGCGCGCGGAGTTCGTGGCCGACCACCGACTCGGGGTCGAAACAGGCCCCGTGGAGGACGAGCGAGCGGTCGGGGTCGTCGCCCGTTGTCTCACTCATGGCCGACAGGCGGTCGAGTTCCGCAGAGAGGTCGAGTTGAGTCGTCTCCTCGCTCATAAGCAATAGTTTGCCCCCAGGGACCTGTCGGTTACGCTCGGGAGTTGCCAAGACCGCGACAAGAGTCGGACAGGTCTTTGTACAGAGAGTCCGGGAAACATGTATGGAATCATTGTCGCCGGAGGAGCAGGTGTTCGCGGAGGCGGCGGAGGAGGTCGCCGAGACGTTTGAAGAGAAGGCGTTCACCTGGCGTGGCGACATGCCGTGGGAGAATATGCAGACGCTGGCCGACGCGGACCTGCTCTGTCCGTCGATCGACGAGCGATACGGCGGGCAGGGGATGTCCGACCTCGCCGCCGTTCTTCTCGTCGACGCTGTCGGTCGGGTCTGCCCCGACACCGGGTGGTTCACATACACGCAGTCAACAGTCGGGCCGCGGGCGATCGATCTCTTCGGCTCCGAGGCGGTCAAAGAGAACTATCTCCCCGATGTGACCGCGGGCGAGGGACACGTCGCGATCGCCATGTCGGAGCCCGACGCCGGGTCGGACGTCGCGTCGATGAACACGACGGTCGAAGAGCGGGACGGCGAACTGGTCTGTAACGGCGAGAAGATGTGGGTCGGCGGCGTCCCCTTCTCTGACGCCGCAGTGACGTGGGTGAAGTTCCCCGAGGGACTCGGCTCGATTGTCCTTCCCATGGACGACCCCGGGATTGAGGTTGAGCAGGAGTACCACAACATGGCGGGGTACAGCCAGACACATTTCCAGATAACCGACGTTCCGGTCCCGGAGAGCCACGTCCTCACCCGCGGCCGCGACGCGTTCAAACAGCAGCTCATCTCGCTGAACTGGGAGCGTCTTGGCAGTTCCATCTGTGCGACGGCGTGGGCCACCGCGGGCCTCGAAATCGCACTGGAGTACGCTCAGAACCGCGAGCAGTTCGACCAGCCTATCGCCGACTTTCAGGGGATGGAGTGGAAGCTCGCCGAGATGTACCGACAGGTCGAGACGGCAGCCGCGACAGTGTACAACGCCGCCGGGTCGGCACAGGGCCACGAGAATCCGCCAGGACGGCTCCGCACGTCAGTCGCGAAGCTCCACTGCTCGGAGACCGCCGAGCGTGTGGTGAGCGAGGCAATCCAGACTGTTGGGGCGCGCGCCTACCAACAGGGCAACCCGCTCGAGTATCTCTACCGTCTCACTCGTGGCCGGCGCATCGCTGCAGGTACGGACGAGGTGATGAAAAACACGATCGCACGGGCGCTGAAGAAGGAGGGCGTGCCGGCGGTGAGCGATCGCTAGGCGGTCAGTACGGCACGACGTACAGCGCCACCGCGAGAAACGGTGTTAAAAGTAGGAGCATTGCGACGGCGTAGCCGAACATTCTCTTGCCTTTATTCCCGTAATCGCGAGCGCCGCGAGGTCCATTACCTCTGACCGGAAGGCCATCCGGTGGAGGAAGTGCTCCACGAGCGGCTTTGTGGCCCTGCGGAAGCCGTCGCTCCCGACGGTGACCGAACGGGCGACGTTCGCGACCGACTGGTCGTCGACGAGAACCCAAGATCACAGGACGATCTCGAGCCCCGAACGAAGCGTGCTGTCGCCGAAGCGATGGACGTTTCGCTCCTCTCGAACGGTGGCCGCTACGAAGTTCAGTCCGCGTCCGGAAACCGGTACGAAGTCGACGTCACCGACAAGTCGTGTACCTGCCCTGACTGGCAGCAGCGCTCACCCGAAGGCGGCTGT
>CAKZPG010000015.1 GCA_937138675.1 uncultured archaeon | reverse complement strand
GTATTCCATTGGGCTCGGTCAATAATATAGTACCCTACTGCAAAAACGTTGCGACCGCGTGGGCCTGTGAGCCTGCAACCGTAGAGTGTATGAGAACCGTGCGGCGCTGTATCCCCTCCCTGCTCGCGCCTTTCTTTCGGTCGGCGCCCGCTGAGGAAGGGGGCTTAGCGCCTCAATTCAGCTAAGCCGCGTCAGTCGTCAAGGTCGCCCTCGGAAGTGCGGCGGTGCCACGTCGTCTTGTCGTAGAGCCGTTCGACCTCGCCGCTCTGCTGGCGGACAGCGACCGCGGTGGCGAACAGGAACGCCCCGGCGAGGACGGTGCCCACGAGGGCGACACCACGGCCGACGGTGGCGGCGCCGGGGGCGAGGACGCCGACATGTTCGGCGGCGGCGACAACGGCGAGAGCCACCAGCGCGGGCAGGAACTGCCGGGTGACGGCCGCGACGCTCGTTCCCTCCGCCACACCGACGATGCCCACTGCGTGATAAATAGTGTAGAAGGTGGCCGCGAGGAGCCCAACCACCTCGGCGGCGCCGACGACGACCGGCCCGGCGAGGAGGTACGTTGCCCACCACACGAACACTGTCACGACCACGAGCGCTGGCGCGAGCAGTCGCTCGTCATCGTCACCGGTCACCGAGCGGTGGACTGCCCGGACGCCGACGGCACAGAACAGAAAGAAAAAGAGCGTCGCGCCGCGCCGGAACGGCTCCGCGGCGGCCGTAACAGACAGTTCCGCGAGCCCCGCGGCCCCGTAGACGGCAGCGGCGCCCACCCCAACCGCGAGGTAGCGCCACCGGTCGCGGTACGGCTCAACGAGCAGTTGCTGTGCGAACGCCCGGAGGTACCAAAGGAGACAGAGACTCGCCGCGGCGACGGTCAGGTACCCAAGCGCGAGTGCAACGGACAGCGCCGTCGGGTCGGACACGAATTGGAGCAGGTACATGGTCGCTATTGTGGCTCGGAACAAATGTATCGTTCCCCAAAATAGACGGGTACAGCTATCACAGGCCAGAACAACCCAACTCTGTGGTCGCTGCACCCGCACCGACAGACCTGTTGATTCTCGTCGCCGTCGTCGTCGTTGCAGGCGGGGTGAACGGTGTCGCCGGGTTTGGGTTCGCGCTCGTTGGAACGGCGGCGTTGGCGACGGTCGTCGACCGCCCCGCGACAGCCGTTGTGGTCATGATACTCCCCGTCCTCGCAGTCAATCTCTCGCTCGTCCGCGAGCTCTCGACGGCGGAGCTCCGGCGATGCGCGGTACGGTTCGGACCGCTCGTGGCCGCTGCGCTCGTCGGGACGCTCACGGGGCTCGTCGGTCTCGACCGCCTGCCCGCAGGGCCGCTCAGGGTTGCGCTTGGCCTGTTGTCGCTCGGATTCGTCGCGGCGCGACAGCAGGCGGTCGCGCTTCCGGGGAGAGCCGTCGTCGGGGTGCGGTCGGTCGGCGAGTCGGGGGCAGCGATGGCCGGCGTGGGCTTCGTTTCGGGGCTGCTGTTCGGCGGGACGAACGTCGGCGTCCAGTTTGTCGCCTACCTCCGGAGCCGCAGCCTCTCGCACGCGATGTTTGTCGGCGTCGTCGCGATGGTCTTTCTCGGGCTCAACGCAGTCCGGGTCGGCGCCGCGGGGCTGCTTGGCCTTTACCCGAGCACGGCCGTCGTGCTCGCGTCCCTCGCGGCCGCCGTGCCAGCGCTGGCCGGTGTTGCAGTCGGGCGGCGCCTCCGCCCCCGGGTGAGCGAAGCGTGGCGCCGTCGACTGGTCCTCGGGCTCCTCCTCGTCGTCGGCGTTCGTCTCGTCACGAGCGGGCTTTGAGCCCCGCCCCGGCTTGACGGGCGAGGATCCACGGCCGACTCCGGGACGTTGAGGGGATCAGACCTCTTGCCGACGCCCTTGACGACACGTTCGCGTGGACGGATTCGAACGCGACGTGGCTCATCGGCTGCGTCGACGCGCTCTGCCACCCTACGCTGAGACTCGGAAACCGATCTCTCCAAGGCCTCTTGCGAGCACTCGATTGCCTCCGAGACGCCGACCAAGTCGGGGCGCGGCGTACTGACCCGAGCGGACTGTTCAGGTCGGCATTAACCATCAAGCATACTCACAATTCTTTTTCTCGGCCGATGAGAAGTAACGAATATGAGCGGATCCAAATTCCCGGAGACGACTGTGGAGGTGGCGTCGACGAAACCGGTGACACTAAAGCAGCGAATCGACGACGGGCGGTCCGTCACGCTCCTCGACACCCGCGAGCCTGACGACTTTGCGAACTGGCACATCGACGGGCCAGGCGTGGAGACGGTGAACGTCCCCTACACCGACTTTCTCGACGGCGTCGACGAGGCGGCGGTCGAGGGGCTACCGCGTGACGAGGAGGTTGTCGTCACCTGCGCGATGGGGCTGTCGAGCGAATTTGTGGCCGAGCGGCTGGTCGAGGCGGGCTACGAAGCCAGCCACCTCGCAGACGGGATGCGCGGGTGGGCGCGGCTGTGCGGGCACACAGATATCGAGTTGCCGAGTGGAACGCTCGTTCGGCAGTACCACCGGCCCTCCTCGGGGTGTCTCGCGTACATGATCGTCGCTGACGGACGGGCAGCCGTAATCGACCCCCTCCGGGTGTTCACGGAGCAGTACGCTGACGACGCAGCCACCCTCGGTGCAGCGGTCGACATCGTCCTCGACACACACGTCCACGCCGACCACGTGAGCGGCCTGCGCGACCTCGCGACGGTGACGAACACGACAGCTGCGATGCCGGCCGCGGCGGCAGAGCGCGGGATGACCGACGCCGACGACCTCCGACTGGTCGCAGACGGCGACAACATCGCGGTCGGGTCGGCGACGCTCTCCGTGCGCGCGACGCCCGGTCACACGACCGGGACCGCGACGTACGTCGTCGATGGGGCGCTGGCACTCGCGGGCGACACGCTGTTTCTCGACGGCGTTGCCCGTCCTGACCTCGAAGCCGGCGCCGACGGCTCAAGAGCCGCCGCTGAGGCGCTGTACGACTCGGTTCACGACCGCCTGCTCTCGCTCCCCGACGACGCCCTTGTCGGAGCCGCCCACCACGGGCCAGAAACGGCGCCACGGGCGGACGGGGCCTACCTCACGACTGTCGCAACCCTCCGAGAGCTCCCTGTGCTCTCGCTCGACCGGGAGACGTTCATCGACCGCGTCGCGTCTGACCTCCCGCCTCGACCCGCAAACCACGAGGCGATAATCGAGACCAACCTTGGACGGCGCTCGGTCGACGACGAGACGGCGTTCGAGATGGAACTTGGCCCAAACAACTGTGCGGCCTACTGATGCTTGACTCACTCTTTCCAAACGGCACCCTCCCGTACCTGCTCGGGGGGGTCATGATCGGACTTGGGACCGCGATCATCTACATCGGGACGGCGATCCCGGCGGGCGCGAGTACGTTCCTGGAGTCGACGCTCTCGTACGTCTCCGACCGGCCGCGGTTCGCACGCTATCACGACTCGCGGGGCTGGCGGCTCGTCTTCTCGGCGGGGATCGTCCTTGGAGCGGCGGGTTACACCCTCGCGAGCGGCGAATGGGCGTGGACAACGGCCGTCCAGCCGTGGCGGCTGGCCATCGGCGGCGCCCTCGTAGGCGTGGGCACTCGCCTCGGCAAAGGATGTACCTCTGGACACGGCGTGTGTGGCCTCGGCTCCGGTTCACGAACCTCGCTCACGAACGTTGCAACGTTCGTTCTCGTCGCCGTGGGGACAGCGCAACTAGTCGCGGCGCTTGGGGTGACGCCGTGACAGAGCGCCATCCGCTGTTCCTCCCAGCTATCTTCGTTGGAGGCCTCGTCTTCGGTGCCGGGCTCGCGCTCTCGCGGATGGCCCGCCCCGAGGTGGTTTTAGACTTTCTCCAGTTCGATGACCTCGGCCTTCTTCTCGTGATGGCGGGCGCAGCGGGCGTGACGGGGCTGACGGTCGTCGGCGCGACCCGACTCGGCGGCGCGGCGCCCCTGACCGGCCAGTCCTACGGCCGGCGACTGAAACCGTTCGACCGTGATGTCCTCACGGGCGGCATCGTCTTCGGCGTCGGGTGGGGGCTCTCCGGGATCTGTCCGGGCGCCGCCTACGCCAGTCTCGGGGTTGGCAACCTCCCGATCCTCTGGGCTATCGGCGGGATGTTCGTTGGGGCCTACCTCCACGGGTGGCTCCGCGACATCGCGAGGCGGGCGCGCCCCACGGGCGCCCGCGACCCACCGGACCGAGCCACGAGGGGAGAACGATAACCGGCGAGACAGGGCAAGACGACCCAGACACGACGCTCACGTGGGTGTGTTCGGCGCCGACCACCCCTACTGGGTCTGCTTTCTGGTGCCCCTCGCACTCGGCCGTTTTCTCGCCGTGGAGCCACGGCGCTACCACGCCTCCGACATGTGGCGCTCGTGGGTGCAGAGGCTCCAGCACAGCGTTCTCGCGGCGGACGACCGCGAGCCGTCGCTGGAATCGTGAACTGATTGCATGACTCACCAACAGATCGTCTTTCAGGCCGTCGTACCAGACTACCTCACCGGGGCGCTCACGGGAGTGGTGAACGTCTTGCCACAGCTTGTCGGGGCGCTGATCATCCTCGTGACCGGCTGGGTGGTCGGGCGGGTCGTTGGCGGAGTGGTCCGGCGAGTGGCCGACCGGTCGACAGCAAGGCGGGTTATAAGATTTCGAGGAGAACAGCTGCGGCTTTAGCCGCGGATGAATCCGACAACACAGAACCAATCCACGTTCGACGGCTAGCCCGAGATTACTAATCCATGTCTTGAAGTGGCAGATAACCGTATTCAGAGGTAGGAATCAGGCTGGGAACGGAGCGATTCCCGCCCAGTCCTACGATAGCGGCCTGCCCGCCCCAAGCAATCAAACAGTAATCGGAACCAGTCGATAACCGCCCGATTCTCACAGAGTCGGCGCGGAGTTGACTGCTGTAAGCAGACTCAACGTAACTCCGTGTCCATCGAAGTTTGCCGGACTCCCCAAGGCAAAACCAACTTTGGGAGTCCGAATATGACCGAGGATAGGAGCACCGGGGGCTTGGCACTCCCAGCAGTCCTCCCCGCCTCAGACCACGAGCATCCGTTCAGATTCGTACTGAGTGGATGCTCGGTGGGACTGCAAACCTGAAATCTCCAACGCTCAGGATTCTTCCGCGTTCACGCGGAGGAGGATGTCAAGACGACGCCGCTCGGCGGCACGGAGCGGACAATCTCGCGACGTCCGGCCGGGGCGGGTCGTACTTCGTCTACGCGCTGGCGCTGTTCGCCGCGGCAGACGCGCTGGCGATCACATTGCTCTCCGAGTGGATCGCAACCGCAATCTCGCACATTCCGGCGTTCGTCGCCGGCGTCCTGGTCATCATAATTGAGTTCATCCTCACAGACTTCGTGGCCGACGTGGCCGCAGGCACGGACGCGATGGACGATTACACCTCGAACAGCCGTGCGAGCTGCTCGGGGGGGACCCCACCTCGGGCAGCGTGGCCGTCCGCGACGAACGCCGGGGGCGTGAAAAGCCGCCGGTCTCACTCGCCGGTCGAGAACTCCTCAACATCCCGCCCACGACGGGCGACACGCTCCGCGACGAGGAACTTCTCGGTCTTGCCGAGAGCGTTCCAGTCGAGATGATCCGGCGGCGCATCCTCGAACGCCCGGAACTGCTCGACGACCGCCTCGTTGACCAGGCGCTCGAACGACTCGCAGACGGGGCAGGTGACCGCGACGTGCGAGACGTTGAACCCGCGCGTAGCGGTGTACTCGAGACAGGAGACACAGCGATACGTTCGATCCTCGCTCACAAATAATCACGGGGCTGGAAGGAATTGACCCCTGCGGTTACACTGGGTCGGACCGCTGGGGCGGTGTACTGACCCCAACACGTATGACCGCCTACGTGTTACCGACCTGCAATCGAGATGGAGCTCACAGGGCGACAGCGGGAGATTCTCGCCACGCTTGTCGACGGCTACCGCACAGCGGACGAGCCGATGACCGCAGAGGCGATTGCGGGCGAACTCGACCGTCACCCGGGGACGGTTCACAACCACATGCAGGTGCTTGGAACGCTTGGACTAGTCGAGGGGATCACCGGGCCACAGGGCGGATACGAGCCGACCGTGGCGGCCACCGACGCGCTCGGTGAGCGCGCAGACGATGGCGGCGACGCAGTCACCGTCGCACACGAGTACGAGCGGGTGAACCTCACCGTCGACGAGATACGATTCCTTGGCGTCGACAACCCGGACATCTGTCGCGCGGTAGTGCGCTTCCGCGAGACAGTGACCGGCATCAACGTTGGCGATCCAGTCGTCGTCGGGCCGACCCCGACCGGCAGTCTCGTCCTCGCAGGCCAGGTCCGTCTGTTCGAGGACACCGAGAACGAACTCCTCCTGGACGTCGCGAGCGCCGAGGCGCCGGTCACGGGCGAGCCGTAGCGCGCGAACAGCACGACAGAGGGTGACTGGAGCCGTGGCGTCAGAACGGCCAGTCGCCGGTAGTCCGCAGCCCCTCGGCCAGCCCTTCGTCGGCGGCCTGGTCGGCTATTGCCTCGGGGAGCCGGTGGTCGATATTCGTGTTGTCGGCCGCCAGCACAACGGCCAATTCGGCGAGCAATATCGCCTGTTCACGGAGCGTCCGCGACGCGAGCTTGTCTATGGTGTCCGCGCGGGTGTGGCCCCAGCCGCGGCCAGCCTCGCCGGTCACGCTCGTGGCGTGATAGCCCGGGACGCCACGCGCGACGAACGGCCAGTGGTCGCTGTGGGGCATCAGCGCTGGCGTCGTCTCGACGGGGTGGTCAAACCGCTCGCGGACCCGGTCGACCGCGCGCTCTAGCCCGTCGAACCCGTGGGTGTGCACTGAGAGCGTCCGCGCGCCGACCACGCCGTCGCAGTTGAGCACCGCGCGAACGTCCCCGGGGTCGCGCCGGGCCGCCTCGTGGGTCGACCCGACCAGTCCAACCTCCTCGGCGCCGAAGCAGACGACGTGAACGCGCGTCTCGAGGTCATCCTCGCGCGCCGCAAGCGCCCGGGCCACCTCAACCACAGTCGCTGTCCCTGCGCCGTTATCGAGGGCCCCTTCCGCGATGTCGTGGGCGTCGACGTGGCTGGTTAGGAGGACCGCCTCCTCGGTGTCGGGACCGAGGTCCGCGTGGACGTTCTGGCTCGTCGCCCCCGCCGTCTCCGCCTCAACGGTGACGGTCACCGCCTCACCGTCGTACCGGCGCGCGAGGCGCGCGCCGTCCTCCGCGGAGACGCCCACGGCCGGGATCTGACCGATCGGGTCCTCATCGGTGCCGACGCTCCCGGTCGGAGCGAGGCGCCCCTCAAGATGGTTGCAAAAGAGAAAGCCGGCGGCTCCGGCCTCAACCGCGTGGTAGTACTTTTCACGGCGGTGGAGGAATCTGTTGTACCAGTTGGGCACATCGCTTGCGGCCATCACCACCGCGCCGGAGAGGTCACGGTCGAACTCCTCGGGAAGGCCATGGCCGACGTCGACCAGCCGACCGGTCACCGTGGCCGACGGACTCCGAGGAAGCGCGGCCACGTCCCCAGCAACTGGGTCGCCGTCGACGTGCACAGCCGACTCACCGCGCGTCCATCCCTGTATCTCGAACTCATCGAGGCGGGCGTCGCGGGCGCCGGCCGCCGCCAGTGCGTCCCGCGTCGCCGTCGCGCCACGTCGCTCGCCTACGCTCCCGGCCATCCGGCTCCCGATATCGACTAGTCGCTTGAGGTGGTTCCAGCCGGTGTCGCTCGTGAACGTCTCGCCTATCCAGTCGGTCATGAGGCTGGACCGGGAGCGCCACCAGAATAAGCGTCCGGTCGAAGCGGGCTGTGAGTATCTGAGTGGACGACATGTCTACTTTTCGTGACATCCCCTGACTCCACTAAAGAGGTCACCAGTTTGACCCCGATAACGCCGTCTTGTGAGGCCAACTCCCAGTATATTTTTTACCGATACAGCGGCAGTCCAAGGCCGGGTCAGCCGAGTGTCGCCGTCCCGGTCTCGAGAAAGGCCGTTTCGTAGCCCTCGTGACGCGCGACCTGCGCAGGCACATCCACGGCGAGGGTGACGAGGCCGTCGACGTCGACGGCCGCGCCGTAGTGGAAGCCGAGGGCGGCGTCAAGCGACGGGCGGAGACGGACCTCCTCGTTGCCAACGGTCGCAGAGAGCCCGAAGCCGGGGATCGGGAGCCGGTTGTGCGGCGTCTGTGCGGAGACGGCGAGGTAGGGGCCGCCGAACCGCTCGGCGTCAAGATCGACGCCGACGAACCGCGCGTCGCCGAGCGTCGCCGTTCCGACCCGGTCGCCGGGCAGAGGGTCGGGTAAGCGGCCGTCGGGGAGCATCCCCATCGACATCGGGTCGACCGCCGCACGCTCGCCCGCGCGGTCGTCGAGTCGCTGGAGCGCGAGGTCGTTGCGCGCGGCCTCGCTGTACTCAAAGGAGACGGTCCCGGTCGCGGGGTCGCCGAACAGGCCCTCGAACGCGCCGTAGCGCTCGTCTCCCGTCCCGCCGACGCTCACTGTCACGTCGTAGCTCCCGTCGCCGGGGAGCGGAAAGTTCGCGCCGTAGTGGACGCCCATCCGCTGGGAGAGCATCGGGTAGACTATCTCCTGGCTGACGAGCGAGCCGTCGCGCGTTAGCTCAGCCGACAGCCCCGTGTTCGGGACGACCGTCCCAGTCGGTTCGTGGAACGGCGTCGCCATCAGGTGGACGGCGTCGTCCCGCGTCACCTCGGTCCGGATGGTTGTCCACGATCCGTCCTCGCGCTCGACGGTCCAGAACCGGTGGGGGTAGCTGTACGTCACGGCCACAGCGAGATCGCCGGCCGTCGCTCGGCCGATAGTCCCCATCTCCTCCTGGTGAGAGGGGACGTAGACTGCGTCTGGCCGGTCGGCGAGGACGGACGGTGACCGGGAGTTCGTCGTCTCGAACACGCTGCCGAGGCAGCCGGCAGTGGCGCCAAGACCCAGCGCGGCCGTCGAGAGGATGGCGCGTCGTCGCACGGTCGGCGTTGCACGCCGGAAGAGATGGGGCTTCCGGTGGCGAGCGCCGGCTCACCCCACGATGGGCCGGGAGACGACCCACAGCGACAGGACGGTGTACCCGACCATTACGGCGACGAGGGGGAGGTGTCCACGGCGCGCGGCGGCCCGGGTCGGATAGCGGGCACACGCGACCCGGTCGGCCGCAACGACCGCGATGAGGTGCCCAAGAACAACCAGCGCAACTTGCGAGCCCCAGTACGCCGGAAGCAAGAGCGCTGCGAGCGGATCGAAAGCTCCGACGCCTGCGACGATGTCGGCCAGCCGCGCGGTGCTCCGGACGACGTAGGGGTAGTTGTGCGCCACGTCGTAGGCCGCAGCGATAGGGAGGACCGTCGGCGCGAACGCCCGTGCGGGACCGACACGAATGTTCGTCGGGCCCCCGAGCGCGTCGCCCAGACGGACCGCAGCGAGGAAGACGGCGAGAAAGGCCGCAAGGCCGAGGAGGTAGAGCGGGACGCTTGTCGGCGGGCCGGTGCCGAGGCCCTCGCGGACGGCGAGGAGGAGGTCCCGATAGAGCCGCGTCTCGGTGAAGCCGTCGAAGGTGACGGTGTAGACGGCGACGATGACGGTCGCGACGACAGCTGGGCCGGCGACCGAACGGGTCGCCGCGTGCCACGGTGGGCGGAGAGAGACGACGAGGCCCGCGTCGGTCCGCGCCGTCTCGACGGGCGCGACCCGCCCGAACAGGCGGTAGAGGAGGCCCAGGGGGTCGGCACGGGCAAGCCACAAGGGGCCGAAAAGTGCCGCGCCGCCGACGCTCCAGAGACCGTAGACGGCGACGACAGCGGCCGTGAGCGGCGGCGACCGTGGCAGGACGGTCAGGTTCTCCACCACCCCGACGAGAAGCACGAGCGAGAGGAAGGCGGGCCACGCGCCGAGTCGCGCGGGCGGCGGGCCGACAAGTCGCACCTCGCCGCCCTCGAGCCGACAGAGCCAGCGGTAGGCCGCGCGCCACGG
Organism: uncultured archaeon; assembly: GCA_937138675.1. GTDB lineage: Archaea > Halobacteriota > Halobacteria > Halobacteriales > Haloferacaceae > A07HB70. Next base: position 15,664 of record CAKZPG010000015.1, on the reverse strand, counting down.
CGAGAGAGCGGGCCACGGGGTCCCGACAAGGACGGCGAGGAGCGCCACCCCCCGGAACCAGACCGGCCAGACGAAAACGGTCGCGAAGTTCCCGGCCGCGGCCCGCGGGCCCCCGATACCGACGACGACGGCGGCGACGACGCCCGCGAAAAACGTCGCACCGGCGAGGGCGCGCCCGGCGCGGGCGACGCGGGGCGAGAGCGTCACGACCCGGCGGGTCCCGCTCGGCGAGCGCTCCGTCGTCGCGAGCAGGACGGCGGTCAGGACGACGGCACCGGCGGCGCCGGCGAAGAGGAGCGAGAGCGGCAGGGGCGCGTCGAAGCGCGACGCCGTCACGTCGTGGGCGCGGGCGACGCCCGGGGCGATCGTAAGCGTCGCCGCGCCAGTGACTGCCGCCACGAGCTGTCGACGACCCCCCATTCTGCGACGTTACCGGCCGGGCCCCAAATCGATCGCGGTCTGTGCGCGACCGACGCCGGGATACGGCTGTGGCTCCAACTGACGGTGAATGCGCCGCCGTACGGCCGTCGCACTCGTTGTCCTCCTCGGCGCCCTCGCCGCGGCCGGGGCCGCGGGCGTCGGCCTCTCGCCGAGCGGCGACCTGACCGAGCGCTGGGTCAGCGACACGGCGCGCGCGAACGAGGTCAACCACCACACCGTCGGCGTCGGCCCCGGCGGCGACGTCGTTCTCGCGCCCGTCGCGGAGGTGCCGGGCGCGGGGACGCCGGTAGCCGACGACTCCTGTGCGCTCGTCCGACTCGACCCTGCGAACGGGACGACCCGTTGGGCGCGGGGGCTGCCCGCAGAGGCCTGTGTCACCCACGCGCTGACCGAACCGACCGTGACCGACGTCGACGACGACGGGTCGCTGGAAGCGGCCGTCGCCTCAACCGAGGAGGCACTGGTCGTCCACGCCGTCGCGGACGGCCGCGAGGAGTGGCGGGTACCCCTCGGCGCGTACGGCTACGGCCGGCCGACAGTCGCAAACCTCACGTCCGCGCCAGGTCGAGAGGTCGTCGCCGTCGATGTGAGCGGCGGCGCCGTCGTCGCGACGGGAACCGGCTCGGTCGTCTGGCGGCAAAACGCGACCAAGGGGTGGGAAAACCCCGCCGTGTGGGTCGCGCCCGTCGTCGCGGACGTCGACGCCGACGGCGCGCGAGAGGTCGTCATGGGCGCGAACCGCGGCCTCATCATCCTCGGGCCCGACGGATCGATCGAGCGCCGGGTCGAAGGGCCGGGCACATACCTCGCTGTCGCGGACGTCGACAACGACCCGGCCATCGAGCTCCTGAGCGCGGGCACCGGGACGGTGCAGGCAGTAGACGGCGCGACGGGCGAGCTGGAATGGTCGCGAGGGATCGAGGGGGCCCGACTACGGACCATCGCGGACGGCGACAGCGACGCGCGAGCCGAGTTGTACCTCGGGCGCCCGAACGGCGCAGTGACGGCGCTCGACGCCCGGACGGGCGACGCCGAGTGGTCGACGAGCGTCGCAAGCGAGGTTGTCGTCTCGCCGGTTCTCGGAGATGTCGACGGCGACGGCACGCGGGAGGTCGTCGCTGTCACGAACGGCGGGACGGTCGTCGTTCTCGGCCCCGACGGTCGGGAACTGGCAGCGTACGAGCGGTCCGTGCCGGTCTGGACGTTCCCGACGATCGTCGACCTCGACGACGACGGGAGCGCGGAGGTGCTGGTGCGCTACGGCGACGGCCGGGTCGTCGCGCTCTCGTACAGGTCGGGTGTCGGCTGAGCCGCCCCAACGTAGCCGTACGCCGGGCCGTGAGCCGTCCAATCTGGAGGTCGAACCCCACGAAGACGATATCCGCTATCGTCTCGTCGGAGACGTGTAGCGGGCCGAACCACTCGTTGCTCGTCTTGGGGGCAACGACGCCGGTCCGCCGAAGCGGGCCGCTGGCGACGATGCTCCACGTCTCGCTCTCCTCGGTGCCGTAGCAGACGAACCTCGCCACCGCTTCGTTCCAGAGTTCGCGCGCGTCGACCACGAGGTGATAGACACCCCCGCGATCTGCGCTGCCACCAGCGAAGAGGGCTCACTGCTTGGGGGCTACCCCAACCAACGCGACACGGAGACCCGTGCGGTCGGGGAGCTTCTTGACCGGGTCGATCGCGAAGGAGCGAGCGGCGTGACAATCAACCAGTTGCGAGCAGCCTCGCTAGCCCGTCGGTCACGTCTACCGACGGGGCGTAGCCCAGGTCCGCTCTGGCGCGCGAGATGTCGGCACGGCCGTGTCGCAGGTCACCCGGCCGGGCCGTCTCGTGGACGATCGACAGGTCGCTCCCCGTCAGGTCGCCGGTAATAGGGGACTAGACGACGAGGAGAGGGAGCATCAGGGCGACACCGGCGGCCACGCCTGCGGCCAGCTCCCGCCGGCCGCCACCGGGCAGGTCCGCGCCGAGATCGAGAGCCTCGGGCACGAACTCGGTGAGGACGAGATAGACCATCGCGCCCGCGGCAAAGCCAAAGCCGAAGGGGAGAAACGCCCGCGCCCACCGGACGAAGGCAAACGCGATCACCGCCCCGATCGGCTGCGGGAGCGACGAGAACACCGCCGCGCCGACCATCCGCCACTCCCCAACCCCGAGCGACCGCAGAGGGATGGCGATGGCCGTCCCCTCTGGAATGTTGTGGATAGAGATAGCGACGGTCATGAACACCGCGAGCAGCGGAACGGCGACACCCAGCACCCTGGCCCCGCCGGCAAGGCCGATATCCGCGAACGACACCCCGATCGCCACGCCCTCGGGGAACGAGTGGACAGTGAGGATGCCGAGGATCAAGACGAGCGTTCGGTAGTCGCCCCGGGCAACCGCCTCGGCGAGGACCGCGTCCTCGTCTTCGTCCTCGTCCACCGGGCGCCCGCCGTCGTAGGCGTGGTCAGCGGGTGCGTCTGCATGAGCGTCGCCGCTGTGTCCGTGCCCACCCACGTCGAGGCGATGAAGCATCCGGTCGGCGACAATCACGAGGGCGACGCCCGCGGCTAAGCCGAGTACAAGCATCGTTGGCAGTCCGTCCGAGGCCGCGAGCCCCTCTGCAAACAGACCAAACCCCGACGCCGCGAGCATGATGCCCGACGCCACCCCCCAGAGGACGACGTTCCAGCGGTCAGAAATATCGTCGAACAGAAAAAAGGGGAGCGCACCCAAGCCGGTCGCGAGCGCCGTAATCAGGCCAGCGACGAAGACGAACGCCAGCGACTCGGGCGTGACAGCTACCATGGCAGTGACCCCCACCGTCCCATCGGCACCAGTATCACGTATGTAAGTTAGTCTCGGTGTAAATTACCTTTTTTGTTTGAGAACCTTATTTTGGCTTCCCTAAACCCCGGTGGAGGAGGTCGCGCGTTTGCCCGCCGGGTCGCCGCCGGTGCCGAGAAGTCGTGTCTCAGCCCGGTCCCCCCGGTCGCGGAGCCCGCGTCTCCGGTCGGTGCGGGGCTCGGTCGTCGCCGTCCAGTGGGTCATCAAGTCGGCTTGAACCGCCACGGCCACGGGGGTCGCCCCATCACAGTCGAGAGACGGTCGTCGGCCACGACGTTCGCCGTCGGGCAGCAGAGTGTCGAACCGCGCGGCATTTGCGCCCTCGGGCGAAAGGTGGGACGTGACGGTTAGTATCAGAACGTCGCTCCCCCGTCGTCCGCGCGGCGCGGGAGGGCTCGCGTGACGGTCGTTCTCTGTGGCGTGGGGGGTGATACGGGGAACGTCCGGCCGGTCCCGGCGGTCGACGCGGACGGTCGAGTTGAGTACGTTCCCATCCCCGAGAAGGGGCCGACGGTGGCGACGGCGACCTACGGGTCGATCCCGCGCCAGCACGGCGATGGCGTCCTCGCTGACCTGCTCGATGCTGTTCGGCCGAACAGCGAGGGCGAGTGGCACACGGGAGCGACGGTCGCCACCCAGGTGGTCCACCGCGACCCCAATCTCGACGCCCTCAGCTACGGCGAACACCGCCCAGGCTACGTCGCGGCGCTCCGGGAGCTTGACCCGGGCGACGCGGTGGGGTTTTACGGCGGGTTCACGACCCCCGACTCCGGCTACAAACACCGCCACCTATTCGGCTGGTTTGAGGTGGCTGCGCCTCCGACGGTGCTCGCGCCTGACGACGACCCGGCGACAGTCGAACGCGCCCTCGCCGCCCATCAGGAGAACGCGCACGCAAAGCGCCACGCCGGGAGCGGCGCCCTCTACTACCACGACGCGTCGTTCACCGACCGGCCCCGGGACGTGGTGATAGTCGAGGGGCGACGCGGTGGCCTCCTCGACCGGGTAGTCCGCCTGAGCGACGCACGCCACGGACCGAACTACTACATGGCCGAGTCCGTCGCCGAGACGCTGTCGCCGGCACGCCGGGCCGACCGCGGCGTCCACCTTGGCGGGTTCAAGCCCGCGGTGCGGTGTGGGGTCGAGACGTCGCGATTCGAGGCGTTCGCGACGCGAGAACGCCCGGGGCACGCCGACGGTCCGTGACAGTGTCCAGTATACTCGCCCGCGGGCCGCCATCGAGCGCCACAGCCGCGCAGACGCTCCTCGACACACTGGGCGTGGATCTGCCGGGCTAACTGGCTCTCACTCGGTCGCGTCGACGACCTCGTAGGCTACTGACGCCTCCCGCAGGCGGTCAGTGTGTGCGGAGAGGAGTGTCGTCGTACAGCAGAGCAGAACGTCGAGTCCCTTCATCGCCGCCTCGGGGACGGCCTCGCTCGTCCCAAACCGGAGGTCGGTGGCGAGCCCTGCCACCGAACAGGCCGCGAGCGCCTCAACCCCCGCCGCCGCGACGAGGGCGTGGGTCGTGCCGATGTCGGCGAGGGCGTCGTGGTCGACCACCCGACTCCCGCCCTCACGGACACGCGGGACGTCCACTATCGTCACGTCTCCGAGGTCGTAGTCAACGACGCCCGCAAAGTTCGTCACCCCGACCTCGCGACCCGTCTCGGCCGTGGTGATGGCGACGGCTGTCGCGCCGCCGACTTCGCCCGGTACCGCGTGGAGAGCGCCGTCACGCATCGTTAGCGTCACTGTCTCACCCTCGGCTATCGCGCCAGTCGCGAGTGCGGTCTCCACCTCAACCTGACCGAGTACGTCCTCAGCGACGTGGTCGACAAACGCCCGGAGCGCGTCGGTCTGTGAGATGAGCCAGTCGACGCCCTCCTTCGTCACCTCGTAGCGCCCCCGGCCGTGCGTTTCGACGTAGTCCTCGTCGACGAGGTCGCCGATATAGTCGCTCACCGCCTGCGCAGTGACGCCGATGGCCTCCGCCACCTCTCGCTGGTTGACCGCCGGCTGGCGCTCCGCGATCTCGACGAGGATCTGGTAGCGCGTCGCGTCACGCTTGCGCCGGAGGACACCCGCATCGTCGCCGGTCACAGGTACCTATCTGCCGGAAAACACAAGTACGTTTGGGCTCATTTGTCGAGACAACGGCGCTCGCGCGACGAGAACAATAGAGCCTGACTTTGATCAACCAGGATTGAGTCCTGTACTACCCGGGTTGTCTAGCGTCGTGTGCGCCAAGGTTCCGGGAGCCGCCCACGGGCAGTCCGTGCCGTCGTGTCGAGTGCCCGGGCGGTCTCGGGAGAGGGCGGGAACAGTGTAGCCGTCACAGCAGTACCAGTCCGGCTATTCGTCGGGGTCGGGAGTCGGCTCGAACCGCAGGGCTGCGCCGTTGATACAGTAGCGCAGGCCTGTCGGCTCCGGACCATCCTCAAAGACGTGTCCGAGGTGGCCGCTACAGCCCGCGCAGACGACCTCGGTCATTCCGCCGGCGTCGGGTCGCTCGCCAACGGCGTCGTCGTCACGCGGGGTGGTGAAACTCGGCCATCCGGTGCCGGAGGCGTACTTCGCCGCTGTCTCGAACAGCGGGCGGTCACAGCCTGCACACCGAAAGCTGCCGGGGTCGGAGACGGCGAGGAGACCCGAGGTGCCCGGCACCTCCGTCGCGCCCTCGCGCAGGATGCGGTAGGCCTCGGGCGAGAGGCGGTCGCGCCATGTGGATTCGGGGTGAGTCACGCGGTCGAATGCCGGGCGGGACGGAGATAATCTTCGCGCCGCTAAGCGTAGAACAACGTCGGGCGGCGCGCGGCCCGGTCGCCGTCGGCGTTGAGCGACGCCTCACCTGCGAGCATTTCCAACACGTCGACCGCGGCGGCGCGCAGGAGCGGCGCGTTGTCGTTCCCGCAGTTCGGGCTGTACGTACACGCCGGACAGCCGTCAGGACGCCCACAGTCACAGGCACGAAGGCGGTCGGCCGCACGCGCTGCGAGCCCTTCGAACTCGTCGTAGACGGCGCGCGAGAAGCCAAGCCCACCTTCGACGCCGTCATAGACGAACCAGCCGGAGGCCGACGGAGCGGCCGCCTCGGCGTCCGCACTCGCGCGGTCCTCGACGGCGGCCCTGACGGCGGCCATGCTCTCCGTGGTTCGCTCGCTCGTCGCCTCCTCACGGCGGTAGTGCGCGTCGAGAACGAGCGTCGACAGGCCGCCAACGTCGTTGCGGTCGACCAGCAGTTCCAGCGGCGCGACGCCGATAATGGCGTGTTCGGCGGCGTGGAGGCCGGCGACGTAGCCGAGTTCGCGCAGGCCAAGCAGGTCGTCCTCCTCCGTTCCGGTGTCCGTCCCGGCGTCGGCGTACCGCGCTACCAGTTCGGCTTCGACGGCTCCAGGCACCTCGACCCAACACAGGGTGGTCTCCATCCGCAATGGGGGGCGGTCGGTCGCCAGACCGCGGTCGAGCGGATCGTTCGTCGTCGTGTCGACCCGGTCGTAGGAGTGGTGGTGGACAACGACGGTGCCGGTGCCGTGGTGGAGGCGAAAGCCGTTTGTCTCGCGTGTGCGCTCGCTCTCAGCGTCGACAACGTTCACGTCCGTCAGCGTCCGGGTGTAGTAGTCGACGTCGACGGGCGCGAGCGTCACCCGCCGGACCGGAGTGTCGGCCACCTCGACGACCTGAAACTGGCGGCCGTCAAGGAGGCGCACCGCGCCCTCGTGATAGTCACGTGCGACCCGGGCTTCGGAGACCGAGTCGAGATCAAGCTCGACGTCCGCCTCTTCAACGACGGCGAGATCGTACTCTTCGCCGCCGACGCCGTATAAGTCCACGTCGGCCTGCGGTCGGCGACCGACGTGGTGGGCACCGCCGGCGAGCTCACCCGTCACCCGCCCAACCCGGCGCCACATCTCGACGGCGCGGCGCAGGCGGTCGCCGTCGGCGAACCCCCCCGCGTCGGCCTCGGTCAGCGCGAGTTCGTCCGCCGCACACAGGACATGTCGGGCGAACACAGCGTCGTTCGCAACGTCCAGAACCGCGTCCTCCGGGTCGCCGTTCAGGAGAAAGTCGGGGTGGTCGACGACGTACTGGTCGAGAGTAGCGTGGTCCGCGACGAGGACGCCGAGGCTCCGGCGCTCGCCTCGGCCCGCGCGGCCGAACCGCTGGGCGACCGACCGGCGCGTCCCGGGGTAGCCCGAGAGAACGGTCGCGTCGAGGTCGCCGACGTCGATACCAAGTTCGAGCGCCGAGGTGGTTGCAAGGCCGCCGAGACTTCCCGCCCGTAGTTCGTGTTCGCGCGTCCGCCGCGTGCGCTTGCCCAGTCCGGCGTTGTACGGCGCGACCCGGAGGTGGGTCAGGTCGCCGTATTCGCGGTCGCGCCACCATTTCTCGGCGCGCCCGGCCGCGAGTTCAGTCAGCTTCCGGGAGGGACAGAACAGCAGCGAGCGCACGTCCTGCGCGCGGAGGTGGGCCCACACCCGTGGCGCGGCGACACTCGCGGGCACCCGCTCTGCGACCCCGGAGCCCGCGCCCGGTGCGCGCTGTGGCTCGTCGACCGCGCGTTCGTCGCCCGTCTCCGTCGCCGGGGGGTTCAACAGCACTACATCGCGCGGCCCGCGCGGACTGCCGTCGTTGTCGACAACCTGGACCTTGCGGCCGGTGAGCGCCCGCGAGTGCGCCGCCGGGTTGCCGATCGTCGCGGAGGCGAGAACGTAGTTTGGGTCCCCACCCCAGTGGTCGGCGACCCGGGCCAGCCGACGAAGGATCCACGCGACGTGCATCCCGAGGACACCGGTGTACTCGTGAGACTCGTCGATCACCACGAGGTCGAGATGTGTGAAAAACTCCGCCCACCGGTCGTGACTCCCGAGATAGACGTTCAGCCCCATCGGGTTCGTCAGCACGACGTCGGCCTCCGCCCGGATCTGCTGGCGGTCGCCACGCGGCGTGTCGCCGTCGTAGCGCTCGACACGAACGCCAAGCCCCATCTCCTCGTACAGCCCCCGGAGATTCGCGAGCTGGTCGCCCGTCAGCGCCTTCATCGGATAGACACAGAGCGCGGTCGACGCGCGGGCGTCGCCGGCCCGCGAGCCATCGCCGCGGAGGACATCCGCGTCGAGGAGGTTCCGGGCGATCTGAAGCGCGAAGGCGTCGGTCTTGCCACTCGCCGTCGAGGTGGTGACGGCGACGTCTGCGCCGGCCGCGAGATGGTCGAGCGCTGTCGCCTGGTGGCTGTAGAGCCCGTCGTGCGGATAGCGTGCGGCGAGTTCGGGCCGGAGGGCTCGGGCAGGGTCGACCGTCTCAGCCGGCCGCGCCGCCAGTTCGTGGACACTGGCTTCCCCGATGTCGCCGGGGAACGAGCGAAGGAGATCCTTGCCCGTCGGCGGACCGGTCATCCAAACTCCGTCAGGCCGGCCTGTCGGTCGTCCTCGCTTCCATCGGCCGCGCGGCGCTCGGCGGCCGCGAGCGCCTCATACACGGTCCAGAGCGCGCGACAGTCGTCCTCGCAGTACGCGCGGTGGCGGGCCCAGTCCGGCTCCGCGGCGGGGTCGCCAGGCGCGGCGCGGAAGGCGCGGTAGGCCGCAGCCGTGCGCGCGCCGGAGAGACCCGTTCCCGCGCTCTCATGGCCGAGGGCGCGCGCCACGTCGTCGAGTCGGTTCGTCCGCCATGGCACGAGCGCGTGTCGGCGCACCCACGCCAACAGGTCTACCGTCCGTGTTTCGGCCCACACGTCGGCGTACTCGGGGGCGTGCCGGCGGACAAACCGGGTGACGACGGGAAAGTCGAACCCGTCGCCGTTCCACGCGAGCACCGGCCGGTCGGAGAAGCGCGCGAACAGAAGCTCACAGAACTCGCGAACGACCGGGGCCGGGTCGGTTGGGTCCTCGTCCTCCACGGCCGCGACGTACTCGTCGGTCTGGGGGTCGTAGATGCCGAACTGCCAGACGATAGTCGGTGTGAGACCGTCCGTTTCGATATCGAGACAGACCGGCGTCGGGCCGCTGTCGCCCGGAAGCGCCGCGTTCGAGGTCCGGAGCGGGTCGCCGGACTCCATCACGTCGACGTGGCCACACATTCGTCGCGCTGTCGCCTCGCCGATTCCCTCGACGGCGGCGAGGTCGGAGACACTCGTCGCCGCCAGATCCGCACGCGTCTCGACCCCTCGCTCGCGGAGGCGGTCGGCGGTCGTCCGGCCAACCCCAGCGACGGCGCGCAGGCCGAACGAGTCCGGGTCGAGCGGTTCGCCTGCGACACGGCCGTCCAGACGGACGACGAGCGCCGCGAAGGTCGGGTCGTCCGTCGCGCCGAGGCCGTGGACCGCCACTTCTGCCGTCTTCGCGCCTGCCTCGCCGGTCGGACACGCCCAACGATGGGCGTAGCCAGCCGGCTGGCCCCCCGCGAGAACGACAAACGGTCCGTCGAGGCCGGCCGCGAGCGAGCCGAACTGCGTCGCCCCGGGCAGCGAACTCGCCAGCCGCGTCGGGTCCTGAGAGACGGCGAGAGCCGGGAGGGCAGCGAACGTCGGGGCCGCCCGCTCGGCTCCGGCGAGAGCGTCGTCGAGGGCCTCAGGGCCGGGAAGCGCACAGAGCGCGGCGTCGCCAGGCGCGGGCGAGTCACCGTCGGTCTCGAGCGACACCCATTCCGTCTGGCCGTCCGTCGCGGGCGCGAGGACCGGTGTATCGACGGCATGGCGAACAGTTGCCGTCGCGCGAGCGTCGCGCGGGCCGACGACGAGTACCGCGTCGGCACCGGCGTAGGCGGCGGCGTCGGCCACGGCGCGCGGCGAGCGGCCGCGCGCGACAGGTGTCGGGACCGCGAGGAGCCGTGCCGCGTCCATCATCAATATCTGTAGCCGGGCGCGCAAGTGCCTTGCGCCGGTCGGCCGGCGGCGGGCGGCTCCCTCTATGCCAGCGACGCGAGAGCGTCACCGGGCCCGGTTATCGACAGGAACGGGCCGCTGACCCGACGCGATCAGACGCCGGTCTCTCCGGGGCGAAGACGGTCTTCGCGATCGCGAACTGAGCCTCGACCAACTGGAGCAGGCGCTCGGGGCAGTCGTCGGATCCCTCCTGCGGCTAAAGCCGTGAACCTCCGTCTTGTATCTGTGTGAGCGACGCACACATCGTCGGATTGAGTCCGTAGAGGAGCTCACGAGCGAGGCTGGCTCGCTCCGACCCCGCTACACGGGCGGTGAACCGGTCCAGTCCGAAGGCGACGCCCGAGGCCAGCCGACCCCTCTTAATCGCGCAGCCACTCAATCCACGTGTGTCCCCCGACCGGAGCGACCGTCCCGACTCAACCGAGGGAGCGGGTGCCCACGCGGCCCGCGTCGCCCTCTCACTCGTTGTCCTCCCGCACGAACTCGCGCACCTGTTGGCTCTCGCGCCGTGGGGCCGAGGGCTCCGTCTCGACCTCGCGCCGCCACTCAACGAGACGCGAGGGGTGCCGCTCGCGCGGGTCGGTGGGCAGTTCGACCCTGCGATTCCGCTGTCGGCCCTTCGTCTCGCCGCTGTGGCACCGACCGTCGTCTACCCCGCTCTCGCCGTTGTCGTTGGTGTCGGCGTCACTCTCTCGGCACCGGTGGCGCTGGTCCTGACGGCGCTACTCGCGCTGTGGGCGGCGCCGAGTACGGGCGACCTGACAGTCCTCGTAGACGCGCGGGCGGTTCGGGAGACGGGCAGTCTCGACGTCCGCGGGCAGTCGCCGCGCCTCGCCGACCCGCTGTCGGCGGTGCTGAGCGTCGTCATGACGCTCGTCGTCGCTGCCGGCCTGCTGCTGTGAGGTCAGCCGAGCAGGTCGGTATAAACCGCCAGCAGGTCGTCGGCCACGGCGTCGAGTTCGTACTGCTCGCTCTCCGCCGCCGCCGCCGCGCCGAGCGCCACGCGGCGCTCTGGGTCGGCGAGGAGACGCCGAAGAGCGCTCTCGAACCCCGCCACCCCGTCGGCCTTGAGCGCCGTCTCGCCGTCCGCGAGCCACTCGAACGGCTCAATGTCGCGCACCACCGGCGGCGCACCTGTCGCCATCGCCTCAAGAAGCGCCATCCCCTCGTTCTCGTTTTTTGTCGGAAAGAAAAACACGTCGCCGGCCGCGAACGCGCCCGCGATATCGTCGATGTAGCCCGTGAACGTACAGTTCCTCGGAGCCCCCCGGACCAGTGTCGTTGTCGTCCGCGAGCGCAACACCCGGTCTATCGTCCCCCCGCCGGGGTTGAGATAGCCGAACCAGACGAACTCTGTCTCGGGCATTCGGCTGGCCGTCTCCACAAACGCCCGCAGGCCCTTGCGCTCAATGACGTGACCCACCATGTACACCACCGGCGGGTCAAGATCGTAGCGGTCGAGATAGGTCGCCCGGAGGTCGGGGTCGTCCGCACCGTCGAGTTTTGCGGGGTCGAAACCGTTCGAAACGACGGTTCGCGGGGTGTCACAGTAGTCGTCGAGGACCCGCGCGGTGTGTTCGGACGGGCAGATCAGATGGTCGGCGAGCCCGTAGGCGTACGAGAGGTAGGGGCGGAGGGCGGGCGCAACGACATCAGAGAGGGCGAAGCTCTCGCGGAAATCCTCGGCTGTCTGGTGGGCGTGGACGAGGACCGGCACGTCCCGGTCGTGCGCCCGCCGGGCATGGTAGAGCGAGCGCGGGCCCATGTTGTTCAGATGGAGGAGGTCGGCCGAGAGGTCTGGCGCGGTCGTGTACTCCACCCCGGCGCGAGAGAGCATCGTGCGCTGGTTCCGGACCGACTGGGCGTGGCCGCCCGTTATCTGCCCCTCCCACTCGAAGTAATGGCTGATCCGCACCGTCCGACCCAGCGCCGGGCGCGCCAATCTATCTTCCGACTGGCGCCTGAGCCAGTCAGAGCACGACGGTGGCCTCGCCCAGTGGCGTCCGCCTGGCGGGGGCACGCCCCGCGGCACTCGCCGTTCTCATCTGTAGATCAAGACAGTTGGTCAAGCGGTGGGGTAGTGAAGACCACGCCCGGGTGAAAGTCGGTCGCTGCGGAGCCGGCCGACCTGCAGAACCGCGTCGGTGACCGTGCACTCAACTCGACAGTTCCCGACGACGCAGAGCCGCAAGACGAGTTCGACCGGAGTCTCGTCCCGCCGGGCGAGTCCTAGTTCCGCGTGCTGTCGATACCACAGAGCGCGTTCAGTCCGCACCACCCGGCGACAGCGTTGAAGCCGACGCCGAGCGCACCTGCGCCGCTCGCACCGCCGAGTGCCCACTGACCGTTCGCGAGCGCGACGACAGAAACGACGGTGAGAACGACAGTGAGCGCGACACGAACAAGACGGTCGAGACCTCCAACATTACGCTCGTACACATCCAACGTGACGCGCCGGAACGGCTTGTGTGTTCGCTTCGCGCGCTCGAGCGAGTGTGATCGCGAACGTGAGGGAGCGCCCCTCCGTCAGTCGTCGGCGGGCGCCGCCCCAGATGGTGGCGCGTCGCCAAGGAGCGTCCGGGCGACGAGGGCGCCGACGCCAAGGGCGAGGGCTGCGCAGGCGAGATACTCGACCCTGAAGCCGACGCGCGCGACAAGTGGTAGCGCGACAAGCGGTCCGAGTGTCGAGCCGAGGTCGCCGAAGACGTTGAACACCCCGCCGAGCTTTCCGACGTCACCCGTCGGGCTGATATCCCCGAGATAAGCCATGAGCGGTGGGGTCGTCCCCCCGACGCCAACGCCGATCAGCGCCACCGCGAGACCGACGCCCAGGAGCGTCGGGACGAGTGCGAGGAGCGCAAAGCCCACCGCGAGGACGACGAGCGCCGGGAAGGCGACGAGCGCGCGGTTGTCGAGGCCGTCGGAGTATCGCCCGACGAGAGCGGTCGTCACGCTGGCGGCGAGGACACTCACTCCCATGACAACGCCGCTGACACCGGTTGCCGAGAGCGACCCGATCGCCACCCCGTTCGCCTCGGCGTAGAGTACCGCCGTCGAGAGCAGGATGCCCGCGAACAGAAACCGGACGACGAGGTTGACCGCCCCCACCGCGGCGATGCGGGTGTCAGCGCGCACGATGTCGGGGAGCTCCCGGAGAGCGCTTGCCTCAACGTCGGGGCGCACGTCAGGGAGGACGAGTGCGGCCAGAACCGCCGCGAGGAGGCCGGCCGCGCCCGCGACGGCGAAGGCGAGGTCGTAGCCGTAAGTGTCAGCCAAAAGACCGCCAGCGACGAGGCCGGTCGGGAACCCAAGGCTCTGGCCGCCACGCACGTAGCCTACCCACCGCCCACGGTTCGCGGGCGCGGTGACGTGGGTAACGGTGCTGAACGCGCCGGCGACGACGAACGCCGAGCCGACTCCCCAGACACAGCGCGCGGCGATAAAGACCGTCGCGCTCCCGACCGGAAGCGTCCCGGCGTAGAGGCCGAGGACGTAGCCGAACGGCGCCAGCCCCTGGAGAGTGAACCCGAGAATCATCGGGCGGCGAGTGCCCACCCGGTCCAGCACCTGCCCTGCGGGCGTGTTCACCACAAGACGGGTGAAGCGGTTGACCGAGAGGATGAGCCCGACGACGAGCGGCGAGATGCCGAGAAGCGGTCCGAGCGCCGGGAGTGTCGGGAACGCGACACCGCCGCCGATCCCACCGACGAAGACACCGACGACGAGGCTCCCGGCAACGGAGCGGGCGCTCCGGTCCGGGGGGTCGGCAAGGGGCGTGCGTTCGGCGTCCACGCCGTGACGAGGAAGGAGGGAGGCAAAAGGACTGGCGAGTCGAAGACGAGAGACGGCGAGTCGGGCCGCGAAGCCGGGTCCGACCCCGCCGCAGTAGGCGCGGCGCACGGGATCAGACAGGTGGGCTCGATAGCGGGTCGAGCATACGAGACGTGCCGAACAAGACACGGGAGTGGTGGGAGATACGCCGAACGTATAATATGTCAACTGTCTTTACAGCTGAAGGTAGTACGTCCGTGGCAGCTCGCTCCGCAACCGTCGTCGGGAGGCAGTCGTCCAGGCGGCGGTTGTCGCACGGCGCCGGTCGACGGTCGCGTTGCGCAACCCGCCCTCGCTGTCCATACCACCGACTGCGGCGCCACAGTCGGTCTACACAACGACGGTGGCTAGTCGTTGCCGAACACGGCGAACTCCACGCCGAGTGCTTGGGAGGCAACTGCCGTCCGAGTCGGCCCGCGTTTCGGCCGGCCGACACCAACCGTTTTGCCCGTGACCGACGTAGTATCAGGTCCGTATGTATGACGACATCCTCCTTCCGTACGACGGGAGTGATGGCGCGACGGCGGTGCTCGACCACGTCGCGGCGGTCGCGAGCTGGGCGGACGCGACGGTCCACCTGCTCTACGTCGCCGACACGAACCGCAACAGCGTGAGCGTCGTCGGCGACCGCGCCGTCGACGGCCTCGTCCAGAAAGGGGAGGAGGTCGTCAGCGAGGCGGCCGCGCGACTCGACGACCACAACGTCGCCTGCCGGACCGACGTCGTTCAGGGGAACCCAGCGCCGACGATCGTCGAGTACGCCGCCGGCTACGGCCACGACCTGATCGTCGTGCCGACCCACGGCCGCGAGGGGCTCTCGCGGTACCTCGTCGGGAGCGTCGCGGAGAAGGTAGTCCGCCTCGCGTCAACGCCGGTTCTTAGCGCTCGGTTGCGCGCTGACGAGCGCATGGCGTTCCCGTACGAGCGGGTCTTGCTCCCGACCGACGGGAGCGAGGCGGCGACCCGCGCCGCCACCCACGGCCTTGCGCTGGCGGCGGCGCTTGGCGCGACCGCCCACCTGCTCTCTGTCGTCGACGACCCGTCCCTGTGGGCAGGCGAGCGCTCAACGCTGGTCGAGCAGGCGGTCGAGGAGAACGCTCGCGCGGCCGTTACGGACCTTGCCGAGACCGCGGCGGCGGACGGCGTCGAGGCCGTGACACACGTCGACAATGGAGCGCCTGTCGAGACGATCCAAGACCGGGTCGACGCCGACGACTGTCACGTGGTCGTGATGGGGACGACGGGACGGCGCGGCACCGACCGAATTCTGCTCGGCAGCGTCGCTGAAAAGACCGTGCGGTCATCGTCGGTGCCAGTGATTACGGTCCCCAGCGAGGAGTGAGCGGTCAAAGCCCCCGACCCGACGCGGTCAGGAGTGCCGCCGGAACAGGACGACCGCGCTAAGGAGGGCAGAGAGGGCGAGTGGCCGATATCCCGAACGTCTCGCCGCCCTGCTGGATCGTTCGGTCCGGCACGTCGACCGCGCGGTCCGTGGTGACGTCGTAGGTGGCGGCGAGGGCGACGGGCGCGCAGACGAGTGCGAGCGAGAGCGCGAGTACGAGGAGAAGAGCGCGGGAGCGGCCGATGATAAGGGCGAAACGAGGCTCTTGATGTCAATCCGTCAAATATCTAAAAGGAAGGTGGCGAAGCGAGCCGTGACAGTCACCCAGAGTCGGT
>CAKZPG010000014.1 GCA_937138675.1 uncultured archaeon | reverse complement strand
CGGCCTGAAATCCTATGGTGGGATTCCCGCGACTTTAGGCGCGGGAGGAGGTCAAGAACGGTCGTCTCGAAGCAGAAAGTGATGAAAGCACGGAGCCCGTACTAGATAGTATGACCAGATCCGCGAAGCTTCACGTCACCGGAATGTCGTGTGCGAACTGCTCGGTGACGGTTGGGGACGCCCTGTCGTCGCTCGACGGTGTGAGCGAAGCGAGCGTGAACTACAGCACCGACGAAGCGAGCGTTGAGTACGACCCAGGCCGGACGTCGCTGGCCGACGTTGTCGCGGCCGTCGAATCGGCGGGCTACGGCGCCGTCACCGAGTCGGCGACTGTTGGAATCAGCGACATGTCGTGTGCGAACTGTTCTGATGCGGTTCGGGATGCGCTCGACCGGACATCTGGTGTTGTCTCTGCCGACGTCAACTTTGCCACCGACGAGGCACAGGTAACCTACCTCCCGTCTGAGGCGACTCTCGCGGACCTCTACGAAGCCGTCGAAGAGGCCGGCTACTCACCCATCAGAGAGAGAAACGGCGAAGACGACCAGGGTGGCGGCGACACTAGAGCGGCCGCTAAACGAGACGAGATACGCCGACAATTCCGGCTAACACTCTTCGGCGCTGCGCTTGCGCTACCTCTCCTTATTTTCATGACCGACCACCTGCTGGAACTGGGTCTCATCGGGGACGACTTGTTCGGTCTTCCAACTGGGTGGGTCGCGTTCGCGCTGGCGACGCCTATCCAAGCTGTCCTCGGCCGGCCGTTCTACGAGAACTCCTACACCGCGCTCGTCAGAAACGGCCGCGCCAACATGGACGTGCTGATCGCACTGGGCTCGACGACAGCGTACGTCTACTCCGTCGCGGTGTTGCTCGGTGCCGTCGCCGGCGGTCTCTACTTCGACACTGCAGCGTTCATACTTGTGTTCATCACGCTCGGAAACTATCTCGAAGCCCGCTCAAAGGAACAGGCCGGCGATGCGCTCCAGGCGCTGCTAGAGATGGAGCCCGGCACTGCGGCCGTCGTTGACGAGGACGGGACCGAGACAGAGACTCCACTCGCCGAGGTGGCGGTTGGCGATCGGATGAAGGTCCGCCCGGGCGAACAGATACCGACCGACGGTGTCGTCGTCGACGGACAGTCGGCCGTCGACGAGTCGATGGTAACTGGCGAGTCCGTCCCCATTGAGAAGCGAGAGGGCGACGAGGTCGTCGGCTCTACGATCAACGAGAACGGCGTTCTCGTCGTGAAGGCGACGAAGGTCGGGTCGAACACGGCGCTCCAACAGATAGTTCAGACGGTCAAGGAGGCCCAGTCGCGCCAGCCGAATATTCAGAACCTCGCGGACCGCATCTCGGCGTACTTCGTGCCGGCCGTTATCGCGAACGCTGTCGTCTGGAGTGTCCTCTGGTACCTGTCCCCGTCGGCGCTCGCCGGGTTTGTCGACAGCTTCCCGCTGTGGGGTCTCGTTGCAGGCGGACCGGTCGCGGTCGCCGGCGTCTCGACCTTCGAGTTCGCGGTCGTAGTGTTTGCGTCGGCCGTCCTGATCGCCTGCCCCTGCGCGCTGGGGCTGGCGACGCCTGCCGCGACGATGGTCGGCACAACAATCAGCGCGCAGAACGGTGTCCTGTTCAAGGGCGGTGACGTTCTTGAGCGTGCGAGGAACGTTGACACTGTGGTGTTTGACAAGACAGGGACGCTCACGAGAGGAGAGATGGAACTGACAGACGTCGTCACGCTTGAGAACGCCACGTCGCTGCGGCACCGAACCGATGGGGTCGGCCACACTGTCGATGGCGACGCGGCGGCCGACAGCGGCCAGACAGCAATGCACGAACGCCTCCGCGAAGCCGACGTGTTGTCTATCGCGGCGGCCGCAGAGCGCGGGAGCGACCACCCGCTCGCGCGTGCAATTGTCAACGGCGCCAAAGACCGCGACATCGACGTGCCGGAGCCCGAGACGTTCGAGAACGTCCCCGGACACGGTGTGGAGGCGACCGTCGACGGGGTGACAGTACTCGTCGGTAACCGGAAGCTACTGCGAGATGCGGGCATAGACCCCTCGCCCGCCCAAGAGACGATGGAACGGCTGGAGCGCGAGGGGAAGACGGCAATGCTCGTTGCCCACGACGGCAAACTCATCGGGGCGGTGGCCGACGCCGACACGGTCAAGCAGCGCGCGGAAGCTGCCGTGCGTGGGCTCAAGACGCGCGGTGTCAACGTTATGATGATCACCGGCGACAACGAGCGAACCGCCCGGACGGTCGCCGAACAGGTCGGTATCGACCCGGCGAACGTCCGCGCCGAGGTCCTCCCCCAAGACAAGTCAGATGCAGTCGAGTCGGTACAGGCTGACGGGCGGACGGTTATGATGGTCGGGGACGGGGTTAACGACGCACCCGCGCTGGCCGTGGCCCACGTGGGGACCGCCATCGGGAGCGGGACGGACGTCGCGATCGAGGCCGCAGACGTCACCCTGATGCGGGACGATCCGGTAGACGTGGTGAAAGCCATCCGGGTCTCGGAGGCGACGCTCGCGAAAATAAAGCAGAACCTTGTCTGGGCACTTGGCTACAACACGGCGATGATACCGCTCGCCTCACTCGGCCTGCTCCAACCGGCGCTTGCGGCCGGCGCGATGGCGTTCTCGTCGGTGTCGGTGCTGGCCAACAGCCTGCTGTTCCGCAACTACGTTCCAGACCACGACTACCGCCTGCTGGGCCTGCTCCGCCGGTCGTAGGTCCGGCTGTGAGGTCGCCGCGTGCGCCGAGACGACCACAACTGTGAGAACACCCGTGAGCTCTTTTGCTCAACATACTCGCCGTCTGCCTCGTCGACACAGATGAGTGTCGCCTGCATCACCGACGGCCGCGAAGCCAAGCGCGCCGTTCAGCGCCCGCTCGGAGGGATCGCGCCAGACGAGTATCAGCGATGTTCCGAGGAGATTCAGCATGGTGATGACCAGCCCACCCCCAGCGGCTTGGACCAGCAAATCGGTGCCCAAGAGCGCCTCGAACACCGTTACGGAACCTGCCTGCACGCCCGGGCCATCGCCAGCGCGTCGCTTGCAAGTTCGTGTCCCGACGCAATCTGTTAAACCCGCTCGCGCACGTTGTGTCAGCTGTGACAGTCACCGATTGGGATGGCGCCGCGGTCTGGAACCTCCACGAGCGACTGGTCGACCTGCATGGCCCTGTCGAACGAACGGACGCCCACGGCGGTCAACCAGGTGAGGGAGTCGAACAGCTACTGACGACTATCCTCTCGCAGAACGTCGCGGACACGAACACGGCGCGAGCGTCAGAGTCGCTGTTCTCGACGTACGACAACTTCGCGGCGATAGAGTCGGCCTCGCACGATGATCTCGCGGAGACCATCCGAGTTGCCGGCCTGCCAGACCAGAAGGCCGCACGTATCCAGCGCTCGCTCCGCGCGGTGCGTGAGGAGACCGGTGGCGCGTACTCGCTCGCCTTTCTCGACGCGATGCCGACTGACGAGGCAAAGACCTGGCTGACCGAAATCAAGGGTGTCGGGCCGAAGACGGCGAGTGTCGTCCTAAACTTCCACTTCGGCAAGCCGACAATGGCGGTTGACACCCACGTTGAGCGGGTCTCGAAACGGTTCGGCCTCGTCCCGGAGTCGACGTCGAACACCCGCGCGCACGACCTGCTTGACGAACTCGTCCCCGACGAGTTGATCTACCCGCTCCACGTCCTGCTCATCACGCACGGCCGCGAGTTCTGTCAGGCTCGCAGCCCGGACTGTGGAAACCCCGTCTGCGAGCGCTACTGCGATTGCGAGGCCTGCTGACGGATCTGCGCCCACTCCTCCAGCGCAACCGCGCCGGCGCCACAGAGAACGGCACCTGCAAAGGCACCCAGCGCCGCCGTGACCGACCGCTCACGCGCCGCGATCAGCGCCGCCGTCATCAGTCCGCCGGCGAGCGCACCACACAGATACGCTCCAGCACGAGTTTGCTTGAGAGTCACACTATCAACTGGGTGGCGCGACAGCGTGAACTACCCCACCCTGCTTGACCTGACTGCCTCGCTGAGGGTGGGGCTTCCTGCTTCTCTGACGCAGTTTTGTAGCGGGGGTGACTGCGAAGTCTCGTCCGCCACAGGGAGTGCAGTCTCCACAGGCGTAGATTCGGAGTGTCCCACTCCTATTGGCTCGACGGGAGAATTCCACGGGCTGACACACGCTTTTTGTCGCGTTTGAATGTCGGCCAGGTGTCCTACTCCCGCACGGAGCGAGCCGTCCCCTACGGGACGGCGAGTGAGTCGGGAGCGGTGGCACGGAACGCCCATCTTGCATCCGCACCGGGGCG
>CAKZPG010000013.1 GCA_937138675.1 uncultured archaeon | reverse complement strand
GACCACGTTCTGGATCTCGATCGTGTCAACCGGCTCGTTCATCGTTCGACTTAGACGTCGACCCCCTACCACTTAAAAGCCACTTATAAACGGTTCTGTTGCCGCTTATACGAGAGTGAGCGCCCGGCGGACGGCCGCGCGCGGCAGGTCGGCGCGGGTCGCGACAGCGGCGAGTGAGCAGTCGAACCGCGCGACTGCGACGGCACCACCCCGGGCCGCGGCCTGGTCGACGCCGCGCCCTGGAGTCGGCAGCCTTGGCGGCACAGGCGGCGCGGTTTTATCTGTGGCGACGGCAAGCGTGGCTGCGAGTGAGATAGCGAGTGGGTCAGTCGTCTCTTCGCCGTCAACAGCGGCCACCAGCCTGAGATGGCGGCGCGCGAACGCCGGGTCCGTAGCCGAAAGCGCACGGTCTATGGCAGCGCGCTGGATAGGCCTCACGGCTCAGCGAGGTCGTGAGTCTCGACAGTTCCGTCCGGTGAGAGAGTCACCGTCCCCAGCTGGACCGTCTCGCCGGCCGCGGCATCGCGCGTCACCGCGCCCAGAGTCTCCTCTCTGTCCAGTTCCGCCCAGACAACCTCCTCAACCCGTTGCTGAAACGCCTCGCGGTCGCGCCACGCGGAGTTCAGCTCACTCGGCACACGGACGACAAGACGGAGTTGGTCGTCGGTGATGTGGACGCCGACGCCAAACGTATCAGGCACGGCCACCAATCGGGACGCGTCAGACATAACCGCGTTGCTCAGTTGTCGAGCCCCCGCGCCAGCAGTTCGAGGGCAGCCTCGGCGCTCGCACGCTTGACTGCGAGTCGATCGGCGTCGAAGACGTGTCGCTCAGCACGCGCGAACGAGCCGCCCGACCCCCAATCTGCGGCGCGCGCGATGCCGACCCAAACGAGTCCGACCGGCTTTTGCTCGGTACCGCCTGTCGGCCCCGCGACGCCCGTCGTCGAGACGCCCCAGTCCGTCCCAGCCCCGTCACGGGCGCCACGCGCCATCTCGACCGCGACGGTCTCCGAGACGGCGCCGTGGTCGTCAATCGACTCCCGTGTGACCCCTAGTGCCTCCAACTTCGAATCGTTCGAGTATGCGACCGTCGCCCGGTCGAAGTAGTCGGAAGACCCGGGCACGTCGGTTAGGAGTGACCCGACCAGCCCGCCGGTCAGTGACTCCGCGAGCGCCACCGTCTCGCCGCGCTCGCGTAACAGTTTCCCGACTTGTGTCTCGACTGGCGACTCCATCACGACAGACTGAGTGGTCGCCAGCGTCAAAACTGGTCGGCCTCAGTCGAGGGTCGCTTCGACGCGTGCGGCGACGCCAAGGAGTGACGCTTCCTCGAACGCACCCGTCTGGAGGTGGAGTCCGACCGGCATTCCCTCGACCCGTCCGACAGGCAGGGACATCGCCGGCTGCCTCGTCACGTCAGCGGGCCGGGTGTTTAGCGACCAGTCGAACCCCGGGTCGGCGACGTCTTTGATGCGCGGAGCGATGTCAGGCATCGTCGGCGCGACAAGGGCGTCGACGCCGTCAAGGGCAGTCTCAAATGCCTCACGAACGACTTCTCTGGCGGCCTGTGCGCGAGTGTAGCGGCGGCCGCCTCGTTCAAGTAGCTGCGCGCCCGCGAGGAGTTTGCTCCGGTAGAACGCCCCGAGCCGATCCGGATTCGCACGGGTCCGCGTTTGGAGGGCGTCTTGATACCCCGGGTCAACGACCCCACCGCGCCGGTAAGGTGCGCCGCCGGCCCGCCAATGTGCGGCCAGCTCCGAGAGGCTCAGGAGATTTTTTACGACCGGTGTCTGGTGGTATTCGGGAATGGAGACGCGTTCAACTGTCACGCCGGCGTCCCGTAGCAGGTCGAGAGCGGAAGCCGTCCGATCAACCACCTCATCACGGACCCCCTTAGCCATTCCCTCCTCAACGACGGCGAGGGTGATGTCCGCAGCAGCGGGCGGGTCCGCAGCGGCCTCAACGTAGCCCCCGACACGGTACGTGTCCCGGCCCGCGGCGACCATACTCCCCGGGTCGTCAGGTGTCTTGCCCGCGATTGCACTGAGTACCTGAGCGCAGTCCGCAACGGAGGTTGCGAGAGGTCCGACGTGGTCCTGTGTATACGTGTTCTCGGCCACGCCCGCGAGCGGAACCAGCCCGTGGGTCGGCTTGAGGCCGACCACCCCACAGACCGCGGCCGGCATCCGAATCGAGCCGCCGGTGTCGGACCCAAGCGCCACGTCCACAGTCCCTTCGGCAACAGCGACAGCGCTCCCGCCCGAGGAACCGCTGGCGGTCCGCTCCAGGTCGTGGGGGTTCCGAACCGGGCCTCCCGACCCCGTCGTCCCCCGTGCGCTCCCGGCGAACTCGTCGCAGGCGAGCGTCGCTGTTACTTGCGCGCCTGCCTCACGCATCCGCTCGACGACAGTCGCGTCACGCCCAGAGACGAACCCGCGCATCACATCAGACCCACACTCCATCGGCACGCCCGCGACGCTCATGATATCTTTGACCCCCACCGTCATCTCCGAGAGCGGCCCGTCGCCTGCGGGCGGTACGTCACATCTGTGGACAACCGCGCCGCAGGGGTCCGCCCCCGGGTCGGGCCGTCGCCACGACCGCTCGCCGGTCTCCTCGCTCCGGTCGGCAGGCGTCTGGACCTCCTCTATCGCGTCCAGTGGCGCCAGAAAGTCATTAACCAGGTCCCGAACGGTCTCGGCCTGCGCGTCGGGGAGCCCGACCCCATACGACGCCGCCAGCTCATTGAGTTCGTCACGCGAGAGTGTATCCATAAGTGGCGATCTGCGCCGCCCGTATTATCTTTTCCTTGAGTGGTTCCGTGGCTTTCGCTGAAAGTAGGCGCTCAGCCCCCACGCTCAACGAGCACCGCAGTCCGCTGACGCGGACAAGGAACGCA
>CAKZPG010000012.1 GCA_937138675.1 uncultured archaeon | reverse complement strand
AGCTGTGTCGGATGGCCGTCGCCGTCCACCACCGAGACGTTGAGTTCGTTCGTGCCAGTCCCGAGCGGGACGCGGTGCTCAAACGAGCCGTTTGAGGCGTCGGGCGTCGCGTAGTAGCGGTCGACCTCCGTGCCGCGGCCGTCATCCTCGCCATCGTGGTACTCGTACGTGCGCGCGATGGTCAGATGCGAGATGCCGTCCGGGTCGGTGGCAGAACCCGTGAGGACGAGCGTGCCGTCCGAGATCGTGACCTCGGTCGAGGCGTTGTACGTCGCCGAGTCGTTGATCGGCTCGTCGAACTGGACTGTCGGCGGCGAGGCGGCCACCGACCCAGACCACAGCGAAAGAAGCAGCACCGAGAGACCGACTACCGCCCCTGCCCGCCTTGCTTTCCGGATCGGCTTGCTTGGTACGTGTGTTTGAATATAGTTATGGGCCTTTCTGCAGATTACTAACGCTGGCATACATCGACGCCGTATGGTGATTGTGGTAGCCACAGCGTTAACTCCCCCCATTGGCAATCTGACGGATGCGAGAGCCTTGAATCTCGACTGCCGAGCATTCGGCGATATCGCCCGCAGTCAGTTCTGACTCTCGGTATATCGCGGTTAGAAGTTCGTCGCGGGTTTCCTTCTCGGCTTGTCGCACCGCGCGGTCGATGCGCTCTTGGGCTTCGGACTCGCGGATAAGGCCGTCTTTTCCAGTCTCTCCATCGAGGAGACCATCTTTCAGCGAGTCCATCGCCTGGAACGTAGCCGATGCGTCCATGTTCGGCCACTCCAGCGTCTGGAGCGTTTTGTAGTAGACGCTCTGTTTGGTTGAGTGGATCTTCTTCTCGTAGATCCGCGCCCGCCCCCGGCATTCGATATTGATCCAGAAGTCCGCGAGCTTCTCAAACCGACGGTCAATCATCGACGGATCGGGCAGGTTGAGGTAGGCGATTATCTCTCGGACGCGGGCCTGCTGCCACTTCTGCGAGCCTTCGACGTTCTCGTTGCGCTGTGAGCGTCGCGAGTCGAACTGTTCGGCCTCCTCCATGACGATCGCGGAGTTCAGCGGGAGTTCGTTGTACAATTCGATGAAGCGGGCTGGTTCGATCGTCACCTTGTCGCGGGAGAAGCCCTGCGGTGTTGTATCCGAAACGTACGCCAGGAAGTCGCAGGCGTTCGATTTGCCGACCCCGGTCTGGCCGTCTTTCGCAGTGACGAGTACCTTCGCGTCGCGCCCCTGCAACTTGCGTTTCCCGAGCTTCTGGAAGAACGGGCCACTGAGGCCGTCCGGCGGATCCCCGGTCCATCCTCCCTTTTCGGTCCGATCTGTGACTTCGCCGGGCGTTTCGACACCGTCGTCCCATGTCTCGCTATTCGGGATCGTGTCCGTACTCATCAGTCATCACCCTCAACAGGCGTGTCGATGTCTGTCGCCTCTCCTTCGGGGAGATTACGGAGCGCTTCGGTCTGCCCGCGCGCTTTTAGGAGTCCGCGCAGGTCGGCCATCGTGGCCTCCTCGCTCGGCGTGATATCTTTCGTCGAGGCGGCGAACCCGAGTTCGGCGGCGATCTTGTCCAACTCCTTGCCGATGTGGATGAGGTGCGCGGAGGAGGTCTTGGCGACCTTCGGGACCTGCTGGGTGGTGGACGGCGACCCTCGCCGGTTGAGGCTCTGGGAAACTGTCGTCGTCTGTGAGAGCAACGACGGCAGCACGTCAACATCAACGTCGCGCTTCTTCCAATCAGTCTCTAACGCGTTGTCGTCGCGATAGTCGAGCAGTTGGTCACGGTAGTCCTCCAGCGCCGCAGCGAGGTCGCGCTTCGAAGCCAACGATGGGTTCGGTTGCTCCCGCCGGAGTTGCCGCCGTGCGTGGAACGCCTCTTCTTTCGCCTCGCGAATGAGACGCCGATCAGCAGTGTCGTCCGAATCTCGGTCGTTACTCATCGGTTGTCGTCACCCAAATGCCCTCTTCGAAGATCAGCAGTGACAGTTCCTCGCCGCCTTCGATGCCGTGGTACCACGAGCCTTTTTCGCTGAGATTGACCCGGATCGACTCGGCATCGGCGCGTTGCTGTGCTTTCCGCGTCACGTCATCGACCAAGTCACCAGTGTCGAGTGTCACGGTTGGACGGTGCCGGCGGTTTGCCGAGGCCATTACACACGACTGTACGGGATGATGTCACATAAGTATACCATGTCTGTAGGGCATGGATGTAGTACATTTATCCTATAGATAAGTTGCCGAGACGCATACTGGGGAGCATGGCCGCCGCTCAAAGCCATACGGTCGACGAACAGTTCGAGGCGGGCGCCGGCACGCCCGGCATCACTGAAGCCAAAGAACAGCTCGAAACTGCGGCTGAAGAGGCCGCCGACGAGGCGGAGGGGGCAACTCCGGCGTCACGTCTCCACCGAATGAAGCAGATGGGCGCCAAGCGGATCGGCTCCCTCGCTATCGGGATCGGCGTCGTCGGGATCGTGCTCAACCAGATGAGCAATCTTGACGTCGTCGGCAACTCGACGGGCGTGATCGACGTGAGTTCGATCTTCAAGGTCGCCGGCCAGGGCCTCAACCTACTGGTGATCGGCGTGATCATCGCCGCGGCGGCCGTCCTCCTGTCCCTCTGGAGCGGGTTCTAACCCGACTTCCGAGGGGCATCGCCCCACCATGATCCACATTCTTTCGCCACCGTGGGAGGACGATGACCGACGGCGATAGCGTCGCCCAACTGGCGGTGGTCATCCTGCTGCTCATCCTCGCCGTCCCGACGCTGGCAACGGCCTACGAGCGTGCGGGCACGCCCCACGCGATCGAGGAGCAGGTGACTGTCGACTACGCCAGTCCCACCAGCGTCGACGCCAACGCCACGAGCGAGGGCTACGGCGCCGATCCGACAATTACTGCCGGCGGGACTGTCCTCAACGACTCCGCGTACGACTGGGACGCAAGCACGGGCACGATAACGTGGGGCAACACCTCACAGACCAGCGACGGCCAGCAGGCGACGATTGAGTATCGCGCCTACCAGCGCACGGCTGAGACCGAAGCGGCGTGGACAGTCGTCGCGCCGCTGATGGGGCTGTTCGGGCTGTTCGGCCTCGTCGCAAGCGTCCGCACGCTCTGGAGTTACGTCGCGGAGGTGTGGACGCTGTGACGCCCCTGGCGCTCTGGGCGGCCGTCGCCCTCGTGGCGTTGGCCGCGACGGCCTGTTGGGCAATCCTCGCCCGCGAGACGGCCGTCTACGTGACGAGCGGCCTGTCGTTCACCGCGTGGGCGTGGCTCGCCATCGTCGGCGGCGACGTGGCGATGTTGACCGCTGACGGCCTGCATTGGGTCCGCGTCGTCTCGTCGCTCCAGTTTACGGCGCTCGCGCTCGCGATCATATCACTCGTGGTGTTTGCGCTGCGGTTGTTCGGCGCCTACCCGTCGCCGCAGCAGAACGCCGCCGAATCAACCGGCTCCGCAGAGACAACCGCTGACTAACCATGTCCGATCAAGATGAACACGACCGACGACTCCGCGAACAGCATCGACGCCAGACCGAGCGCGATGCGGCTCGGGCGGCAGCCGAGTACGGCATCCAGACACAACAAAAGCAAGTCTCGGAACGCAAGCACAACCCACAGTTCTACGACAAGTTCACTCGGACGAGTCTCTCCGACTCCGAGAAGTTTTCGCACCTCGTCAACGAGGAGGCGCCGTGGCTCGCCGACGACCATGTGCTCGCCAACCGCCGCCAGATCTACCGCCAGCAGCGCGAGCTGCTCAACACGACGCGTGCGGACCAGTCGATTGTCGGCGCGAACCCTGGGGCACGCCTCCGCGAGAAGCCGCTGCTCAACGCACTGGCCCAGGGCGTCGCCGTCGAGCTTGACCGGGCGGCGCCCTTGACGGCCGCCGGACAGCAGACGATCGACATCAACGACCCCGAGTACGTGCCTCCGATGGACGCCGAGGAGCGCACCAAGTACGACGATCTCGCCCGCGTCGCGACGGCCCGGCAGTCGATGGGTGTCGACCGCG
>CAKZPG010000011.1 GCA_937138675.1 uncultured archaeon | reverse complement strand
CGGCGTCTGCCGCGTGGCGGACGTTCCTCCGGATGCTCGAATACAAGTGCGAACGAGAGGGGACGCACTTCGTCGCGGTCAATCCACGCGGGACGACCAAGGAGTGCGCGTCCTGTGGCGTCTCGACGGAGAAGCCGTTGTGGGTCCGTGAACACTCCTGTCCGGCGTGTGGGTTTGAGGCGGACAGGGACGTGAACGCGGCGTGGAACATTCTTTCTCGCGGTCTCGAAGATGTAGGAGTGGGATACTCCGAATCAACGCCTGTGGAGACTGCGCTCCCTGTGGATACACCTGTATCTGCAAAGCGCGTCGTGGAAGCAGGAAGCCCTCCCCTCAACGAGCGAACGGCGTCAGCCGTGAGCGAGTAGGGTAGGGTAGTTCACCGATTCGAGACGGGCGCGACCTCGACACGGCGCGTGTAGGCACGCTGACGGCCGATACGTGGCCGGACCGCGAGGTCTGCGACACCTACCCGCAGTGGGTGCGCGAGGCGGCAGACAGGGCGGACCGACGGGTACTGGTCGGGGAGCCCGACGGCACGGTGGTCGTGGTCGTTCGTGACGGTATTCTCCCCGAGACGGAGGGCTGGGCGTCTGGGCTCCGGGTCGCCCCCGCGGCTCTCGGGGCGAGGGAATGTGCGCTCGGCTGACACGTGCCACACTCGACTGGCTCCGGTCGACAGGGGGGACAGTTTGTCGCAACTGTGTCTTCGGCTGGGACACTCCGAGCCTCACGCTCTCGCGCTCAACCGGGTTCGAACCGCTGACCGAGTCCCAATCCGTGACGCTGACGCCCGACCGCGACGCGAACACCGGGGCGAGGCTCGCCGACGCGCCCGACTTCGTGCTGGTTGCAGACCTGACCAAACAAGAGACACAAGCGACTTGACCGGGCCCCACCGACATAGGTGGCGTGTACCACGTCGTCGGTGGCGGGATTGCGGGGCTCGCGGCGGCCTACCGGCTGCGTGACCGGGGGCACGAGGTCACAGTAATCGAGGCTGGCGACGACCTCGGGGGGCTGGCGGCCACGTACGAGACGAGCGGTGAGCAAATAGAGAAGTTCTACCACCACCTCTCGAAGTCTGAAGAGACGATAGTCGAGTTGGCCGAGGAGCTGGGCCTCGGCGACGATATCGAGTGGCGAATCGGTGAAAACGCCTACTACGTCGACGGGGTGGTCCACCCGCTCGACACCCCGTGGCAGATTCTCGCGTATCCGCATATGAGCCTCTACGACAAGTTCCGACTCGGGATGCTCACGACCGGGATCGACGTACGCGGGGGGTGGCCGTCGTTCGACACCTACGACGATCTCGCGGCGTTTGAGGACGTCCCGATAAAGGAGTTCGTTGTCGATCACACCACCCGTGGAGTGTACGACCAGTTCGTCGACCCGCTACTCGACGCGAAGTTCGGCGAGCGAAAGAAGGACGTGAGCGCCGCGTGGTTCCTCGGGCGGGTGAAGTTCCGTGGAGAGCGTGATCTGCTCCGCGGCGAGGTACTCGGCTACTTACAGGGCGGGTTCGGCCGACTACTCGACACCCTCGTCGAGGCGGTGGGCCACGATCATATCCAGATGGGAACACGTGTGACCGAAGTGGGAGTCACAGACGGCCGTGTGGCAACGGTGACACTCGACGATGGCGACGAGCGAGTTGAGGAGAGCGAGGGGATCGTTGTCGCGACGATGCCGAACGTTCTTGAGGCGCTCACCGGCTATGAGTGTGCTGTCGACTTCCAAGGCGCGCTCTGTGCCGTCGTGACGCTCGAGGAGTCGCTCACGGACACTTACTGGCTCAACGTCGCCCACGATGCGCCCTTCGGTGCGCTGATTGAACACACGAACTTCGTGCCCCCAGAGCGATACGGCGGCGACCATCTCCTCTACGTCGCGAGCTACGTCCAGAGCCTCGACGACCCGCGCTGGCAGGCGAGCGACGCGAAGCTTCGAGACCTGTGGCTCTCGGAAATCGCGTCGATGTTTCCCGCGTTCGACCGCTCTGTGGTTTCCGAATTCAGGCTGGCCCGGGCCCCGCGCGCCGCGCCGGTGTACGAACGGGGCTACCTCGACCTTGTGGTGCCGTACAACCTCGCCGACGAGCTGGCGGAGGGTATCTACTACGCGGGGATGGCGAGTCCGGCGCAGTATCCAGAACGGAGCCTCGACGGGGGGGTTGTCGCGGGCTTCGAGTGCGCGGACCGAATCACCGCGAAGGGAGCGATGCCCGACGCGCCCGAGGCTCGTGTGTCGCCCGACCTGAGCGACTGACCCGAGCACCGGCGAATGGAGAGTTAGCGCCTGATTCAAGTTACTCGGGGCCGTCGTCGCCACCTACATGGCAGCGCTCCAAGACGGCGTTCGACGCCTCCGTGGCTACGGCGTGAACGCCTATCTTGTCGAGGCCGACGACGGAGGACCGACGCTTGTCGACACAGGCACGCCGTGGGACGCAGACGCTATTCAGACAGGCGTCAAGCGGGCAGGCGCAGCGCTCGCGGACGTCGAACGAGTCCTCCTGACACACTACGACCTCGACCACGTCGGCGGTCTCACCGGCCTGGAGCACCGCGGCCTCGACGCACCGGTGTACGCCGCCGACCCGGACGCAGCGTGGACGGAGGGGACGGACGGCCCACCGGTCACAAATCACAAGGGCCTGCTACAGCGTGCAATGGGTCTGCTTCTCGACACGACGTCGCTCCGGGTCGAACGAGTGGCGGATGGCGACCGAATCGGGCCGTTCGACGCTTACCGTACGCCGGGCCACACGCCGGGCCACGTCGCCTACGAACACGACGAGCGGTCGGCGCTGTTCGTCGGTGACCTCGTTCTCGAACGACGCGGGCGCCTGCGCGTGTCGCCATGGCTCCTGAGCTACGACACGCAGGCGGTTACAGAGAGCATCGTCGACCTGGCGGACCGCGCGCCAGCGGCCGAACTGCTGGCGATGGGCCACGGCGACCCGGTGCGAGAGGGAGGGAGCGTAACGCTCGCGCGACTAGCAGCGGCGGCGACGCGGCGAAGTTAGTCGGCTCGGACGTCCTCGTCGGCGCCCGGCGCGTCCGTCGGGTCGACGTCCTCGGGCTCGGGGCGTCCACCAACTATCACCTCGCCGTCGGGCGTCTCGACGTAGACGTCGTCGGCGAACCCGCCCTCTGCGTACGGGTGAACGGGTTCATCAATGCGCTCGGGGGTCGACGGCGCGTCCGGGACTGAAACACGTGTGAACTCCCCGAGTGGGTCGTCAACGGTGATGCCGTGCGTGTCAAAAAAGTCGGCATATCGGTCGCGGTGGTCCCCGAGTTCGTCGGCTGGAAACTCCATCATCTCTGTCCAGCCGTGGTTGTAGAAGTCAAAGTTGGCCTGAATATGTGTGACTTCGCGGGCCTCAGCCTCTAGATAGCCCGTCTCCAACGCCGCGACGTACGTGTCGAAGGTGTTGTCGAAGAAGGCGTCCATGTGGTCTTCGCGCTCCTCACGGCGGCCGTCGGCGGCCTTTGCGCCGAAGATATCGACGTGGAGGTCAACGAGTCGCTCGCGGACGCGCGGCCCGACGACCGGGAGCGTAAGCGCCTGTTTGGCGGCGAAGTGTCTGATATTCTGCCGTATCTTCATCACACAAACGTACGGGTCGAGCCATATTGAAACGCACGCCTGCGGTATTCTCAACTGCTCGGACAGAGGGCAATCCACATTACCCCCGGGTCCAAAGACCGCTCTATGAGTGAGTCGTACGTTGTCGTTGGCGACGGGATCGCGGGGAGTTCTGCCGCAGAGACGCTCCGCGAGCGTGACCCGGACGCCTCAATCATCGTCCTCACCGAGGAGGGCGAGGCACTGTACAACCGGATTTTGATAAAGGAGTATGCGAAGGGGAAACTGCCAGAGGCCCCAATCTCGATCCACGACAAGTCGTGGTACGAGGACAACAACGTCGACCTGCGACTCAACACCGTGGTGACGGACCTGCGTCCCGGCGACCACAAGATTGAGACCCACGACGGCAAGACGATCTCGTACGACAAACTCCTGCTTGCGACTGGCGGGACACCGACCCAGATCCCGGTTGAGAACGGCGGCGCGGACGGTATCCACCACTTCTGGACGTTTCAGGACGCCCGCCGGATCAAAGAGGACGCCGAGGCGAGCGAACGGGCGGTCGTCGTCGGAGCCGGGTTGCTTGGTATCGACCTCGCCGCGATCTGCGGGGCGCAGAACGTCGACGCAAAGTACCTGATGCGTGGGGAGTGCTGGTGGCGCTACGCGCTGACGCAGGAGGGCGGCGAGATTATCCACGACGCCTTGCGCGACATTGGTGTCGAGCCGGTCTTCAACTCTGGTGTCGACCACTTCGAGGTGGACGACGACGGCCACGTTGAGGCCGCGGTTGATCCGACCGGCGAGCGCTACCCTTGTGACTGGGCTGGCGTCGCTATCGGGCTTGACTTCAACGTCGAACTGCTCCAGGGAACGGAGATCGAGGTGGACAACGGTATCGTCGTCAACGAGTACATGCAGACGACGGCCGAGGATATCTACGCCGCGGGCGACGTGACGCGCTATCACGACACGATCACGGGCGAACGTGAGCAGAACGGCTCGTGGGGCAGCGCGAAGGAGCAGGGCTCTATCGCCGCCACCAACATGATCGCTGACGGCGAGGAGGAGGCGTTCCGCTGGGTGTCAACCTACTCGATCACACACTTCGATTTCCCATTCCTCTCGTTCGGCCACCCGACGATCGGAGACGAACACGCGGAGCGCAAGTACTCGGACACCGAGTGGCGCCGCGTCGCGTTCAAAAACGGGAAGATTGTCGGTGGCGTTCTGGTCGGCGACCTCTCGGCGCAGTCGGCGTACAAGCGGCTGATGAAAGAGGAGCGGGTCGTCACCGACCAGATCGATGCGCTGCTAGAGAAGCAGGTTGACGTCGACAGGCTCGCAGCCGCGACACAGTCGTAGTCGCAAGGTTCCTGTAGGCCGGGCACCGACCCCGACTATGGACGCCGAGGGATCGATGACACTCGCCATCGAGTTGGACGCCTTGCGTGCGGTTTCGGACCCGGAGTCGGTCTTCGCGGACGCTCGGGGGTGGACAGAGTACGTCGGGGTCGTCTCCGAACAGCCGACCTACGTCGTGACGAACTACACACGAAAGCACCGGGTGCGACAGGACTTTTTCTCCGGACCGCGAGGGGTTGAGGAGAGTTTAGACCGGGTGCGCGAGCAGTTCGAGACAGACCGGCACGTGTTCGTCGGGACGGGCGAGGACGACAGCGCCGTCGCCGAGGACGCCGGCTGGGAGTATCTCGATGTGGAAGCGGCCGCTGAGGCGGCGGGATGGGAGCTTGACGCAGACGCGCCGGCGGCCGACCCGTTCGATGGGGCGGAGCGCGAGGACTGGCCGTAGGCCATCGAAACGCATAATCACAGCCCGCCGAAAGTGATTTTTATGGAGCGTCAACTGCCCGACGTCCAGGCGTCGCGACCGGACGTGTCGGTCGGACTTGGCCGCGTCGGGGTGACGGACGTCGAGAAGCTCGTGGAGGTGCCGCGCGACGACGACCGGCCACTCGTGTTCACTGCCGACTTTGAGGTGTACGTCGACCTCCCCGCCGAGCGCAAGGGGATCGACATGAGTCGCAACATGCAGGTTATCGACGAGACGCTGGAGGCAGTGCTTGCGAACCCCGACTCCCGACTGGAGGGTGTCTGTGGGTCCGCAGCGGAGCGACTGCTCGCGAAACACGACTACACGACGACGGCACAAGTACGGATGGAGGCAGATCTTATTCTTCGCGAGGACGCCCCGGAGAGTGGTCTGCCAACACAGCACAGCGTCGGCGTAGTCGCCGAGGCAACGGCAACGGCGGAGGGCACCGACGAGTCTATCGGCGTCGAGGTAACGGGGATGACGGTCTGTCCCTGCTCGCAAGGGATGTCGGAGACCCGCGCCCGGGAGGTGCTGACCGGCCTCGGCGTCGACGACGAGACAACCGAGATGTTTCTGGACCGGGTTCCCCAACCTGGCCACTCCCAGCGCGGCCACGCCTTTCTTGCAGTCGGCGCCAAGGGCTCGCCCGCCGTTGACATCCACGACCTCGTGCAGGTCGCCCGTGACTCCATGAGCGCGCGCATCTACAACGTTGCGAAGCGCCCGGACGAAGACCACATGACCTTCGCCTCACACTCGAACGCGCGGTTCGTCGAGGACTGTGTGCGCGCCCTTGCAGACAACGTTGTCGAACGATTCGAGGCCCTGCCGGACGACGCGGTGGTGCGGATGCGCCAGTCCAACGACGAGTCGATCCACCAGCACAACGCCCACGCTGAGCGCGAACTGACGATGGGGCAACTCAGGGCAGAGACGAACGGCGACGCGGCAATGAACGGCGACGGCGACACACCCTTTTCAACGGACGGCGCGACGAACGGTGCGATGCGGAGCGGCGACCGGTAGCCAGTCAGGTCCGCTCGCGCACCCGCGTCATCAGCGTCTCCGGGTCGCTGGCAGGTGCGGACCACTCTTTCTCGCCCTCCGTGCGAATTCGCGCGGTGCCAGCCTCGCCGCCAGCGTTCGGCCGGACAACAGTCTCGTGGTCGGCCACCCTGAGCGCCGCGCGATGGAGGGTCGACCCGGGTGCATCGGTCACCGCGACGACGGGCGCGCCGCCGTCCGTCAGTCGGGCTGCGGCGGCCCCGTAGGCCGCGACCTGAACCCCAAACCGCTCGTGAGCGCCGGCAAAAGCGGCGATGGCGTCGCGGGCGACCGCCCGGTACCGCTCATCGCCCGTGAGTGCCGCGAGATCGA
The DNA here is from genome assembly GCA_937138675.1 of uncultured archaeon. Classification (GTDB taxonomy): domain Archaea; phylum Halobacteriota; class Halobacteria; order Halobacteriales; family Haloferacaceae; genus A07HB70. The sequence continues at coordinate 27,314 of CAKZPG010000011.1, read as the reverse complement.
GAAGCGCGCCGGCGAGGTGTGCGTTCCCGTCGAGCGGTCGAAGCGGGCGGTCGAGCAGTCCGGCGCCCTCAGAGAGCCCATCGCGGAACGAGCCGTCATCGGTCCGGAGTGTCGCTATCGTCTCGTCGGCGACGGCGCGAGCGCGGGCAGCCCAGTCGCCACCGAGGACCTGTTCCGCGCGGGCGTACGCTCTAACAAGGTGAGCACGGTCGTCGAGCGGCGCGGACGGGGCGTCATCGGCCTCGTACCGCCGGACCGCGCCGTTATCGACGAGGCTGTCGTCGACGGTCTCGAGGGTGGTCTGCGCTCGTTCGCGGGCGTCCTCGTCGTCGACGTAGGCGGCGAGGGCGAGGAGGGCGTCCGCGGCGAGGGCGTTTGGACCGGCGAAGACGGTCGTGTCGCGGCGCCCGTCTGCGCCGACGCTTCCACCGAAGGCCGTGCCGGTCCAGAGCTGGTCGTCGAGAAAGGCCGCGACCCCCGTGGCCGTCTCGCGCCGGCCATCGTCACCGGTGTGGAGATAGGCGTTGGCGAACGCGCGACAGAGACTGGCCTCAACAGCGAGAGGCTTCTCGCGGCTCGGTTCGGTCCAGTCCCGGTTGGCAGCAAAACGAAAGAACCCGCCATTGTCGTCGCGCAGGCCGTCGCGGACGGCGTCGAAGGCGAGACTCGCCCGCGCCGGGTCGCGCTTGAGCGCGAACTCTAGCGTTCGGGGGAGCGGGAATTTCGCTTCGGCCCCCCACCCGCCGTTGTCCTCGTCGTACTGTGCGGCTAGCTGGCCGGCAAGGTGGGCCTCAATAGCAGGGGTTACCTCTCCCGCGGGTGGGACATTGCCGGCGAGTGAGCGCGGAACCCGCCCGGCATCGTCGCGGTCGGCGTAGGTCGCCGCGACCCGGTCGAGAACGTCGCGCAGCGTGTCGGCGTCGAGTGCGCCGGCGCTCGTCAGCACGGTCCCGTCGGGTGTGAGAAAGGCGGTGGTCGGAAAGCCGCCGGCGTGGTAGCGCTCACGGACGCGGGGTCGCCGGTCGACGTCGACCCGGACCGGCACGAATCGGTCGTGGACCGCCGCCGCGACGCGGGGGTCGGCGTAGGTCGTACGGTCCATCTCGCGACAAGGGAGGCACCAAGTCGCGGTCAGCGACAGAAGGACCGGGCACGAGCGCTCACGCGCTTCTGCAAACGCCTCCGTCCCCCAGTCGCGCCAGCGCACCGTCGTGGCACCGTCTTCGGCTACCGCCTCGTCCATACTGGAGCGGAGCGGCGTGGCCGGGTAAGCCTGACGAGGGACGACAAGGCATTTGCCCGCGCCGGGTGGATTAGCTGACATGCGACTCCGCTGGACGCTCGTGGGCCTCCTCTTGATTCCGCTTGCCGACGCTGCGTTCCTGGTCGTCGTGGCTGACACGCTCGGCTGGGCGGCGACGGTGGCGCTCGTCGTGCTGACGGGGCTGCTCGGGATGCTTCTCGTTCGCGCGGAAGGGCGCCACGCCCTCCGGGGCGCGAGCGAGAAGCTTCAGCGAGGCCAGCCCCCCGCCGACGAACTTCTCGACGGCGCACTGCTGGTCGCCGCGGGTGCCTTCCTCCTGACCCCCGGCCTCGTGACCGACGCGCTCGGGTTCCTGTTTGCGCTCCCGCCGACGCGCGCACCGGTCAGGGTGGTACTCAAGCGCTACTTGGTGGTGCCCTACCTCGACAGCCGGGTGGAGGGGTTCGTCACCGGCGGCGTCTGGACCGGTGGGTTCCCAGGCGCGGACCAGACAGTCGATTTAGACCCAGAGGATTACCGGGACACCGAGGATGACGCTGGCGAAAAGGGGAACGTTTAGGTTCGAGACTCGGTTACGACGGGACGCGCTCCCCTGGGCCAATAGCTCAGTCAGGTTGAGCGCTCGGCTGATAACCGGGAGGTCCGCGGTTCAAATCCGCGTTGGCCCATCCCGCCGGTGGCGCTACGCGCCACGAGACGGGCAGTGCGCCTCCCCAGCCACTTCACGTCGTTCCACACCTACAGAGAACGCCACGTCTAGCACAGAGGCATCGACTGGCAACACCGCCCATACGAGCTCACACAAAGAGATAATACGAACAGCGTTTGGCTCGTCGCCAGCGACGGGAGTGCGAAGGGGTTTCTAAGGGGACCACAGGACGGCGTGGGCGGGCCGACAGAGATGATCACCGAGAGATCGAGTGTTTGAGTACCGTTCGGCTTCGACTGTGGTTATGAGCGAGGACGGAGACGAGAGTAAAGACAATGACGAGGAGTGGTTGTTCAGCCGCAGCGCCCTCCTACTGGCGACGGTGTTGATCGTCGGTATCGCCGGAACTGGTGTCCTCCGGCGGCTGCTTGGCGAGGCCGGTCTGAACGATCTGGGGGTGGTCGTCTGGACCCTCGGCTACGGCGGCACGGTGGTCGTCGTTTGGTTCGGCTGGATTCGCCCGCTCGACATTGGGGGGCCGTCGCGTGGGCTGACCGACGTCGAGGAGAACGAGGAGGAGACACAACCTTGAATATCGCTAGTGGGTCATCAGCGGTCATGATACCGCTCCAGGTCATCGACAGCTTCCTCCTGGACTACCACTTTGGTCACGTGCTCGTTCTTGGGCTCGTGGTGACTACCCTCGGAGCGGTTCCGCTGGGCTCGCGGCGACTCATCGCGATCAACACCGTCGTGTTTGGACTTCTGTTCATGCTGACGCCGGTAGAGCTGATGCCAAGTGTGTATCTCTTTCTGGGGATGGCGCTCCTCGTCGTCGGGCCGATTCTCTACGTCACCGAGCGCTGACGGCTCCGGCCAGACCCGCGTCTCTTAACCCGACGGGTGCGCTACGCGAGGTATGGACGCATCGGGCGATGATATGGACGGGGTGACCGTCGAGTTGCCGTGCGGAGAGCGCGTCAGTGCCCGCGCGTTCGACCTCGGGATGCGTGAGTACGACTGCGCCTGTGGCGCGCGCCACGCGGTCGTCACGGATGCTCACCCCTCAGAACGGTTCCTTCCGGGCGTGGTCGTCGAGACGCTCCGCGAGGCCGTCGAGACCACGAGCGAGGAGATGCCGGAGTTCGGTACGCCACACCTCCTCGGCCTCGTTGTCGAGGAGTTTCCGGGCGAGGTGGCGAGTACGGACGTGACAGACGACCCGGACCTAGGCTACGCACTGCTGTGGGTGACCGATTTCGACTCGCAGACGCTCCACGAGACGATCGTCGAACTCGTGGTCGAACTGATGGAACACGCGGTGAGCCACGCAGAGGACGACAACGCCGTCCAGGAGTTCGAGTCGTCGATGCTCGACTTCGATGTGAGCGAGTTCGTTGAGCGCTATCGCGCGGAGCGGGATCTCTCGGCAGACGACGTGCGGGTCTGAGCCTGCAACCACCACAAGCGCCTGTCTGACGCCCGTACGACGGCTGTCTCACTGAATGATAAGTTCCCACGCCCTCTGTGTAAGACATAGCAATGCGTCCCCGCAGCCACGAGTTCGAACGTCTACGTGGAGTCCTCTCGCAGGCCGACGAACCGCTCACCGCACAGGAGATTCTCGCGCTCCTCGACGACGAGGAAACCGACAGCTTCGATAATCCCCACCGCGTTGCAACTGTCCTCGGACGCTATGCCGACCGTGGCGACGTCGAGGTGGTGCAGGACTCTCCGTACCGCTATCGACTGAACACCTGAAGGGGACACTCCAGCGTGAGGGTCGGTCCGAAGAGCGGCTGTGTCGCCCCCTTCCGCTGGGCTTATTAGCCCGTTCGTTCTGCCTCCGACGATGACCAACGAGGACCGAACTATCCTTCTCATCGGAAGCGGTCCGATACGTATCGGCCAAGCGGCCGAGTTCGACTACTCCGGCGCACAGGCCTGTCGAGCCCTCGAAGAGGAAGGAGCGCGGGTGGTGCTGGTCAACTCTAACCCAGCGACGATCATGACCGACCCGGAGATGGCAGACCGGGTGTATATCGAGCCGATCACCACCGACGCGATCGCTGAGATCATCCGCAAGGAGGACCCAGATGGGGTAATCGCCGGGCTGGGCGGCCAGACGGGACTGAACGTCACGGCCGAACTCGCGGAGCAGGGCGTCCTCGAGGAGTACGACGTCGACGTGATGGGCACACCACTCGACACGATCTACGCAACAGAGGACCGGGAGCTGTTCCGCGACCGGATGCGCTCTATCGGCGAGCCGGTGCCGCGCTCGGTGACGATCGACGGGCGTGACCAGGTCGACGACGCTGTCGCGGAGGTTGGCGGACTCCCCGCAATCGTCCGCACGACGTACACGCTCGGCGGACAGGGCTCGGGCGTCGTCTCCGACCGCGATGAGCTGATGGAGATGGTGCGTCGCGGCCTGCGCCTCTCGCGCAACGGTGAGGTGATGATCACCGAATCTATCGACGGCTGGGTCGAGCTGGAGTACGAGGTGATGCGGGACGCCGGCGGCTCCTGTATCATCATCTGTAATATGGAGAATATCGACCCGATGGGGATCCACACCGGCGAGTCCATCGTCGTCACCCCGTCGCAGGTGATCCCGGACAGAGGCCACCAGGTGATGCGGGACGCCGCGCTCGACGTCATCCGTGAACTTGGTATCCAGGGCGGCTGTAACATACAGTTCGCGTGGCACGACGACGGCACGCCCGGCGGCGAGTACCGGGTCGTAGAGGTCAATCCGCGCGTCTCGCGCTCCTCCGCGCTCGCCTCGAAGGCGACCGGCTACCCCATCGCCCGCGTCACCGCAAAGGTCGCAATGGGCGAGCGACTTCACGAGATCGAAAACGAAATTACGGGCGAGACAACGGCGGCGTTCGAACCCGCCATCGACTACGTGGTGACGAAGATCCCACGCTGGCCCGTCGACAAGTTCGACGAGGTGGATTTTGAGCTCTCGACGGCGATGAAGTCCACGGGCGAGGCGATGGCCATCGGCCGGACGTTCGAAGAGTCGATGCTCAAGGCGCTTCGCTCAACTGAGTACACCCCCGCGGCCGACTGGACGACGGTCGACGACAAGGAACTGGCGGAGAACTACCTCGCGACACCCCGGCCTGAACGCACGTTCGCCATCTTCGAGGCGTTCGACCGAGGCTACGACCTCGACGAGATCGCAGAACTCACCGGGATCAAAGAGTGGTATCTCGAGCGCTACGGGCGGATCGTTGAGGCGGCGCGTGACGCGCCGACCGGCGACTTCGCCGACGCGGCGCGCATCGGTTTCACCAACCACGAGGTGGAGGCGCTGACCGGCGGCGGCTTTAGCGACCGCCACTCGTCGTGGCTCCCGGCGGAGGAGACTCGGAGCGACGGCGGCCCGAGCGTCGATGATATCGAGGCCGACGTCCCCGGCCGGACATACAAGCAGGTCGACACCTGCGCCGGCGAGTTCGCGGCCCAGACGCCGTACTACTACTCCTCGCGCAAGCCCGAGTGGCTTCGCGGTCCGTACGAGGGCGACGCGGCAGCAGGGGAGTTAGAGGTCGACCGCGACACCGAGTCTGTCATCGTCGTCGGGGGCGGCCCCATCCGTATCGGGCAGGGTGTCGAGTTCGACTACTGCTCGGTTCACGCCGTGCGTTCCCTCCGCGAAGATGGTGTCGACGCCCACGTCGTCAACAACAATCCCGAGACGGTCTCGACCGACTACGACACGTCCGATGGCCTGTTCTTCGAGCCCATCACGGCCGAGGAGGTGGCCGACGTTGCTGAGGCGGCCGACGCCGACGGTGTGATGCTCCAGTTCGGCGGGCAGACCTCGGTGAATATCGCCGACCCGCTCCAGGCGGAGATCGAGCGCCGCGGGCTGGACTGTGCGGTTCTCGGCACCAGCGTTGAGGCGATGGACCTCGCCGAAGACAGAGAACGGTTTAACGCCCTGATGAACGACCTCGATATCGCGCAGGCGATTGGCGGCACCGCGACGAGCGAGGCAGAGGCGCTGGAGCTCGCGCGTGACGTGGGCTACCCCGTCCTCGTCCGGCCGTCGTACGTCCTCGGCGGGCGCGCGATGCGGGTCGTCCACAGCGACGATGAGTTGAAAAAGTATATCCAAGAGGCAGTCCGTGTCGCGCCGGACAAGCCAATTCTGATCGACGAGTTCCTCGCCGACGCGGTCGAACTTGACGTCGATGCGGTCGCGGACGGCGATGACGTCCTCATCGGCGGTGTGATGGAACACGTCGAGAGCGCGGGCGTCCACTCCGGTGACTCCGCCTGCGTCATTCCGCCACGATCGCTCGGCGACGCGACGATGGCGCGGGTTCGCAAGGTTGTCGAGAAGATCGCGGTCGAACTCGGCACTGTCGGTCTACTGAACGTCCAGCTAGCTGTGACCGGCGTCCACGACGAGAACGCCGACTCCGAAGTGTATGTGCTGGAGGCGAACCCACGCTCCTCGCGCACGGTACCGTTCGTCTCAAAAGCGACGGGCGTCCCCATCGCGAAGCTGGCGGCGAAGGTGATGGCCGGCCAGACACTCGCTGATCTTGACGCGACCGAGTCGATTCCCGAGTGGGCGAGCGTGAAGGAGGTTGTCCTGCCGTTTGACCGCCTGCCAAACTCCGACCCGCGTCTTGGCCCCGAGATGAAGTCTACGGGTGAGGTGATGGGCACCGCACCGACGTTCGGAGAGGCCTACGACAAGGCCCAAGACGCCGTCGGAAAGGGTATTCCAGAGGCTGGAACCGCTGTGGTAGACCTCTCTGCCGAGGAGTTCCCGAACCCCCACAGCGAGGCGGGACAGGAACTACGCGAGCGGTTCGCCGAGCACTACGACCTCGTCGACTTCGAGACCGAGGCGGCGTTCTCCGAGGCTATCCGCGAGGGTGAGATCGACTTCATCGTCTCCCGGGCACGCGGCCCGCTGGAGGTCGCAGTCGAAGAGTCGGTGACTTACTTCTCAACAGCTGCAAGCGCCCACGCGACGCTTGACGCGCTGGCGACGAAGGAGGAGCCGTTGGCGGTCAAGGCGGTTCAGGACCACCCGCGGCGCGACGCCCGCTGGGGCGCGTAGGTCAGCCGAGGTCGGTCAGCTATCTTGTTCCTGTGCGTCTACAACCGCAACGCCAGCGAGGTTGACGATATCGCTCACCTCGTCGCCGCGCTGGAGAACGTGGACCGGCTTGTCCATCCCGACTAGCATCGGCCCGACAGCGTCGGCACCGCCCAGCCGCTGGAGTAGCTTGTAGCCGATGTTCCCGGCCTCCAGAGTAGGGAAGATCAACACGTTTGCGGGTGCATCAAGCTCACTGAACCCGTACGTGCCGGCGAGTATCTCCTCGACGACGGCGGTATCGGCCTGCATCTCGCCGTCAACCGGGAACGTGACCTCGTCGTTCGCCCGGAGCAGCTCTGCCGCGCGCCGAGGCTTGCGCGTGCCCCTGTTGTCGACGCTCCCAAAGTTCGAGTACGAGAGAAAGGCGACCCGCGGGTCAATGTTGAACCGACGCGCGAGGTCGGCCGTGTGACGGCCGATCTCTGCAAGTACGTCCGCACCGGGGTCCTGGTTGACCGTCGTGTCGGCGACGAACACCACACGGTTGCGGAACGCCAGCATATAGACCCCGGCTACGTAGTCGGCGTCTGGAGCCGTCCCGATCACCTGAAGCGGTGGGCGGAGCGCCGACGGATAGTGGTGAGTGAGGCCAGTTAGCAGGGCGTCGGCGTCGCCCCGATCGACCATCACGCTCCCGAGGTAGTCGGCATCGGTCCGGACACGATCTTTCGCCTCGACGCGGGTGAGCCCCTTTCGCTGGCGGGCGCGATACAGCGTGTCGGCATACTCGTCAATGTCGACCTCGGCGGGGTCGACGACCTCGGGGTCAAAGTCGAGACCGAGCGAGGCCACCCGCGACTCGATTGTCGCCCGGTCGCCGATCAGGAGTGGGTCGGCGACCCCCTCCTCGCGCATCCTGGCGGCGGCGCGAACCGTCGTGGGGTTCTCCCCTTCCGCGAGCGCGACAAGCTTGGGGTCGGTCTTGGCCTTGTTGAGGACGATCCGCATCATCTCACGGTCCTTGCCCAGCCGGGCCTCCAGCTCTTCGAGGTAGTCGTCCAGATCGATGTCGATGCTGGCGACGCCGCTCTCGACGGCCGCTCGCGCGACGGCGGGCGCCACCTCGAACAACACTCGGGGGTCGAGCGGCTTCGGAATGAGATACTCGGGGCCGTACCGGAGTCGGTCATCGCCGTAGGCCTTCGCCACCGCGTCAGGCACGTCCTCACGGGCAAGAGCCGCCAGCGCGTGAGCAGCCGCGACCTTCATCTCCTCGTTTATTTCTGTCGCGCGCACGTCAAGCGCTCCGCGAAAGACGTAGGGGAAACACAGAACATTGTTGACCTGATTCGGGAAGTCAGACCGACCCGTGGCGGCGATGACGGTGTCCTCGCGGGCATCTTTTGCCTCGTGGTAGCCAACCTCGGGGTCAGGGTTGGCCATCGCAAAGACAATCGGGTCGTCGGCCATCGAGCGCACCATCTCCGGCGTGACGATACTCCCGACCGCAAGTCCGACGAACACGTCTGCACCCTTGATAGCGTCAGCGAGGTCACCATCGGGCCGGCCCGCAGCGAACCGTGTTTTGTACTCGTTTATATCGCCTGCCTCGGCGCGGGCGTCCGAGACAATGCCACCCGTGTCCACCAGCGTGAGATTCTCGCGTGGCACGCCGAGCGAGACGTAAAACTCGGCTGTGGCCAGGGCGCTCGCGCCCGCGCCGGCGAAGGCCACCTCAAGCGACTCAAGATCCTTCTCGAGAATGTCCACTGCGTTGAGCAACGCCGCGCCCGAGACGATGGCGGTGCCATGCTGGTCGTCGTGGTAGACGGGGATATCCATCCGCTCGCGCAGGCGTTCTTCGACTGCGAAACAGGCAGGCGCGGCGATATCCTCCAGATGGATCCCGCCGAACGACGGTTCGGTCAGCGCGACGGTCTCGACGATCGCGTCGGGGTCGTGGGTGTCGAGTTCAAGATCGAACACATCGATGTCGGCGAAGCGCTTGAGTAGGACACCATTGCCCTCGATAACTGGCTTTGACGCCTGCGCGCCGATATCTCCGAGACCGAGGACGGCGGTGCCGTTCGACACCATCCCCACAAGGTTACCCTTCGCCGTGTAATCGTAGGCGTCGGTCGGGTCGTCGGCGATGGCGCGACACGGGGCGGCCACACCAGGCGAGTACGCGAGGCTGAGGTCACGTTGCGTGCTTGTTGGCTTTGTCGTCTTGATGGCGAACTTGCCGGGCGGGTCGCGGCGGTGATAGTCAAGTGCGTCCTCGTCGAGTCCCATGGCCACGAGGCATGAGGGCGGCGAATAAAAGACGCGCTACATCCGTTTGCCCAACACACAACGGGTGTGGCACACAGCCCGGGTTCACCCGACCGGCTACGACACCGACCGGGGTCGATTCGTCACGGCCAGGACCGGACGAACGCTTTTTATTACCGGCCGCGGGCGTCAGCCATGGCAGACGAGGCCGACAGCAAGATGCTCGTGCGCGAGACGTTCCCCGCGGTCGAGCGCATCGCAGACGACGACCTGCGCGCGGGTGTTGTTGAGGCATGGACGATAGCGCTCACAGAGACCGGGTGGGACCTCGCAGAAGTCCCGTGGTTCCCGCCACTCCAGGAGGAGTGGGGCCTGCCGAACGAACGGACCGTCCCGCACGTGCGGGACGTGGTGGCTGCGAGCGAGGCGCTGGCGGCGGCGATGGCGGAGCGCGGCGCGCAGCTCTCGACGGATCTTGTGCGTTCGGGGGCGCTCGTCCACGACATCTCGAAGCTCTACGAGTTCGCGCCACCAGACGGCGAGGCAACGGCGATCCACGACCTGCTCGGCCATCCGAACTACGGGGTCGTCCCGGCGGCGCGGGCGGGCCTGCCGCCCGCGGTACTCCACGTCGTGCTGGCACACTCGCAGCGGACAGACGTTGAGCCTCAGACGGTCGAGGCAGAGATCGTTACCCGAGCCGACCGGGTGGCGGCACGCCTGATTCGGGCACGCAGTGAGAGGTAGCCCGGCCAGGGCAACGCCTCAGTTGAGTTTGTCGAGCGCCGAAAAGAAGTCGGCGCTCGGCCCGGCGATGCGGACCGGCGGGCCAGCCCGGGCGATCCGAACCTCGACTGGCGGGTCGAGCGGGTCGCTACGACGGCCGTCACAGACCACGGTCGCAGGACGATCTCCACGGACACGGACGACCACCTCGCTGTCGACGTCGACGACGAGCGGCGGCATGGGCTCCGCCGGGGCCATCTGGTTGAGGATCAGGCCGTCGACGTCATGATGTACCAGCGGCCCATACTCAGACAGGTTGTACGCCGTCGACCCGGTCGGGGTTGCGACAATGACGCCGTCCGCGTCGCCGGCCGCGTAGCGCGAGCCGTCGACCGACACCGCGGCGTCGACACCGCCGCCCCGGCCCCGTCTTGGGCCGGCGACGACGGCTTCGTTCACGGCCGGGTCGAGGTCAAGCGCGGCCGTCTCGGAGCTGACGGCAAGGCGTGGCATCTCTCGGGTGACGAGTGACCCGTCTTCGAACGACGACACCTGCGCGCCAACGGCCTCTACGGCATCATCGGGACCGGTAGCGTTGAGAAAGCCTACCTCGCCGAGGTTCACCCCGATGATAGGCGTCTCGCCGGCGCCCCGCGCCGCGAACAGAAAGGTTCCGTCGCCCCCGACCGAGACGATGAGCTCGCACTCGTGGTAGTCCGCCACTGCGGCCCCGTCACCGTCGCCCAGCGTACGTGCAGTCGCCCTGTCGACACGGACGTCGACGCCACGGCGTCGGAGTGATGCGCGCATGGCACCCGCGAGCCGAGCCGCCCGGTCGTTGTCGTGCTGGGCAACAATCCCGACCTCCATATCCCGCGCTTCGCCGTCGGTCATAAAAAGGCTCGCGAGGCCGGCCAAGCTTGAACACCTCACTGCGCCCAGACAGTTTCGTGGAAGAGTCGCTCGCCAACCGGAGGCTCAAGAGCGCGTGAGTGACATGGACTGGTTCAGGCAAACCCTCGCCGAGATCGACGGCAAGGTCGACGAACCGTCAGGAGAGGAAGACGGCGGTCGGGTTTTTAGTTTTCTCGCGCGCGCCGGCATGGCACGAGCGCCATGTCTACATCAACATCGACCGGCAGGCGAACGCGTTGAAGCGCGGTCGGTTCGGGGCAGCCAGTGTCGCGGGCCGTTCTGCCCGACGGTACGCACGGGGGGTGATGGGCCGTAGCGAGTGTTGAAGTGCTCAGGTGTTTCGACCCGCCCGTGATGCTATCGGGCGACCGTCACCGGAGCCGGCGAGCGTCGCACGACCGATTCGGCGACGCTTCCGAGCAGCACCCGGGACATCCCCGCGCGGCCATGGCTGCCGAGGACGACGTGGTCGACGCCCTCACGTTGGGCGACATCGACGATCGTAGCGGCCGGGCGACCCACCTCTACGAGATGTTCCACAGCGGTGGTCTCCGGAAACGGCTCTTCTGCCTCCTCAAGCAACTGCTCGGCACGGTCGCGTTCCTGCTGGTACCACGTCTCGGCGGTCGTAGCGACAGCCCGATAGCCGACACGCGACGGGTCGACGACGTGGAGGAGGACGACTGTCGTCGATGGCCACTCCCTGGCGACGAACTCGACGGCCGCCTCCGAGGCTGGAGAGCCATCGACTGCGACCAGCACGATTCGTGACATAATCTGACGTACGCGAGCCGGGGTGGAAAAGGCGTCGTGCCGACCGGTCAGTCGCCGTGTCGGGTGAGACAGACGGGCAGGCCGGTCACCTCAACCGGTTCTGAGTTGTCCGGCGAGTAGACAACCATCCGTCCGCGCTGCATATACGGGACCTTCCGCTCCAGTTCGGCGGGGACGTTCACCGACCTGATAGCGTCCTCGTCGCCGAGATTCAACACGATTCGCGTGTTTACCTGCTTGAACACCGGTTCGGCGATATCCTGCGGGTCCTGCGTGATGAGAAAGAGGCCGAGGCGCTCCTTGCGGCCCTGCTTTGCGGCCTCGGTGAACTTTCCGACCACCTGTCGAGCCTGGACGCTGTCGGCGTCGGCGAGGAAGTTGTGTGCCTCGTCCATCCCGAGAATCACGGGCGTCTCGTCGATTCGTGGGAACTGCGGGTCGTTCGAGAGCTTCTCGTCAACGAGCAGGGAAGCCACGGCAAGTACCACCGTCTCGGCCGCGCGGGAGTTCGTCAGGTGGTAGGTGGGCACGACCGTCAGGCCGCCAGGGCGTACGAGGTCGTGGACCGCCTCCGTCACCGGCGTCGCGTCAGTGTCGAACACCTGTCCAGGGGCGGCGTGGACCCGACGCTTCACGGCGTCGAAGGTGGCCTCATGGACCCGTCCCGTCTTGTCAAGTTCGTCGCGGAGAGCGGAGTCGTCGAGAAAGGAGAGGAAGTCCTGGTATGTGCTACCCGGGCCCTCCTTGCGGAAGAAGCGGGAGATAAGATGAGTGAGCCCGCCGTACTGATTGTCGTTGAGGCTGGCGCCCGCAACAAGCCACGGGCGGGTGCGCGCCATCGAGAACGGGACTGTGAACTGCTGTTGTTCGGCGCGGTGGCCTTCGCCCGGGTAGCTCCGGCCTCGCACCTTCGGCACCATCGCGAGTGTGTCGTCGTGCCCGCCGTGGGCGACTTCCTCGCGCTCAAGACGGCGGGCGTACTCCGCAGAGAGGTCCGGATTGTCGTCGTGCATCTGGGCGTACTCGTCCTGCGGGTCGAACTGGACAACCGCGGGCCGCACCTCGCGGCCGTCATCCATCGGATACGTCCGGTCCGGGTCGAGGAACTGCCGGAGAACGTTCTTTGCGGCGTGAGTCTTGCCCGACCCGGTGCCGCCGGCGACAAGCGTATGCCGGAAGACAAGCGGGTCGCCGGCCGTGTGATCGTCGTCGAGGCGGTAGTCGACGGTCGGCGGGTCGGCGCCGGTGCGGACGCGTTCGCCGCCAACTGAGAGATGCCCGAGGAACACGCCCGTTTCGGGAATGTTCAGGCCGGTCTTGATCGTCGCTGGGTCGGCCGCCTCGCGGACGATCGCGCCTGGCTTAGGCACCCGGTCGGTCGAGCGTCGCGTCAGATCCTTTGTCCCCGACAGGACGGCGACGGGGTCAAGCGTTGTGACAAACTTGTAGTCGCGCTCTTCGACGCCCGACCGGCGCATCGCGCGACGGGCATGAATCTCCGTGGCGTCGTCGGAGCGGAACTCCTGGGCGTACTCAAGCGCGGTGATACGCGAGAACAGCACCTCGTCGTCCGGGTATGGGACGACAAGATACTTTCCAAGACGGACTCGTTCGCGGTTGCCGACGGTGACGAACGCGCGGAGCCGGGTGTCCTCGCCGTCCTCGGCGACTCGAAGGCCCTCGGAGACCGAGACAGCGCCGAGGCCGCGGTCCTCGCCCACAGTGTCGATGTCGTAGGGGTCGAAGGGGCTGTCGGTCGGGGTCGACACGGGGTCATCATCGTCGTCGCCCGTCTCGTCGGTCCCGCCAAACTCCGTGAAGTCGCCGAGGTCTGACATAGGTCTTTCACTCGCCCGCACTGTCCTATGCCTTTCCCCGCTGAGGCGGGGAGTTCATGCGCGCCGCGCTCCCCGGATCGACCGTGATACTGGTCCGCGGACATGGCGGGGGCACGGCACTCACCGGCACGGTGTTCGAGCGTGGCGAGGAGCCGCCTCGGTTCAAAGGCGCGCCCGAGGAGGACGCGCCGTACGTCTGGATCTGCGACGAGTTCTACGAGGTAGAGAGCGGCGGGTCAGTCGCCGAGATAGACGGCAGAGAGCTTCGGCTGGCCTTCGAGACACCGATGCCACGCGGATTTGAGACGCGCGAGGACGCACTGGCGGCCGCGCGCGACCACGTTCGGACGCAGTTCGCGCGGGTCGGCGTCCCAAGTGACGCGGTCCGGGTCGAAGAGGAACGAGTGGACGACGGATCGGACGCAGGGACTGCCTGAGAAGCCCCGGCCACGCGTCTCCCGCGGCCCGCTTCGACCGCCGTGGTCGGTGCCGCAGGACGTCCACCCACATTCTCACTCCACCCGTTCGTTCGTACTTTGGCCTACTCCTCCCATCGAACCTCGTCGTACGTCCGCACCCGCTCACTGTCGAGTCGGTGTTCGAACTTCCGGCGGAGCGACGCCTTCTCCGGGCGACCGATCCGGGCCAGTTCGTCCGCCTTCTTTACGGCGGGCGGTGGCCCGCGCCCCACCGCCACGTCGTGGACGACCTGTCGCGTTAACGCGTCCCGATCGTCCGAATCCTCGACCGCGGCGTATGGGGCCTCGATACGGTAGCATATGTCGACACGCGGGTCGTAGACGTACATCGTCGTCACCTCGTAGGCTTCGGGAGCGAGGGCTCGTTCGAGACCGAACGCGTCGCCGTCGGCCGCGAGGGCCCCGTCTGTCCCGCCGCGGGAGACGAGCCACGAAGTGAAGGTGAGCTGGTCCGTCACCCGCTTATCGTCCTTGCTGCGCGCAAGGAGCCGACGGAAGAGCGCGGTATCGTCGGGCCACGGCGAGCGAACGCCACGCGAACGGAGCGCGCGGGTGAGCGTCCCACCCGAGGGGCTCTTGACGAAGCCAATAATGGGCACGCCGCGCTCGACAAACTCTTCGACAAGGCGGACGTAGCTCTCGACGACAGCACGGGGTGTGGCCTCGGCGGCGAGTTCTGCGAGCGGCTGGTCGCGCTCGCGCCACGACAACAGTTCGGTCGGGTAGAGCGGACCATCGAGGATTAGAAGATCGGAGACAACGTTCGCGTGGTAGCGCGCGTGGGTTGACTCTGCAAGGTAAAGCGAGAGCGCGTGGACCACGCCCTCGGCGTAGCGGTCGACCCGCGGCGCGTGGAGGACGCGCTGTCGGCTGTAGCCGTCGTCGTAAGTCGTCCAGTCCTCGGGAAAGCTGATGGTCGTGTCGCTCGCGTGGACCGTCGCAACAAGATGCCGTGAGCGGTGAAGATCTAAATCTGAGGGGACGGCAGCCATCGCAGCCTGTGCAACGTCGATGACGAGGCCGTTCTGGAACGTCGTCGGATTGATCGTTCCGGAGTCGACACCGTGGACAGTCGGGAACGGAGGCTCGGAGAGCGCGGCGTCCTCCACGTCGGCGGCGCGCAGACGCTTCTCGCCGAGCGGCTCAACGACGGGGCCATCGTCGTAGAGTGGGAGATACTCCTCCCAGACCGTCTGTGCGAGGTCGGGGTGATCCGTGTCGTCGACCGTGCGCGCGATTGCGCTTGCCAGGTCGGCGATCCCCTCGACGTGGACGGGATCAAGCGTCACACTCTATCTGCGGGCGGCTAAGTCAAAAATCAGTCGACGCCAGCCTCGCGCAGGTCGCGCGCTACGCGCTCGGCGGCCTCGCTTACGTCGACACCCTGGCGCCGGGCATAGAGTACCGCCGCCGCCTCAAGCGTCACCCCAAGTTCGCGCTGGCGGTCGTTGATCGCAGCGACCGCCACCTGCTTCTCAACACCCGCCGCGACGACGGCTTCGAGAACGCGTTCGAACACCGATTGCTCGCGCAGCACCGACTCGTCGGGCGCAAAATCCTCCGAAACTGCGACCTCCGTCGGGTCGAACTGGGCGATCACGTCGTTGCCGTCGCGTTCGATCAGCCCACGGCCGGCCGCTACATCGACGACCCGTTTCGCCTGGTCCGGCGAGAACCAGTCCCGGTCGAGCGACAGGGCGACCACGAACGCGCCCTCACCTACCCGGTCGCGCCCCGCGTCACGGAACGGGACGGCAACCGCAGCGTCCAGACTCACGAAGAGCCGTGGCGGCGGGGAGGTATTCAAACCCGGCGAAGCCAATCCGAGCGCTTCAAGTGTGCGCCCGCGGCACTGAAAGCTATGAAAGATCAGGGTCCATCGCCCCGGAAGCGAACTGGCGGGCGCCGTGTGCGCTCGCGAAAGAAGAAGCGCCACCAGCTCGGCCGCGACCCGGCGGAGACGACCGTCGGCGAGCCACGATTTCAGGTCGTCGACTCCCGCGGAAACACTGAGAAGGTCCGTGCGCTCTCGACCGACGTTGCCCACGTTGCCGACGACGGCGAGACAGCCGAGGCAACAATCGAGAACGTCGTCGAGAACCCCGCCAACCCGAACTATGTCCGGCGGAACATCGTCACGAAAGGCGCGCTTATTGAGACAAGCGCTGGGACGGCCCGCGTCACATCCCGCCCGGGGCAGACCGGGCAGGTCAACGCAGTCGTCACCAACGATTAACTGAGGTCAATCTCTCGGGGAGCGGTTCTCGGCAGCTGGAGCGCCGACCGGAGCCTACGTTGCTACCTTGGCTTCGCAGGCACCCATTTAATCGCGCCTCTCCGCGTCGTCTCGAGTGCGCTTGACGTATTTGGGGGTGCGCCTACGGTGTTGGCGCCGCCTTCTGGAGCGCCGTCTCGGCGATATTACCGCCGTAGTCGGCGCTTCGCGAGAGCGAGTCCACGACGAGGCCGAGTAGTTGCGCCCGCGCCGGGTCAAGGTTTCTCAAGAGTTCGTCGATCTTGCGGGCACGCTCGTCGATGCCCGGGACGGCCTCGCGCGCGTCGTTAGCGAGCCGGGTCGCCTCAGTGCTGTCCTCGACGAACAGCGCGTCCATTCCCGTCTCGACCACCTCGACTGCCTCGGTGTGGAGTTCGCGGAGGGCGCCGACAACGTCCTCTGAGGGGAGGCCATCGAACTCCCGGGTGAGATGCGCGATTTTCGTCGCATGGTCGGCGATACGCTCCAACTGTCGGGCCGCGGAATGGTAGTCGAAACACACCTCGCGGGGGACGCCCAGTTCCTCCGCGGCCTTTGGGGTCCGGATCGTCGCCCGGAAGATGCGCGAGACCACGAGCCAGAGGCGGTCGACGTCATCGTCGCGCTGGATCACGTCGTTCGCGAGGTCCGTGTCTTCTTCGACCAGCGCGGCAATAGCGTCCTCGAGCATCGACATCGCAATGAGGCGCATCCGCGTCACTGCGTTGTGGATCGAGAGCTCCGACGAGTCGAGCAGGTCCCTAATCACCACCCGGTCGCGGGTCTCCTCCAGAACCTCAAGGCCAACCAACCCCTGTGTCGACTCGCGGATCGTCCGGCGCTGCTCGGTGGCGATTCGCCCACTCTCCAGGCCGATGATGTCGAACCCACTTACGTACATCGTCATCACCGCGCGCCGGAGTTCCTCGCCTGAGAGGTCGCTGATGTCGAGAGTACCTTCGCTGTGTTCGTCACCAGTCCGCGGGGTCAGGAACAGGGAATCGTCTTCGGGGTAGAACTCCACCTCGCTGCCCGCACTAACCCCGTTCTCTGTCGCCCAGCCCTTTGGAATCGAGACCGTATACGTCGATCCCCCCGTAACCTGCACCTTCCGGGTCTCAACCATAGTTCTGTTCACACCACAGGTGAATATAAATCTGGTCCTATATCTATATACTAATTTGATATATATAAGAGCCTGTGACGGCCCTGATATCGGTGCGTTCTCGTGGTCGAAAACGCAAGTTTACGGCCAACTATAACTCGTCTAGCGCCGCCCGGACGGCCCCCCACGCAACTGGTGGGTCGAACGTGGCGAGAGCCTCAATTGCGTGACCCACCCGATCGGCATGTGCCTCACGCCACGCCGGCCGCGCGGCGTCGTCAAGTCGGTCGGCGATGTGGTCCCGCCGCGCCGCAAGGTCCTCGACGCGGGCCGCGTCGTCAGCGAGTCCGGGGTCAGTGCCCTCACGCGCCGCCCAGGTCCGTAGGTCGGCGAGTTCGGCCCGGAGATCCGCGACGAGAAGGTCCGCGACATGCGCGCTAGTGCGCGCCTCCGCCCAGACGACGCCGGGGTCGTCAGTCGAACGCCACTCTGGTAGGTCGTCTGCCTCGCCGGTCAACCAACCGGCGGCGTCGGCCGTCCTGTCGACGGAGGCGGCAACTGCGTCGACGTCCTCACCGAACTCCTGGCTGCGGGTTTCGGGGTCCTCGGCCCATCGCTTCGTCGCCTCCGCGTCCCCGCGAAGGTCGTCCGCGGCGGCCTGAACGATGTTCGCGTCGTCGGTTAGCGCCTCGACTCCGCGGGCCACATCGGTGGCCGCGGCGGGATCACCAGCTTGGTCAAGGAGCCCGGTGAGGCGGTTACCGAGTGTGGCGACTTCAGACTCGACCGCCGCGAGGCGGTCATCTAAGCCATCGAGACGGTGAGTCACGGTGTCGAGGTCCGCCACACCGGCCGCTACATCGTGTGCGCGCTCGACCTCGCGAGCGGCGAGCTCAAGCCGCGTCTCCGGTGTCGAAACAACCTTCGAAAGGCCTGCAAGTGCGTCGTCAACCCGGTCACGGCTCACGGTCCCGTCGACGACGAACAGCGAGAGATCGTCCGCCACCGTGTCCGCGTCCCGGTCCGTCGCCGCCGCAAGCGCCGCTGCGGCGTCTTCGACCGGCCGGCCGAACACCCGGGGCGTCTCCGTGTCGGTCACGGTCCAGACTCACCATCGGGTCTCCTATATGTTGTTGTCTCGGCGGCAAATCAGAGTGTCAGATAGAGATATATAGTACAACCTACCCCTCATAGAAACCCACTTTATGCCGACAGCGATGGTGTATATCGATGGCAGATGATAAGCGTTTGAGCGGACGTGTGTCGCGACGTAAATTCGTGGTTACCTCCGGTGCTGCTGTGGGGCTCGCGGGTCTGGCAGGGTGTTCCGGTGGCTCTGGTGGCTCCGGGGAGGGGGAGGGCGAGAGCGAGGGCGACTCCGGTGGCTCCAGCGATAATACTCCGATGGAGACGGAGACGCCGAGCAGCTCGGGCGACTCCGGGAGTTCTGGCGGCATGGACAGCTCGATGCTCACTGCCGAGGGTTCCTCAACGGTCTACCCCATCTCGAACACGGGCAGTTCATATTGGAACTCGAACGCGCCCCCGAGCGACGGCGAGTACTGGGGGTCGTCGAGCGAGGGAACGGTTCCCGGCTGGGACCAGCTGACGAGCGGTGAGAACAGTGCCGAGGGCATGCTGCTCGCAGACTACTTTGCGGGACTCTACGGCTTCGAGCCGACCGAGCAGCGGTCGAGCCCGCCGTTCCCGACCAGTATCGGCCTGAGCCACTCGGGGACGGGCTGTAAGGCGGTTACTGACGGTCTCGTCGACATCGGGAACTCCTCGGGGCCAATCACGGCCGAACTTGGCCTCAGTGAGTCCGAGGCGAACGAGCGCTACGTCGACCATGTCGTTGGCCGCGACGGTCAGCCCGTCTTCGTCAGTCAGAACGTCTACGACGCGGGCGTTCAGGAGTTGACCGGGGATGAGGTCCGCGGCATCTATCAGGGCGAGATCAACAACTGGAGCGAGGTTGGCGGCCCCGATCAAGAGATCTACGTGGTGGGCCGTGCCGAGGGGTCCGGGACGGACACCTCATTCCGTCTCAACATGCTCGGTGGCGCTGACGCGCCGATGCAGGTCGATACTCGGAAAGGCCAGAACCAGCAGGTCCAGACAGTCCTCCAGCAGAACGACGGCGCTATCGGCTACATGGCACTGGCGTTCCAAGCGTCGGGCATCCAGCCGGTCGCGATCAACTTCGAGGGGACGGTCTACAAGCCCAGCCCGGACGCAGCGAACACCATCTTCGACAGCGACTACCCGCTCAACCGGGACCTCCACATGTACACGACCATCACCGACGAGACCCCACAGGGGACGGACATGCGGGAGGCCGCGTTCCTCAATATGTTCCTGACCGACTTCGGGCAGCAGCTATTCGTCGAGGGTGTCGAGTATATCCCCCTCCCGACGAAGGACATCGAGTCCGAGTTCGAGAAACTTCCGGACCAGAACCCAGCCTTCTAACTGGGGTCCACATCCAACATGTCTTTTGTGGGCGCGCAGTCCTTTACCGACAATCTGCGGTGGGTCGAGAGTCAACTAGCCGCAGCACGCGATTTCGTCGAGGAAACAGATCCTGACGCGCTCGTGGCGTTGGTGGTCGGTGGGCTCTCGCTTCTCGCCGCGTTCGGAGGCTTCCTTCTCGTCTCCGATCTGACCGCTGTCCCGTTCGTCCTGTTTGTAGCCGCGACCGGCTACGGATGGGTGTACCACCAGGAGCTCACTGCGCGGGCAGTAAGTCTCGCGATGACGATCGTGTCTATCCTGGTTCTTGGGCTTATTCTCGTCTTCATCTTCATTGAGGCGTGGCCCGTCTTCCAGTACGCCAGCGGTACGGTATTCGGCGTGACCGTTCCCGGACTCCGGCTGTTCACGGCGTTCGAGTGGTCCCCGGTCTCAGGCGAGGTTTACTCGCTCGTCCCGATGATCCACGGAACGGTGATGGTCACACTCGTCGCTACCGCTGTGGCCGGACCGCTCGGTGTCGCCGCCGCGCTGTTCATCTCCGAGATCGCACCGAAAACGGTCCGCGAGCTGGTCAAGCCCGGCGTCGAGATCCTCGCGGGTATCCCCTCTATCGTCTACGGGTTTATTGGCTTTACCGTGCTGAGCCCGTGGGCGAGCGAGCAATTCGGCATTGTTGGGCAGGGCACATACCTGTTCGTCGGGGTGGTCGTCGGCCTGATGGCGCTCCCGACGGTCGTCTCCGTTGCGGAAGACGCGCTTGCGAGCGTCCCGGAGTCGATGAAGAGCGGGTCACTCGCGCTCGGAACGACCGACTGGCAGACGATGACTACCATCACGCTGCCGGCGGCGTTTTCGGGCGTCTCGGCAGCAGTCCTACTCGGGGTCGGCCGCGCTATTGGAGAAACGATGGCCGCGACCGTGATGCTGCGGAACAGCCCACAGTTCCCGGAGCCGCTGTATAACGCCTTCTATGGCTACGAGACGCTCACGTCGCTGATCGCCGCGAACTACGGCGAGGCGGACGGCTTCCAGCTGAGCGCGCTGTTCGCAGCCGGTGTCGTACTCTTCATCACTGTGTTGTTCCTGAGCGTCGGGTCACAGCTCATCGAACGACGGATGGAGCGCAAACTTGGGGGAGAAAGTGGATGAGTAAGGTTACCCAGACAGAGCTTGTCAGCGAGGAAACCAGCGGCTTTCAGGCGCTTGCCGGGGGGACAGCGGCGCTCGCCGCGCTCCTCTTTCTTCTCGCGACCGCTGCGCTGTTCGAACTCATCTCGATCACTGAGCCCGTCGCCGGGGTGCCCGTCGTGGCGCTCCTCGGCGGCCTCCTCATCCTCGCTGGCCTCGGCGTTGTCGGCTTCGGCGTCGTCTCCAGGTTAGACCTCACCGGCACCGACCCGGAGCGCAGCGCCGGACTCGTCGCCGGGACGGCGTTCTCGCTTGTCTGGTTCATCACAGGGACACTCGTCGGCGCGTACGCTCTCGGCCTCGGGCTGGTCGCGGGGGCCGGCTTCGGTATCATCGGTGGCGGCGTCGCGTTCGTCGTGACGGCGCTCACCCGCGAGGATATCGGCTCGACGATCCCAGCGGGGGCGTTCGCCCTCTTTATTGGGCTCGTCTTTCTGTCCGGCCTGATCGGCCCCTCGTGGTCGTGGACGCCCGCGGTCTTCCCGTCGAGCAACGCGGTGACGTTCTTAGCGTCACTGAGCGTCCCCGCCATCGTCGCGCTTTGCGCGCTAGTCGTCGCCTGGTCGGCTGCAAAGGCCTACGGCGGGTTTGGCGCCCGCGGGCGCCACCTGGGCGCACACCTGCTCATCTACCTGAACGCCGCGTCGATCATCGCCGTTCTGTTCGGCCTTGTCGCCTTCGTGGTGAGTAAAGGCCTGCCCGGAGCGTCCCGTGACATCGCTGTTGGCCCCGGGGTCGGCCCGGAGGTGACGCTCGTCGGCATCACGTTCTCCCTGCCGCTCAACTGGCCGTTCGTGATGAACGGTGTCGCGCTAATGGTTGATGTTGACGGCGTCCTGCCGGCCATCGCCGGCACGATCTGGCTGGTCATCGGCGCCGTCTGTCTGGCGGTTCCCCTCGGCGTGGGCGCAGCGGTCTACCTCTCCGAGTACGCCCCCCAAGGGCGGTTCACTTCGATCGTCGAAATTGTCACGAACGGGCTCTGGTCGACGCCGAGCATCGTCTTCGGCCTGTTCGGGGCCGCCTTCCTAATCCCGCGGTTCGGCGGGACGAAATCTCTGCTCGCCGGGATGCTCACCCTCGGATTCATGTTACTGCCGTTAGTGGTCATCACTAGCAGAGAGGCAATGTTAGCCGTGCCAGACGAATACCGTGACGCGAGTGCCGCCCTCGGTGTTAGTAAGTGGCAAACAATCCGAAGTGTCGTCCTGCCGGCTGCGCTCCCGGGCGTCGCCACGGGCGTGATCCTTGGCGTCGGCCGGATCGCCGGCGAAACCGCCCCTATCCTACTGACAATGGCCGGCGGCACCTTCGTCCCCGGCGGGCAGACGGTTGACGTGATCGGAGGGTTCCAGTTCACTGCAACGCCGCCGTTCGTCTCCAACGAGGTCCTGCTGCAGGCGACAAGCGCGCTGCCGTACCAGCTGTACGCGCTCATCACGGCCGGTGTGGGCGGACAGCAGATTGGCAACGCCCAACAGTTCGCATGGGGAACGGCTCTTGTTTTGCTTGTCGTCGTTCTGTCGTTCTACGCGGTTGGGATCGCGACGCGGTACTACTTCCAACGGAGACTCAAGAGATGAGCGAGACAATAGAAACCACGGACGAAAACAGGGGGGCACAGACCGAACAATCACTGACAACGGCCGCCGAGAGCGATGAGCAGCTTCAGGAGTCCTGGACTGACTACCAATTCGATGACGAAGCACAGATCGTCACCGAAGACCTGAATGTTTACTACGGCGACGACCATGCGCTCAAGGATATCTCGATGGAGATTCCCGAAAAGAGCGTCACCGCGCTCATTGGGCCGTCTGGCTGTGGCAAGTCGACGTTTCTCCGGTGTCTCAACCGGATGAACGACCGGATCGATGTCGCCCGAATAGAGGGGTCGGTCACCGTTGACGGGCAGGAGATCTACCAAGACGGCGTCAACCTCGTCGAGTTGCGCAAGCGTATCGGAATGGTGTTTCAGCAACCAAACCCGTTCCCGAAGTCGATCCGCAACAACGTCTCCTACGGCCCGCGCAAGCACGGTGATATCCGCACGGGTCTGCTTCCGCGCGCACTCGGCAAAGACGAAACTGACAAACAGGAAGCGCTAGTTGAGCGCTCGCTCCGACAGGCCGCGATCTGGGACGAGGTGGCGGACCGCCTTGATGACAACGCCCTCGGCCTCTCTGGCGGGCAACAGCAGCGTCTCTGTATCGCCCGCGCGCTCGCAACAGACCCAGACGTTCTTCTGATGGACGAGCCGGCCTCCGCGCTTGACCCGATTGCCACGTCAAAGATCGAAGAGTTGATTCACGACCTGAGCGAAGATTACACCGTCGTCATCGTCACCCACAACATGCAGCAGGCAGCGCGCATCTCCGACCAGACCGCCGTCTTCCTCACCGGCGGGAAGCTCGTCGAGTACGACGACACGAACAAAATCTTCGAAGATCCCGAGAGCGACCGAGTCGAGGATTACGTTACCGGGAAGTTCGGCTGATTCGCCTTTTCGGGCCCAATTCGGAGGAATCGTTAACACTCAACAGGATCGATATCAAGACATGACGCGAGAACAGTATCGGGATAGGCTCGAGGACCTCCGAGCCGATATCCTCTATATGGGCGAACTGGTCGGCAACCGACTGAGACGTGCGCTAGACGCGCTCTCTCGGAAGGACACGGCGGTGGCGCGCGAGGTGATAGATGGCGACGAGACAATCAACAGGCAGTATCTGGAATTGGAGGCCGAATGCGTTACCCTCATCGCACGCCAGCAGCCGGTTGCAGGCGACCTCCGCTTCATTGCCGCGTCGTTCAAGATCCTTACCGATCTCGAACGGATCGGTGATCTCGCAACGAATCTGGCTGCGTACGCAAAAGAGTCAGAGAGAGACGTGTTCTCCGACGTCGAGGTTCAGCAGATTGGCTCCACGACGCTCGCAATGCTTGATGCGGCGACGGCCGCCTACGAGGACGCAGACGTCGACCTCTGCTGGGCGGTCGCCCGACGCGACGACGAACTCGACGATATGTGCGAGAAGGTGAGCAACTCCATCGTCCGAAGACTCATTAGCTCCGTGGACCTAACCGAAACGGAGATAGAGGCCATTATGCCCGAGGTCCGCTGGCTACTGCTGACGATCCGGGATCTCGAGCGCGTCGGCGACCACACGGTTAACATCGCCGCCCGGGCGCTCTACATGGTCGAGAACGACGACGAACTGTTAGAGTAAGCTCTCCCACGACTACCACCGTGAGATTTCTCCTCAGCTCTCTGTGATCAGGCCCGCCCGTCTACGGTCGTTTCGCGACGCTCGCCGCGGATCGTCACGACGGCGTTCTCCTCGTCCAGTATCACTAGAAGCGGCCCCGCTGCCGGACAGATAGCCGTCTTGAACGACCGGTCGACTCCGTCATCGGTCCTGATCGCAAAGCTGTACTGACCCGCTGGCGGGACCGTGTTCGAGAACGACCGCTCGCCGCTCGCCGGGACGGTGATCGACCGCTCGACTGCCCGCTGGCCGTCCGCGTCGATGGCGAGGTCAAGCACTCGGTCCCGGTCGGGTCGGTTCACCACCACCAGTTCCCGGACAGTATTCGAACACCGCACCCGCGGCGGGCCGTCAACAGAGACAAATAGGTTCTGGCCGTCGGAAATGCGCCATTCCCATCGGACCTCGCGGTCGCCGTACGCAACCCGGAGCGGGTAGTCCGAGGTCCACTCGGGAACGGGAACGACGGCCCGTCCGAGTCCGGGCACCCGGATCGACAGGTCGCGGTCGAGGTTCCACGACGGCCCTAGGCGGACCTGCGCGGTCGTTGGGGCCTCGGCGCCGTTGTCGAGGTGGAGGGTGCGGTCGGCGGACGGCGCCTCAGGGCCACACGCCTTGAGACAGGCCGTCGTCGCACGACTCGTCACTTCGTCGTCCATCGTTACGAGAAGGTCGCCCGTGCGCCCCGTTGGCCGCCAGGTCCGCACGTGGCGCGCGCCCGCGGCCGTCTCGGCAACGACACGGTAGTCGGTACGGCGGCGGACAAGTCCGTCGTACCGCACCACGGTTGCGGGCGGTACCTCGCGGTTGTCGAGAAACACCTCGCGGTCGGCGTGGTCCACTGCGAGTGTCACGAACTGTGCGGCGCCTGTTGCGTTGCGAAGCAGGACACCCCGGGGCGAGCCGAGAAGCGTCCGGGGCGGGTCACCCTCGTAGGGGAGGGAGACAGGCGTCGACGGCGATGATAGGGACGTTCCCGACCGCTCGGGCGGCGGCTCGTCGGGAGCGGGCTCTGGTGACGGGGTGACAGCGTCACAGCCCGCGAGCGAGGCGATACCAACCGTTCCAAGCGCGGCGAGGAGCCGTCTCCGGTCCACAATGAGTTTGGGGGGGCTGTGGGGAAAGAGCCGTCGGCGCTCTCTGACTCAACCAGAGCCTCCCGCCGTTCACACCAAGGAGGCAGTTATTGGAATCCGATCCGACCACTTCCGGTGTCGATCCGATCGCGCGCGCCGCCTCTGAACTCCTCTTCGATCTGCTCGTAGTAGCTCATCAGGTCGTCGTTGATTGTCGGGCGTACAGCCTCTATCGCCAACCGGAAGTGACGCATCTCGACCTCGTCGGCGGCATTGCTCTCGCGTAGCGCCTCCATCGCGGCCTCGCGGCCGATGGACTCGAGATCGCTGCCGACGTAGCCGTCGGTTATTTCGGCCACCTCGCGCAGGCTCACGTCCGGCGCGAGCGGTGTGTCTCGGGTGTGAATCTTAAGGATCTGTTCCCGACCGCCAACGTTGGGTTCGCCGACCATCACAAGACGGTCGAACCGGCCCGAGCGAAGGAGGGCCGGGTCTATCATATCCGGGCGGTTGGTCGCGCCGATGACCATTACATTGCCCATCTCCTCTAACCCGTCAAGTTCGGTGAGCAGCTGGTTGACCATCCGCTCAGAGACGTTGTTGCCCATTTCCTGCCCGCGCGAGGGCGCGAGCGAGTCAAGTTCGTCGAAGAAGATGACTGTCGGCGACACCTGCCGGGCCTTTCGGAACGTCTCGCGAATGGCCTTCTCGGACTCGCCAACCCACTTCGACAGGAGCTGGGGCCCCTTCACGGAGATGAAGTTAGCGTTCGTCTCGTTCGCGACTGCTTTTGCCATCAGCGTTTTGCCCGTTCCGGGCGGGCCGTATAGCAGGACGCCTTTCGGCGGTTCGATCCCCATCCGCCCGAACTTCTCGGGCGAGGTGAGCGGCCACTCGACGGCCTCCTCGACTTGTTGCTGGGCAGACTCGAGACCACCGACGTCATCCCACGTGATCTTCGGGAGTTCGACGAGGACCTCGCGCATCGCGGAGGGTTCGACCTCGCCAAGCGCATCCCGGAAGTCGCCGCGCTTGACGATCATCCGGTCGATGAGCGACGGTGGGATATCCTCCTCGTCTAGGTCGATCTCTGGTAGGTATCGCCGGAGCGCCTTCATGGCGGCCTCTTTCGTCAGGCTCTCGATATCCGCGCCGACGAAGCCGTGAGTCCCGTCTGCGAGCAGGTCCAAGTCGACGTCGTCAGAGAGCGGCATCCCGCGGGTGTGGATCTGAAGGATCTCCTTCCGGCCCACCTCGTCGGGGACGGCAATCTCGATCTCACGGTCGAATCGGCCGGGACGGCGGAGCGCGGGGTCGACGCTGTCGACACGGTTCGTCGCCGCAATGACAATGACTTGTCCGCGCGTCTCAAGACCGTCCATCATCGTCAGGAGTTGGGCGACGACCCGGCGTTCGACCTCACCGGTGACGTCCTCGCGCTTCGGCGCGATGGAGTCAAGCTCGTCGATAAAGATGATCGAGGGCGACTCCTCTTTTGCGTCCTCGAATATCTCGCGAAGCTGCTGTTCGGACTCGCCGTAGTATTTCGAGATGATCTCCGGGCCGGCGATGGAGAAGAAACTCGCCGACGTCTCATTGGCGACGGCCTTCGCGAGCAACGTCTTGCCCGTCCCAGGCGGGCCGTGAAGCAGGACGCCCTGCGGGGGCTCGATCCCCAGCTTCTTGAATATCTGCGGGTGCTTCATCGGCAGTTCGACCATCTCCCGGACCCGCTGGATCTCGCTTTGAAGACCGCCGATATCCTCATAGGTGATCCCGCCGCCGGCCTTTTCGAAGCCGCTGATCGGCTCCTCACGGAGTTCGACTTCCGTATCCTCGGTAACGAGACAGACTCCGTCCGGCTCCGTCTCTACGGCGATGAGCGGGATCGCCTGTCCGGGCGAGCGCATGAACGGATGGTTCGTCGAGGACATCACGGGGACGATGTCGCGCT
>CAKZPG010000010.1 GCA_937138675.1 uncultured archaeon | reverse complement strand
TTGTGGGTCCGTGAACACTCCTGTCCCGCCTGCGGGTTTGAGGCGGACAGGGACGTGAACGCGGCGTGGAACATTCTTTCTCGCGGTCTCGAAGATGTAGGAGTGGGATACTCCGAATCAACGCCTGTGGAGACTGCGCTCCCTGTGGATACACCTGTATCTGCAAAGCGCGTCGTGGAAGCAGGAAGCCCTCCCCTCAACGAGCGAACGGCGTCAGCCGTGAGCGAGTAGGGTAGGGTAGTTCACTTGCGGTCAACCCGAGAGAGACAACCAGGGAGTGCACGTCATGCGGCGTTTCGACCGACAAGCCGTTGTGGGTCCGTGAACACTTCTGCTCCGTCTACGGGTGTGAGGCGGACAGGGACGCGAACCCGGTGTGGAACGTCCTTTCTGGTGGCCTCGAAAACGTAGGGGTGGGATACTCCGCATCAACGCCTGTGGAGACCGCGCTCTCTGTGAGTACCTCGGTATCTGCAAAGCGCGTCGTGGAAGCAGGAAGCCCCCTCTCAAGCAGCGAACGGCGTTAGCCGTGAGCGAGTAAGCTATGATAGTTCACCCGGTCCGCCACGTCTCCGGGACTTCGATGACGTACCGGCCGTCCTCGCGCAGTGAGATGATATGCTCTTCACGCTCATACAGTTCCATCAGGTTTAGCTCGTACCGCCCTGGCGAAACGATCCGGATACTCTCGAACTGTTCGTTCAGTTCCTTGCGGAGTGCCGAGAGGTCCGGTGTGTCGGTGCTGTCGGCCGTCACAGACTCTTCGTCGGCGGCCGTCGCGCCCGTCTCGTCGAGCATTGTCTCGCGTTTGCTGTCGTCGGCAGCCGCCCCTCGAGCCACCTCTTCGGGCGCCGCAAAGCCCGACCGGGCGTCGGCCTGTGCGCTACTCTCGCCGTCGTCACCGACCGGTTCTTCGTCCGCGACGACGATGCCGTCGTCGGAGTCAGAGTCGAGGTCGGAGTAGGAGTTACGGCCGGGGTCGGCAGGCGCCTCGGCTTCGCCAGACACGCCGGAGTCGCTCGCCGGCGCGCCGCGCGCCCGAGAGCCGACCCGGCCGCGGGCCCGGCGCTCGTCGGTCGGTTCGTCGCCGTGTATCGGCCACTCGCGGCCGGTGACCTCTGCGTCGTCGGCGGACGGGAAGTCCGATAGGGACTCCTCACGCTCCGGCTCCGCGCCGGTCCCCGACGTCCGCGGGCGAAACTGGAACTTCGTGCCGCCGCAGTCCGGACAGCCAGAGAGCATCTCTTTTGACCCGTCCGGGAACGTCCGGCCGCAGGCCGTACACTCGTGAGGCATCGGCTACCGGCGAGAGACGAGCGCGCTGATCAGGTCCTCGTCTTTGTGCAACGTCTCGATCTGATTAGCCGGCCCGATCACAGTGAGTTTGTTGTCGTCGCTGCCACCCATCAACCGGCCGAGAAGGCCGCCCTTCCTCGCCGACGAGGAGGGGTAGGTCTCGATCTCGATCCCCGTGAAGTCGTCAGGATTGATCTCGCTCATCGTCACCTCAATGAGCTTCGACTCCTCGTCCGGAGAGAGCCCCTGTTCGAGGATAACGATCTTTCCATCGCGAACCCCGTCGAGGATGAGGCGGACCTTCTCCATGCTGGTTAGCCCGTCCATTCGTGCAGCGCTCACAAGATCGATCTGGACGCCGTCGCCCGGACCGTCGCGGCCCGCGTCGGGGTTGGTCATCTCAGGCATTAGCCGAACTCCTCCGCGACGTTGTCGTAGACGGTGTCCATATTCTGTCCCTCAAGCGCCGATAGCGGTACGACCTCGTGCTGGGGGTAGGCGTCGGCGATCCGCTTGACGTTCGCCTCCTCGAGATCCGTTTTGTTCGCGAAGATGAGCACTGGCAGGTCCCGGCTCTCGATTATCCCGATCAGCATCGTATTGACCTGCGATATCGGGTCCTTCGTCGAGTCGAGAACGTAGATAACACCGTCGACGTCTTCACGGAGCCAGTGCATCGCCTCTGCGACGCCCTCAGTTGCCTCACGCGAACGACGAATTGCGTCCTCCTCGTCCATCTCGTCGAGGAACTCTTCGTAGTCGACTTTTGTCGTCACCCCCGGGGTGTCGACGATGTCGATTGTGACGGTCCGCCCGTCCCGTTCTATCTCGACGTTTTCTTTGCGTCGTGCGCGTCGTGTCTCGTGTGGGACGTGACTCTCGGGGCCCACGGCGTCGCCGGTCCAGTCCCGAGCGATGCGGTTCGCGAGCGTCGTCTTTCCCGCATTCGGCGGCCCATAGATACCGATTCGCTTCGGCTCTGGGCCCGCGAACAGGCGGTTCGTGGCGCGAAAGATGCTGTCCCTGATCTCTGTTATAACTCCCATCCGTCCTCCACACTCCTTACGGAGCGTTATTCAAGTGGAGGTGCAGGCCAGCACTTCAACTTACGTCAGACATGCGTCCGACTTCCAGGAGCTCACGGGGTGAACAGCCCGAGACATGGGGGCACACGAGTCCAGAAAACCTCGAGGAACTGGAACGTCGGACCCTGCCGGAGCGATACGTCGGGCTACCGTCCCGGGTCACAGAACCAGGACGGGGGGACGGGGAGCCGGGATACTGCCGACGGACCGGACAAAGGACGACCGGTAGGTGCCCCCCACCCCTTCGTTTCGAGTGGAACACGGTGATACCCTGTCTGCGCCAGTCAACGCGTGATTTCCTAGATACAATAGCAAGACGAATAAAACGGTTTGTCTAGTGCTACGGACCTTGTTTAACGGCCTGGGTAATAAAACCCGCCGTCATATACTTCTGCCTCCCCCCACCCCACCTCCTATGGGTTCCACCTGAAACAAAGGGGTGGGGGGCATCAAGCATCCTTGGTAACAGGTTGTCCGTCAGACATCTATGCCGTGGTGAAATGAATGTCAGCGAATCATGAAGGGAACCTTTTTCAACATCCCCTTCGTCGCTCATGTTCGTGTCGTCTGGACGGACTCGTCAGGAAGAAAACGGCGAGACCGTTCGATCTGGGCAGTAGCAGCCCGAATGTAGGCGTACGTTCGGGATTTCCATACGAAACAAAGGGGGTTGTACGAATGGACGATGAAATACACGAGGGGTCACGAGAGGTCGAAACTGGGGACAGCGGCGTGGCCGACACGCCGCGCGATCGGACGACCGACATTACGAGTGGCTTAGGTCTTGACGAGGTGCTGGAGGACGGAGCCGACACTCAGGGCCTGTTCGACGACTTACTCTCCGGCGAGCCTATCTTCGAGAACAAAGAGGTTCTCCGCCCCTCGTACACTCCACAGGAGCTCCCTCATCGCAACAATCAAATAAACCAGATGGCGACAATCCTCGTCTCGGCGCTCCGGGGTGAGACGCCGTCGAACGTCCTCATTTACGGAAAGACCGGCACCGGAAAAACTGCGAGCGCGAAGTTCGTCTCGGAAGAGCTAGAGTCAACGAGTCGGAAGTACGACGTCCCCTGCGAGGTTGAGTATATCAACTGCGAGGTGACCGACACGCAGTACCGCGTCCTCGCCCAACTCGCAAACAAGTTCATCGAGAAGAACCGGACCCATATCGAAGAGCGCGTCGCGAACTTGGAGACGATCCTCGACTCGGGAAGTCTCGCTGACACCGAGTTCGACACGATGACGGCGGTCAAGGAGCGCCTTGAGCGCTTGGAGTCCGAACTCGCGGAGATGGACCCGGTTCCGATGACTGGCTGGCCGACAGACCGCGTCTACACAACCTTCCTCAAGGCCGTCGACCATCACGAGCGCATGGTCGTGATCATGCTTGACGAGATAGACAAACTCGTCGAAAAGAGCGGAGACGATACGCTCTACAATCTCTCACGGATGAACTCTGAATTCACCCGCTCGCGCATCTCGATCATGGGGATCTCGAACGATCTAAAGTTTACAGACTTTCTCGACCCCCGTGTAAAATCGAGCCTCGGCGAAGAGGAGATAGTCTTCCCGCCCTACGACGCCAACCAGCTCCGCGACATCCTCCAGCACCGTTCCGAGATGTCGTTCAAGTCCGGAGCCCTCACAGACGACGTGATCCCCCTCTGTGCGGCGTTCGCGGCCCAGGAACACGGTGACGCGCGGCGTGCGCTCGACCTCCTCCGGACAGCGGGCGAACTCGCAGAACGCGGACAGGCTGACACCGTCGCCGAGAACCATGTCCGGAAGGCTCAGGACAAGATCGAACTCGACCGTGTGGTCGAGGTGGTCCGCACCCTCCCGACACAGTCCAAGATCGTCCTGTTCGCTATCATCCTCCTCGAAAAAAACGGTGTTCACAACATCAACACCGGCGAAGTGTTCAACATCTACAAACGACTCTGTGAGGAGATAGAAGCCGACGTCCTGACACAGCGCCGGGTGACCGACCTAATAAGCGAGCTCGACATGCTCGGCATCGTCAACGCCGTCGTCGTCTCGAAGGGGCGTTACGGGCGCACCAAGGAAATCTCCCTCTCCGTCCCGACCGACGAGACTGAGGTCGTTCTTCTCTCTGACTCTCGACTCGGGAGTGTCGAGGATGCCGAACCGTTCGTTCAGGCCCGCTTCGACAACTGAGCGCGAGCGCTACGCCGGTCCTGCCGACACGCCGCTGGCGCCTGCAGTCACGCTCACGTTCGTGTCTGTGTTCGTGTCTGTGTTCACACTCGCATCGGGCCCACCTGTCGCGCCCGCAGAGAGCCACAGACGGACGTGTCCGAGCCACGGCACCCGGACATGAGCGACTCCGACGACCCAGCCGGGACGGACGGGGCTGGTGATCCCTATCACCTGGTCGTAGCCGCCGTTGTTGTCGCCCTTGGTGATGAACCCGGCGTGGGGCGCAGGACAGCTCGGTAGCTCGTCACAGGAGTCAGAGCGGTGATAGTCGGAGTTCGCACGGCTGTACCAGTTCTCGCCGTCCTCGACCCAGAGATGCACGCGGTGGATCACAGGTGTACCTCCGCTCCCGTCGGGGCGGTAGACAACGACCGACCCGGCATCGCCGAAGGTTTGATAGCCGACCTCTGTAGCCGCCTCTACGGTGACAACACCGGTGTCTCCCTGAACGACGTCGTCGGGCACGTACCGACCGGGGTCGCTGATGACGACCAAGTCTCCGCGGTACATATGTGGCTCCATGCTGGCGCTCTCGACGGCGACCATCGGAGGCCACACCCCGCTGACGCCGAACAGTATCAGGCCGACGGTGCCGACGATGACGACGCTGATGAGCGCCTCTCGAAAAAGCGCCAGAGGACCGGACTGCGCGTGCCAGATCCGGGCGACCGAGCTCTCGTCGGCCGCGGTCGCGCCGGTCCGGGGCGACGGGCGGTCACGGTCGTCGTCCCGACTCATCAACCAGATCGTTGCCCGGCGCGCCGTTGAACCTTCCGGCACGCTTTTGCGCGCCGCTCTCCTGTCCTTTCGGCGTGCCGTTGGAGACCCCTGCGCGCCTCGCTCTAGCTCTCGCCCGCCGCGGTTACAACGCCGAACGTGAGGCGCTCACCCTTCTCGCGGGCGCGCCCGACCCGGACGCCGCCCTCGAGACAGCCGTGGCGGCCACGCCCGACGATGCCCTCGTTCTCACTGCCGCGCACGTCAAGGACGCCCTCTCCGGGACGGGAAAGGCGGCGCGCCACAGCCGCCCCGAGACGGAGGCGACCGGCGGATACGCACGGGAGCGGCCCGACGAAACGCCGACACCCTTGACCGAGGCAGCTGCCGACGACCCGCAGCCGACGTCCGGGAACCCCCCTGTTTCGACTGGACCTGACGCCCCCGATTATCCCGGTGAAAGTAAGGTATCTCCAGACGAAATAAAGGGGTCTACGAGTCGGGACCGCGACCCGACACCCGCCGAGGTACGCGGCGATGTCACGGGTCGCTCAACGGGGACCGGTGAGTACGACCAGTTCGTCCGGACCTTTCGCGACCGGTACGAGCGACTGTCGAAACAGCTCCGGTCGCGGGTGAACGCCCGGCCGGCGAGCGCTGTCGCGGAGATGAGCGGCGGGTCGGAGACGGGGCTTATCGGCCTGGTGAACGACGTGCGCTCAACCGCCGGCGGGCACTGGCTGGTCGAACTTGAGGACGCGACTGGCGTCTTCCCCACGCTCGTGACGAAGGAGAAAGATCTCGCTGACCTCGTCGACCTCCTCGTTCTCGACGAGTGTGTCGCCGTCCAGGGACGCCTCTCGGACGACGCCGGAGTGTTGTTCGCCGACTCACTCCAATTTCCCGAGGTGCCACGGACCTTCCGGCCCTCCACCGCAGACCGGAAGGTGGCGGCTGCGCTGATATCGGACGTCCACGTCGGGAGCGAGGAGTTCCGCGGGGACGCGTGGGACCGCTTTGCCGAGTGGCTCCACACCGACGAGGCTGCGCATGTCGAGTACCTGCTGATCGCGGGTGACATGGTGGAGGGCGTCGGTGTCTACCCGGGCCAAGACGCCGAACTGGACGTTGTCGACATCTACGACCAGTACGAGGCGTTCGCGGAGCGTCTGAAGGGCGTCCCGGGCGACATGGAGATCGTGATGATCCCGGGCAACCACGACGCGGTGC
>CAKZPG010000009.1 GCA_937138675.1 uncultured archaeon | reverse complement strand
TTACGCGATTCACGCCCGCCGTGAACAGCGGGATTCTCTCGCTGAATCAAGATAGTCGAACCCGCACGGTAACCGTCTACTTCATCGCCGAGTCGAACACCAGCGTGTCGTCCTCAAGATAGTGTTCGATGTGGTGTGCGTCCTCCTCTAGTTGGATGAGCTGTCCACGAAGCATCTCGCTCGAGGCGTGGTCGCCGAGGTTTTGAGTCAACTCGACGTGTTCGCGGGCCATCTCGATGATATCTCCGTAGGCATCCATGTCGTTGGCGAGCGACGTACGGATGTCGTAAACGTCGTTATCCTCGGGCTCGATAGGCGCATACTCTTCGAACTCTGCGCCACGCGCGAGCGGGACGCCGCCGAGCGCTTGAACGCGCTCCGCAAGTTCATCGGCTGTCTCCTCGAGTTCCTCGGCGGCTTCACCGAGGAACAGGTGGATATCGCGGAACTCCGCACCTTCAACGTTCCAGTGGTGTTTCTTGACTTGGTGGTAAAGGACGTACGTTGCCGCAAGATCGGTGTTCAGGGCATCGACTATCTGTTCGACTTTCTCTTGTTCCAGCCGGAGCGCGGTGCTGGCTTCGACACTGCCAGACTCTCGCTGGACGGACTTTTGCGTACTCATTGTCTATCAGATAAAACGAGCGCGAGCGGCTTAAATCTTAATAATACGAAACTGGATTTTTGATTTTGGTAAGCCTAATTTGTCGTAGCGCAACTCCACGGGGAAGGAAACGGTTTTCCTGCGCGGGGTTCCACCGGCGAGGTATGGCCGAGGATGACGCCGATGCAGACGAGGAGATCGATGTGCTCGTTGAGTCGTTCGACGCGCGCCTCGGCGAGGCAGAGGAGGCGCTAGACGCCGCCGAAACGGAGGCCGATCTTGACGCTGTCGACGAGACGCTTGACGCGGCAGAGCGCGATTTAGAGACCGTCGACCGCCCGGACAAAGACGAGGAGGACGCCGAAGACCCCGCCGCCGAGGTCAAAGACCGACTTGCCGACCTCCGGGACAGTGTCGAGGCCGAGCGCGGCCCCTACGCCGAGGACGTCGCCGATAATGTCACGCTCGCCGCGGAGACGGTCCGTGAGACACGCTGGACCGAGGCCGGTGAGCACGAAGTCGAGACGGCCGTCGCCGAGTTCAGTGAGGGCGTGAGTGAGGTGCTCGGACAGAAGATTCCCAAGGACGACGACCCGGCAGACACGCTCGATACCACCGGCGAAGAGATCCGTGAGTCCGGGTTCGATCCTGACGCTGACGCGGAGGCGGTCTCCGCGCTCGTTGAGACGGTGGAGACTCTGGAGACGGGACTCGACGATGCCGAGGAGTGGGATGATCTTGAGACCCGCGAACAACTCTCGGCACAGGGATTCTACGATGTTCTTGGCCATTACAAGGATTTCCCACTTGAGTGGTCCGCGCTGAAGGAGTACGAGCAGCGGGGCAATGTCGAGATGGTCCTGCTCGCGCTCGATTCATTGGGCTCCGACTTCATGGAGCGGCACGCGCTTGAGACAATCAC
This sequence comes from uncultured archaeon, assembly GCA_937138675.1. Classification (GTDB taxonomy): domain Archaea; phylum Halobacteriota; class Halobacteria; order Halobacteriales; family Haloferacaceae; genus A07HB70. The sequence continues at coordinate 18,449 of CAKZPG010000009.1, read as the reverse complement.
CCGAATGAATGACGATCGGGCCTTCGACGAGATGCATGCCCGCGCCGGCAAGCGTGACAAGCCCGGCATCAAGGCGGTCGGGAAGATGGCTGTTCCCGATGCGGTTGAGACGCTCGTCGAGTATGTCGACACTGACTCAGATCCGGCGCTCCAGAAGGTGACGTTCCGGGCGCTCGGAGAGATTGGCGACGAGCGAGCGACCCAGCCGTTGGCGAACAAGCTATCGATGGAGAACGACGTGGTTCGCTCACACGCAGCGCGTGCGCTCGGGATGGTCGGTGACACCCGCGCCGTACGGCCGCTCGCTGCGACGCTCGCCGACGACGAAGTCGAGTCTGTGCGCGCTGCCGCCGCGTGGGCGCTCCGACAGGTCGGCACCCAGCGGGCGCTCGAACGCGCAGCTGAGTACACCGACGACCGGTCGTATCTCGTCGCTTACGAAGCCGGGCAGGCACGAGACGCGCTTGACGACGCAGACGCTCGTCTTGAGGCTTGAGCTTACCCTACGAGCGTTCCGACGAACAGTAACGCGAATCCGACGCCGACCAGCAGCCCGCCCGCCCGGCCGATCCACGTGTACTGCTCAACTTCGCGGGGCGACATTTCGATCTCGTAATCGTCCCACTCGCGATTGTAGCTCACGTAGTTCGGCGTCTGGAAGAACTCAATGAAGACGAGAAGTCCCCCAAGAGCCCCGAGCGCCGACCCGGCGAGCCGCAGAATCTCTCCGACCGTCATACCTGCCTGGGCGCCGGAGTGCTCTTGAAGCCTCCGGGACGCGCGCCTCGCGACCCAACAAGATAACACGGCTACGACCGCCGTGCGATCGACAGTCTGCACCGCCGCGTTCACGGCTCTCACTCTCGTCGTAGTCGCCCCAATCGCGGTTGCCGTCGCATCGAGCTCTACAACTGCGGCGGCGCTGGCACACACACCATCGTCGACGACACGACGTTCGTCGAGAGCCTGAGCTGAAACGACCACACTCCATATGAGAACTACGGGACTACGCTGACGTCTTAGTATAATAAGTCGCGGCGTGTTACGAAGAGCCGAGGAGAAAGCCTCGCGCTTTAGCGCGGGGAGGATGTCAAAGCCGGGCGTCTGCGGCGGCGACGCGGCGGCAGGCCCGAGGTGTCGGGCGTGCTGGTCGCGGCGGCCATGCCAGTTGTAGGACTTGTATACCGTGTGGTTCTGGCGACAACTGTCACGGCGAAACGACGGCCCCGACGCGTCCGAGGCGCAGTAGCCCGTGGCGAGAACCGAATGCGCTCGTCTGGTCCCGGGCGGAAGGTGGTGCCGCTGGTGACGGCTTAGTCACCTGCGGTCGCGCCCAGATCCTCGTCGATTGCCGCGGCACCCATCTTCTCGAAGAGGGTGTCGAGTGTCTCCTCGCGCCGGCCAGGCACAAACTTGATAGAGCCGACGACGAGGTGGCCGCCGCCCGACACCCCGGCTTCGGGCAGTTCCTCAACCAGTTCCTCGACCATCTGCGGGATGTCGAGGCGCACACCGTCGCTTCGGAGGACAGCAAAGTCGGGGCCGTAGCCGACCGTCACGACCGGTTCACCGTGTTCCTCGACCTTCCGGTCGTGGAGCTTCCCAGTCGTCTTGCCGGGCGCGGGGTAGGTGAACCGGTAAGCGTACTCATCGAGATCGACCCGGTAGAGGTGCGCGCCGCTCGCCAGTCGCTCGTGGTCAACGTGGGGCTTGACCGCTTCAACCTGCCGGGTGGCGTCTCGCTCGGCCCGGTCGGCGAGGAACCCAACGAGCTCCTCGTGGCGGTCCCGGTCGTCACAGTCGATATTCAACACGTCGGTGACGAGCGGGTGACCCTCGCTGTAGCGGAGCCAGTGGGCGGCGTAGTCGAGGGCCTCGCCAACGGCCTCCAGGTCCTCGTGTTCGTAGCCCGCCTCGGCCGCAAGTGCGAGGTAGTCGTCCATCGCGTTCGCCGCCGAGCGGTCTGAGAGCCCTGCGACCGCGGGGACGTGCCGGAGTGCGTCGGTTATTGATGGGTCGACCATTCGCGCGAGTTCGACGCACATCATCCCCGTCGTTACTCGGTAGTCTCCGCCGTGGAGGTAGGGGTTGACGTGGGCGTCAAGGAGCGGTCGGACTGCGTCGGGGTCGGGATGGTGGTGGTCGACGACGGCTATCGGCACGTCGTAGTGCGCGAGATTACGGTAGGCAGGGACATCTTCCTCTGTTGAACCGTTGTCGAGCATCAGGAGGAAGGGGAGCTTCTGCCCGTGGCGCTCGCGGCCCTCGAGCGCGAAGTTCAGGTCGCGCGTAACGTCTTCCATCTCATAGAACGGCGCCTTCGACGGCAATCGCTTGAATAGGTGGCGGGCCGCATCGTCGTCGGCGTTCACTTCGCGGACGAAGTTCTCGAGCGCGAGCTGGATCGGTAGGGCCGCACACATGCCGTCACCGTCGGCATGATGTCGGACGCGAATCGGTCGACCCTCCAGAACGGTCCGGCGTAGGAGCCGTGCAACCTCGCGCAGGTCCTCGTGTACCGGTTCGAACGTCGGCCACTCGATGAGTGGGTCGACGTTGGCGGGCTCGGCGCGCTCTGTGACTGCGGCTTCGATCCGTTCGCGGACTTCGGTCCCGCCCGCACTCTCGAGATGGGTCACGTCCGTCACCTCGATCTGTTGGCCACCGTTGTGGTCGCCCACCGTCCCAGTCACCCTGACCACGTCGTCAAGCCGGAGGTCAGGATACGCGCGGACGCCAGCCTCCTCAAACGCCGCGCAGGCGACGATACCGGTCGCGTCCCGCACACGCAGGACGGTTGGACCGCTTGTCTGTTTGATCTGAACTACCTCTCCCTCGACGGTAGCCTCCTCGCCCGCCTCCAACTCCGCGACATCTGTGATAGTCGGGACGTGGACGACCACCTCGGTCGGACGATCCGCCGGTTCGACGGCGGCAAAAGCGAGATCGCCGTTCTCCCGTATCTCAAGGAGTCGGACGACAACCTCGTCACCGTGCGAGTTGTCGGCGCCCGATGGCAGCTTCGAGTCGTGAACGAGGCCGGAGAGGTCGTCGGCGAGTTGGACAAACACGCCGTACTCGACGACCCCGTCGACGGTCGCGTGGTACAGACCGTCGACGTTGAGATCGTCGACGGTACAGTCGGCGGCAAGGTCGTAGACGACCTTGTCGGTCGATTCCGCGGCTCTATCGGTCATGGACACAACAGGTGGTCCGGTCGGGATAAGCCTTTCAGAGTCGACCGACCGGAACCCTTAGTGTCGTCTCGTCCCGGGCGTGTTTATGGGACTGTTCCGGTCGCGTAGGGTGATCGGGATCGCGGACGACGCGCTCTCGTTCGTTCTTGAGGCCTCCGCGGAAACCCATCCGAACGAGTATATGGGCTTTCTCCGCGCAGAGCGTCTTGACCGTCTCGACCCGGACGCGAAACTTGACCTTGGAGATGCCCGGGGATCTGATCTCGTCGCCGTCGACGTTCTCGTCATCCCGGGGACTACCTCAAACTCCGTGAGCGCGACCGTCCGCGAAAACCTTATTCCGAACGACAATCGGACCGTCGGGTCTGTTCACTCGCACCCAAATGGCGTCCTCCGCCCGAGCGACGCCGATCTTGGCACCTTTGGCAGTGGGTCGGTCCATATCATTGTCGGCGCGCCATACGGCCGGGACGACTGGCGCGCGTTCGACCGCGATGGTGAGGTCCGCGACCTCCCCGTCGTCGACATCTCACTCCCCGACCCAGAGGAGTTCTTCGACTTCACACAGGAAGATATCGACGCCGAGCTATGACACGCCGCGTCGTCGCGCAAGGCACCTTCGACATCGTTCACCCCGGGCATGTCCACTACCTTCGCGAAGCCGCGAGCCACGGCGACGAACTCCACGTCATCGTCGCCCGCCGACGCAACGTCTCGCACAAGGACCCGCCAGTCCTGCCTGACCGCCAGCGTCGCGACGTGGTGGCCTCCTTCGACCCGGTCGACTACGCCCGCCTCGGCCACCCACGTGACTTTCTGGTCCCCATTGAAGAGATAGACCCGACTGTTATTCTTCTTGGCCACGACCAGCACCACGACGCCGACGCGGTGCGCGAGGCGCTCGCGAGCCGTGCAATAGATTGTGAGGTCAAACGGGCCTCGGCGCTCTCAGAGCGGTACTCGGGAGAATTGCTGTCGACAGGTCGGATCGTCGAGGCGATACTTGAGGCGCGCGGCGAGGAGTGAACTACCCCACCCTGCTCGGTCTGACGACCTCGCTGAGGGTGGGGGCTTAGCGCCTACACCGCAGCTAAACGGGGGCCGGTACCGCGCTGACGCTTGATGCGTTCGATGTGCCGTCCGAGGAGCTACTCTCGCCGCTTCGCTGCTCTTTGAGGTAGTTTTGATACTCTTCTTGTGAGACGACCTCAACTGTGAAGTACATTTGTGAGTGGCTGACCCCACAGTACTCCGTACAGTAGCCCTGGTAGGTTCCAGTCTCGAGCGGCACCGTCCGGATGGTGTTGTTCTGGTTCGGGATAGCGTCCTGTTTGAGCCCGAGTTTGGGCACTGCAAACCCGTGTATCACGTCGCGGGAGGTGATCGTGAAGTAGACTGTCTGGTCGACCGGCACAACGATGTTCGGTGGGAAGCCACTCGCGGTGACGTCCTCTTCGGGGTAGGTCATCGTCCAGCCCCACTGGTAGGCCTCGGCGTTAATATGGACATCGTCACCGTTGGGCGCGACAGGATTGCTCTGCTGGTGAGTGATATCTGGGTTCGCCAAGACACCGTAGGAGGCGACGCCGACGAACAGCAGAATGACCGCGGTGGCGATAGTCCACGTGATCTCGAGTCGACGGTTCTCCTGTGTCGGCTTCGCCTCGTCGGCGTTCTTGAACTTCACAACGGTGTAGAGCAGAACGAATTCGACGAGAAGCGTGATCGGCACCGCAATGTACAGGAGCTTCAGATTGAGCTGGTCGATCAGCCCTATCGAAGTGGAACTCTGTGCCGCGACCGGCACGCTCCCAACCGCCACGACAGCGATGGCCGCCGCGGCCAGCGTCGTCGCCCGTGTCCACATGTTCATATAGCGCCGCTTGGGAACACCCGGGCAAATAGCTGACGCTCCGCCGAAGCGCGATTCCTAAGTGCGGGCACCGGCAACAGTATCGTATGTCCCATCTTCGCCTCTCCGACCGGTTCGTCGCCCTTCTGGCCGCGACGGCCGTCGGTGTCTACCTTCTCATAGCCGTGGGTGCTACAATGGCGGTCACGGACGCAGCCCGTGCCTGCGCCGCGTGGCCGGCCTGCGGTGATGGGTTCGCGCTCCCGACGACTGGGGCGGGCGCGCTCGCGCTTTCACACCGCCTCGTTGCCGTCGCCGTCGGCATCGGGATCCTTGTGGTCGCGACTGTCGGGTTCACGACTGCCACTTCGCGCCGGGTCCGGGCCGCGCTTCTCGTCGCTGTCCTCGCTTACCCCGTTCAGGCCGCCCTCGGTGCTGTCGTCGCCACTACCGCGGCCGACACTCGGCTCTCAGCGGCCCACCTCGCGCTGGGCACCACAATCCTCGTCGCCGTCGTCGCCGCGCTTGCGTGGACGCTCGAGAGCCAGACGGGCGACCCCGACGACGGCGCGGCGATAGACCCCGACCCGGCCCCGGCGCCCGACCCGGTGTCCGAAGCGGATCCCGGCACGGTGCCCAAGGCTGGACTCCGCGCGACCCTTCGTGCCTACGTGACACTGACCAAACCACGGCTGATGTGGCTTCTCTGTCTTGTCGCCGGCGCATCAATGTTTCTCGCGCCTGGACCACTGAACGCCGGAACAGTCGTCGCGACGCTCGGCGGGGGGGTTCTCGCAATCGGCTCCTCGGGCACGTTCAATCACGTCCTCGAACGCGATGTCGACCGAAAGATGAATCGCACCTCGGACCGGCCGCTCGCGGTCGACCGCGTCTCGGTGTACAACGCAGTTGCCTTCGGGACGGTGCTCGGCGTCGCCTCGCTGGCCCTGTTTGCCTCCGTCAACCTTCTCTCGGCGGCGCTTGGCCTCCTCGCGATCGTGTTTTACTCTGTTGTCTACACGCTTGTCCTCAAGCCTCACACCGTCCAGAACACGGTCCTCGGTGGTGCCGCCGGCGCCCTCCCGGCGCTCATCGGCTGGGCCGCCGTCACCGGGTCGCTCGGAGCCGGCGGCGCGTTGCTTGCACTCGTGGTATTCTGTTGGACGCCTGCGCACTTTTACAATCTCGCAATGGCATACCGGGAGGACTACGCTCGCGGCGGCTTCCCGATGCTTCCCGTCGTCCGGGGGGAGACGACTGCACGTAAGCACGTCCTCTACTACCTCGGCGCGACGCTCGTCGCCGCGGGTGCGCTAGCGTTCGTCTCGCCGCTCGGCATCCTCTATGCACTGACGACGGCCGCACTCGGCGGTGTCTTTCTCTGGGCGGTCGTCAGCCTCCACTACGAGCGCACGGCGGCCGCAGCGATGCGTGCGTTTCATGCATCGAACGCCTTCCTCGGTGGCCTCCTCCTCGCCGTCCTCCTCGACTCGTCAGTCGTATGAGTGTCGCCGCGCTCCTGCGCCCCAACCGTGGCGCTGTCTTGCGCGGCGCGCTTATTGCAAACACGCTGCTTGTCGGGACACTTCTCTACGTTCTTTTCACTCCCGCCGCCATCGACCCGCCGCGGTACACCCTCTACGGCCTACTCTGGGTCGGCGTCGGCCTCGCCGTCCTCAGCCGCGAGGCGACTGTCGCCCGCTCCGCGACCGTCCGCGCCCACCGGGCCGCGGCAGGCGTCGCTGTCGCCTACCTGGGCGCTCTCGCCCTTGCGGGCGGCGTCGTCGTCCCCGGAGGCGTCCCGGGCGCCGTCGCAGACGGCTGGTTCGTCCGGACGCTCCCGCCTGGGTGGGGCCCCGCGCTTGTTTTCGGCGGCGAGGCGGTGGCTCTCGTCCTGATGCCTGCCCGCGTCGCCGGCTACCTCGCGCTCGCTGCGCTGGTCCGAGGCTCCGTCCTCGACGCGGCAGGCCTTCGAAGCGGCGTCCCCGGTCTACTGGCGCTGTTCTCCTGTGTCTCCTGTTCGCTCCCTATCCTCGCGGGCGTGGCGGCGCTCGTCTTCGGTGCCGGGAGCGCCCTCGCGGCGACGACGACGGGACTTTCGTACGATATCTCGACGCTCGTCTTTCTCGTGACGGTGGGACTGCTGTACTGGCAGCCGCTGGTCCGTCGGTCGGATTCCTCACACAGATAACGCCGTGGAATTTGACGAAATCTCCGTGAGATCGATCTTAACATCAGGCGACCGTAGAGAACGTCGCGGGAACGAACGACTTACGACTACCGGGAAGCGAGGGCCGCTATGGATGCGGTTACGGAGACGGATGAGGCGGGCAGCGGCGATGCTCGCACCGACTTAGCCATCGAGGCCGTCGACGTCGCCCGGCGCTACGACGACATCGTGGCGCTCGGCGGTGTGTCGCTCTCGGTCGCGACAGGCGAGGTGTTCGGTCTCATCGGGCCGAACGGCGCCGGCAAGACGACGCTCGTCCGTGCGCTCACTGGTACGACGGACGCCAAAGGGACGGTTCACCTGTTTGGTCACCCCGTCGCGGAGGTCACCGAAGCGCGTCTTGGTCTCCTCCCACAATCGTTCTCGCCCGCGTCTCGCCTGACTGCGCGGGAACTCGTCGACTACTACGCCGGGCTCTACGACGCAGACCGCGTCCGGTCGACGGTCGCGGTGCTTGATGAAGTGGGTCTTGAAGCCGACACTGATGTCCGTTACGAGAATCTCTCGGGTGGCCAACAGCGTCGCGCCTGCGTCGCGACAGCGCTGGTCAACGACCCAGACCTGCTCTTTCTCGACGAGCCGACTGCAGGAGTCGACCCCGCGGGCCGCCGGTCGCTTCACGCCCTCGTTGAGCGACTCGCGAGCGAGGGGACGACCGTCTTTCTGACCTCCCACTCGATGAGCGAGGTAGCGACACTCGCCGACCGGGTCGGCCTCTTGCGGGACGGCGACCTCGTTGCAGTCGGGCCACCGGATGGACTGGTCGCAGAGTACGCCGGCCGTGCGCGCGTTATTATCAAGACGACTCGCGAGGTGGTACTCGACACCGTCGCCATTGACAGCCACGCAGTCGAGCCCCGACCCGACGGCGAGGGGCTGGTCGTCGCGGACGTCGCCGCCGCTGACCTTCCTCGGGTGGTCGACGCCGTCGTCGACGCGGACCTCCCTCTCGACGCGGTAACGTGGGCGCGACCAGGTCTTGAGGAGGCGTACTTCCGACTGACCGGTGAGGCGTTCGAAGCGGAGCGGAGCATCGCCGACCGCGACACAGAGCCGGAGAGTCACCGGTGAGCCGCCTCCGCCGCCTGCGCGCAGAGTTCACCGCCGAGCGACGGTCGTTCCTACGCCGACGCACCGCCGTGTTTTTCACCTTCCTGTTTCCGCTGCTCATCGTCCTCATCTTTGGCGTTCTCGTCCGGACGCAGGGCGGCGGTGAGGGCCTGTTCGCGCGCGATCCGGCGTACTACGTGCCTGGATATCTCGCTGTTGTTGTCCTATTCACGCCGTTGTCGCGGGTCGGCTCAACCGTCGCGCGCCACAGAGACGGCGCGCGGTTCGAGAAGCTTGCTACAACCCCGATCCGACGGTGGGAGTGGCTACTCGCACACGCGACGGTCAACGCCGTCGTTATCGGCCTCGCCGCCCTCCTTCTCCTCGTTCTTACCCTTCTCCTGACGGGCGCGACAGTTACCGTCTCGCCTACGCTCGCGCTCGTCGCCCCTCTCGTAGTCCTCGCGACGGTCTTATTCTGTGGCGTCGGCGCGGTTATCGGTCGCGTTGCAGATTCGCAGGACGGGGTGATCGCGGCCTCGAACGCGCTTGCGCTCCCCCTCCTCTTTCTCTCTGAGACATTCGTCTCTCCCGACCTGCTTCCCGCGTGGTTCCGGCCGCTTGTCGCGCTCTCACCCCTCACCTACTTCGCGCGCGGCGTCCGCGCGCTTACGGCCGGAGCGCCCGCCCCCAACGTTGCGCTGGTGAATCTTAGCGTCCTCACGGGTGTCGCAGTCGTCGCCCTCGTCGCGGGCGCCCTCGCGGTCCCACGGACCGAGTGATCACCCCTCGGCAAAGGGCATCTCGCCGCCGTACCGGTCGCCCTCCGGCCGCGGCGCCCTGTCGAGGACGAGCTGAACTGTCCGCACCACACCACCGCACGGGTCTGTCGTATCGACGGAGACAACGTGGCGGCCTGTCACGATACAGGGGCCCCGCACCAGGAGATCATCCTCGAACAACCGTGGGCAAGAGATCGACCAGTTGGAGTTGTGCGCCGTCCTGTCCGCCCCACCAATTTAATCCGCCGCCCGGCGAGTGATGATTGTGTCCGAGAACACGCTCGGTCGGATCGCGGAGAACGGGATAATCGCCGTAATGCGTGGCGTCCCGGTCGAAAGCGCGGTCGAGACGGCGCGTGCGCTCGCTCGTGCAGGCGTCGGCGCGGTGGAGATAACTGCGGATACGCCGGGGGCCGTCAACGCCCTTCGCCGGGTCCACGCCGACTTGGACGGAGACGAGACGCTCGTCGGTGCGGGGACGGTGACCGACCCGTCGACGGCGAGCCGTGCCGCGGAGGTCGGCGCGGAGTTCGTCGTCGCGCCGCATCTAGACGTTGCGACCGTCGAGACGTGTAACCGCTACGGCGTCGCTGTCCTCCCTGGTGTGATGACCCCCACGGAGGCGGTGCGGGCAGCCGAGGCCGGCGCAGATGGCGTAAAGCTGTTTCCAGCCGCGACTGTCGGGCCGGACCACCTCGCGGCGCTCCGGGGGCCGCTCCCACAGATTCCGCTCGTCCCGACCGGCGGGATAGATACCGGGAACGTCGCCGAGTTCCTTGCTGCGGGCGCTGCGGCCGTCGGGGCAGGGAGCGCGCTCATAGACGGTGAGGCAGTCGAGCGCGGCGACTTCGAGGCGGTGGAGGCCTACGCCCGCGAGTTCGTTGCAGCCGCCGAGGCCGCCCACGTGGGGTAGTTTCGTTCAGTCTTCTGCCGCTGCGTCCGTCCCGCGTCGGTCATCGCTGGCCCGTACAGTGCGGCGCCCCCCCTCATCGCCCTCATCGCCGCCGGACCAACCGTCTGCGCCCGGCGGCGCGATCCGTCGGTCGCGGTGTCGCCGGTCCAGTGACTCGTAGAGCCGGTCGACGAGTATCTCACGCAGGCGCGCTGCCGTCTCGTCGTCGACGTCGGCCGCGGCAGCGTCGGCGCCAGTGAGCGAGAGCGACCCAGCCGTGTCTGCAGTGACGGTGCCGAGCGACCACCGCCGCTGGAACGGCGTCCGACTGTCGATGACGGTCTGGACACGGTAGTACGGCACCAGCTTCGTCTGGCGGCGCAGAACGCCGTTCCGTGTTATCACGTGGTCGTCAGCGAGCGCGTACCCCCGGTGGCGCCACTTGAGATGGGCAGCGACCGGCACAAGCGGAACGAGAACGAGCGGTCCCACCCACACCGGGTCGCCGACGAGGAGTCGCTCTGCAGCGACACCGAGGCCTGTGAGGACCGCGATGGCGATGAGGTAGCGCGCGGCGTAGCGGCGCCGGACGCGCTTGGGCGGCCGCTCCAGGTCGCCGATCGCGACGTCCTCTAAATCGTCGACCAGCGCCAACACCCGTTCGCGGCTGGCGATGGGAACCGCGGCCTGTGAGCCGCGGTCATCTGAGGAGCCGGCTCCGTAGCCTGCCGTCTCGACGAGGAGAGAGGCGTAGCCGAACCGTCGTTTCAGAGGGTCATCAACGACGGTCAGTGTCTGGACCTTGTCGAGTGGGATGGAGCCATCGTAACGCCGGAGCAGGCCGCGCTCGTACTGGAGTTCTTCGTCGACGCGGGTGAGCCGGAAATCGTAGTAATTCAACACTGCCGCGACGGCGCCCACCGCCCACGAGAGAAAGGCCACAAGCAAGACGAGGGCGACGGCGGCCAGGACGAGGGTGGCCTCCCCGCCGGGCAGAGAAATTGGGAGCCCGGCTCGACCAGCCGACACCACCCCGTAGCCGACGAACAAGAGGAGCCCTGGCGCTCGCACGTCGAACGAGAATATCCCGACGAGCGCGAGTTCGCGTGGTGTCAGATCGAACAGGATATCCGCAGCTGGCGCCGCTGTTGTTTCACTGTCCGTAGTCGCCCCCTCGCCCACACTGCGCTTTCGCGCCGCGAGCGACCGCTGGAGACGCTTCGCCTCCTCGAAGGTGACATACCGCACCGCGGCTTCGGTTGCGCCGCCGCCAGCGGTCTCGAGGTCTACCGCCGCGATGCCGAGCAGACGCTGGACGAGGTTCCGGCTGATGTCGACGTTCTGGATACGGTCGACCGGAATCTCCCGGTTTCGCCGTCGGAACACTCCCGAGCGGATGTCGAACGTGTCCGCAGTCAGGGCGTACTCATAGCGCCGCCAATACGACACCTCGTAAGCAATAAGAGCGACGATCGTTAGGCCAATGAGCGCGAGACCGACCAGCTGGCCAACCGCGCCGCCTATCACCGATGATCCGGAGACAACTAAAAAAAGGAGCGTGAACGCGATGCTTGCACCCCGCCGGACCGAGCGGTAGGGGATCGAGAGCGGCGTGAGCGCACGTGACTCCTCATCGACAGGCATGGCCGCTCCCCCGTCGACCGGTGCGTCGTCGCTCCTGACCGCACCCGGGTCAGTAACGTCACCCTTGGCGTCTGGAGGGCCCGGATCACCCTCTATGTTCGGCTCCGTCGAGCCCTCTCGGGTCGCAGTCGCCTCATCCGGGTCTGATACCCCACCGGAGTCGTCGTTCATACCGCGTCCTCGCCCTCCGAACGGATCGCGAGCTGCTTCAGCCGTTCCCGGAGGTCGTCGGCACGGACGGGCGTGAGGCCGGGAACGGTCACGTCGGCACCCCGCGACCCGGCGGTGTAGACGACCGTCGTCGCTAGTCCGGCGAGCCGTTCGACTGGGCTCCGCGAGGAATCGACGTGCTGGATACGGACGAACGGCACGACCGTCCGGACCTGTGTGAGCACGCCGCGCTCGAGGTAGATGCCGTCGTTGCGCACTTCGTAGCCCCACGCCCGGTATCGCAGGACGGCGAAGGTCACGCCGACAACGATGATGAGGCCGCCCAGGACAAGTGGTGTGTACCACGGGAGGACGTCGACGACCCTGTTCACGGCGAACATCCCGCCGCCGAGGAGGGCGGCAGCGAGAGCGGATTTGAGGACCCAGACGGTCCGCACTCGGGGATCGAGCCGCTGGAGGTCGGGGTCGACGGAAGTGCCCAGAGACACGCCCTAAACTTGGGGGTCGTGGCGGATATACCTGCGGGCTACGACTCTATAACGTTGAGCAACGCGTCGACGTCGTCGGCGTTATTAAATACGTGAACTGACGCCCGGCACGCCGCGGGATCGGGAAGCGATCGAACGATAACGTCGGCCTCGCGCGCACGCTCGACGAACGCTTCAGGCGTCTCGCCCGGAGGTGTATCGAACGTCACCAGCCCCGACTCGTAGCCTCGCGGGGAGCGCAGCAGGTCACCGAGCCCTGTCTTCAGCCGGTCAGTCAGGCGCTCGATCCGGTCCTCGACCGTCGCAGGCCCGAGCGCCTCTATCGTCGCCATCGCCTCGACCGCGCCGAGGTACGACGACGGCGAAGTGGTGCCGACCTCGAACCGCGCCGCCGTCTCTTTGAGGCGCGGATCGACCGCTGAGGGGTCGGCGACGCTCCGGTAACTCGCTGTCGGCGGGTCGACAGCCCTCGTCAGGTCCGCATTCAGATAGAGCCAGCCCGCGCCCCATGGGCCGAGGAGCCACTTGTGGCTCGCGCCGACGGCGAAGTCCGCTCCCCACGCGTCGAGGTCGACTGGTACCTGGCCTGGCGACTGAACTGCGTCAACGAGTACACGACAGCCCGCCTCGTGAGCGACATCGACCACCTCGCTGACGGGCAACTGCGTTCCATGGCTCCACGTGATCGAGTTCAGGCAGAGAAGGCGCGCGTCTGTGACGGCGTCGGCGAGAGTGTCGAGGTTGAGGCGGCCGGCGCTTGTTTCGACTACACGGCGCTCAACGCCACGGCGCTCTAGAAACCACCACGGAAGTCGGCCCGCCGGATGTTCAAGATCAGTATGGACAACGACATCTCCAGGTGACCAGTCGAGCGCCGTCGCCACCCGCGCGAGGCCGTCGGCGGTACTCTGAGTCAGCGCGATCTCGTCCACCGAGACCCCGAGGAAGGTCGCGAATGCGGCCCGCGCCTTTCCGAACGCGTCGAACGCGTATGGGTATGCCCCCTCCCGACTCGGCGCGACGTACTCGTGTTCCTCAACGGCGGCCGTCGTCGCCTCGACAACCCGGCGCGGCGCCGGCCCTGAGGCGCCGGTGTTCAGGTAGACACCTTCCTCAGCGGCGGGGATATCGGCGCGAAGGTCCTCGGGCGTCACCCTGTGCCTCCAGCGGTCGCGTCGTCGTGGTCAAGTGGCGCGGTCACGTGCCCACCTCTGGATCCGGTGCGTCCACGCGTTCAACGGCACCCGCGGTCACCTCGGACCCCGGCGAGTAGTGACAGACCGGGTCCGTGTCCGGTCGTTCCAGCCCCGCCGCGGCAAACAGCGACTCGCGCCGGAGGTCGACCGTCGCCTCGGTTAGTCGCCAAGGGTCGTGAGCGACTGTCCCGACGCGGTTTCCGGGGAGATAGAACCGATAGTGTTCCGTCAGGAAGGCGGCGAGCGACCCCGGGTCGGCGGGCGTCGCTTCTCCGCCCGTCGGGCCGTAGGTTACGTCAAGCGCCGCGGGCGGCGACCTTCCGTGGACGCGGCCGCTTCGTAGTGTCACTGCATCGTCCTCCCGCGAGAGGTCGATTCGTGCGCGGTAGTACGGCAGGTCGTAGGCGATACGGGCGACACTCACCCCCACTTCGTCGTCAGCGTCAAGACTCAGGAAGAACACGCCCCGGCCGCCGTCGGGCCCCTCTACGTATGTCCGGAGGTTCACCTCGCCAAACTCGAGCCCGACAGGCGACCCGTGTGGGCGGATATCAGCCATCTCGAAGGTGACGACACCCACCCACGCGACCCCGTCGCGTGTTGCTGGGACAAGGCCCGTCGGCAGGGCTTCCTCGACCGCCTCCGGGTCCACCCGCCAGTGGGCGAACAGCGCGTCCCGCCACGACATCGTCAGCAACTCTCGCACAGCCACTTTCGGATCGGCGGGCACTTAGGTTTCGCCTCCAGTCCGGCACAAGGCATATATTGGATAGTATGAGACCCGTCGATGGGGACGACCGGCACGTCGTGTTGGCTCCGTGTACCGCTTCCATACCCATAGCACGGAACGTCCCCACCGTCACAGCGTTTAGATACGTCGCGGTCATTCACTGCTTGATGGAGGTCCCGAGCGACCCACCCGAGCGCTGTCCCGTCTGCAGCGCCACATACGACTCAGTCTCGGTTCACGAGGCGGGTTTGATTGTGAACATGTGCGACAACGAGCGCTACCGGCGGGTCTGTTTCGACCCCGCGACCCGCGGCAGTACCCCGGTCATCGAGTTCTACCACCACACCCACGCGCAGATACGCGACGAACAACGCGCACACGCGCTGACGGCAGACACTCCCGATATGTCCGGGTGAGGCTTGCCGCTACTCCGGAGTCGGGACACGGGTTGCCGGGGCTAGCAGATCGGATATCGTGCGGTTCGTTGAGTTGTCGATGTTCAACCACGACCACGCCAAGAACGGCGCGCAATACCACAACGTCGACCCACTGCCTCGTCCAGTTGTGGCCGCCCTCCGACCACACCTGGTCGGAGTTGCCACGCTCTCACCGTCCCAACGAGGAGCATACGAACCCGCAAGTTGCCTTCGTGGGTCGGTAAACGATACCCCAGCGTGAGGAACCCTCGCCGTTTACATCGAAGAGGATGTCATAGGGCCTCTCGCGTGGCCGAGAGTACGGGCAGGTCGAGTTCGAGGTGTGCTGCGAGCGACTCCGCCGCCCCGAGAAGCCAGCGCGCGCGCTCTATACGCGACTCGAGATCGCCTGGCCCGATTCCGAATCTGTCGACGACCTCGTCCTCGTCGGCACCGTCGACGAGGGTGGTGAGCATCCGTGCGGTCCGGACGGCCGTGAGCCAGTCTTCGAACGCGTCGACCGCGCCCATTTCGCGCACGAACTCGCTGGCGTGTTCGCGGGCGAACCGATAAACTGCGGCCCGTTCGTCGCCGGCGAGCCAGCCGGTCCGTACGTCCGGCGTGTGACAGACGAGTTCGAGCGCTGTCAGCGTCGTCGGTTGTATCCCCGCCATGGTCCGGAGGCCGTCGACCACCTTGGCGCCGCCCTCAGGACTGAGGTACTGCCGGGATACCTGTGCGCCGACCGGAGTGGCCGCGAGGCCGTCGCTCCGGTCGACCATCCCCATCTCGTCGAGATCACCCAGTGCGTCGTCGAGCGTCGTTACAAGATCTCTTACCGGCGAGCCGTAGGCGTAGAAGGTGGCGTCGAAGAGGTCTAGTAGGTCAGACCGGGATGCCGCGAATCCCGCCGCGAGTGTCGAGAGGACATGGGTCCGGAGCGCCGCCCGCTCTGCGAGTTTCGACTCCACAGCCTCTGGGTCGGCCCCGACGTATCGCTCGCGCAGGTCGGCTGCAGTTTCGTCGCCCGCGACGAGGACGGCCTCACCGTACGGGTCGAGCCCTGGTCGCCCCGCTCGGCCGCACATCTGATGAACCTCGAGTACCGGAAGCCAGCCCATCTGGTCGCCGTCGAACCGCTTTTGATCTCTGATGACTACCCTCCGCGCGGGGACGTTCACGCCCGCGGCGAGCGTGGGCGTCGCGCAGACGGCGACGACCTGTCGGGCGCGGAAGGCCGCCTCCACCATCCGGCGATGGGTAGAGCGCAGCCCCGCGTGGTGGAAGGCGACTCCATCGCGCAGACACGCGGCGAGTCGCTCACCGGTGGACGTCGCGCCCGCCTCAAGAGCATCGACGGCCACATCTGCTGCGGTCCCGAGGCCTGCGTCGCACAGGCGCTCGGCCAGCGCCTCTGCCTCGCGACGGGACCGAACGAACGCGAGCGCACCCCCGCCTTCGTCTGCCGCGTCCGAGACGAGCGCTGCCGTAGCCTCCGTCGCGGCGTCGGCGTCTGGCTCCGCGTCGGGCACCGGCACCGGCCGAGTCGTACCGTCTTCGAACCGCACTTGCCCGTCAGCGTGGATCCCAATCTGCAGGTCGACGGGCCGCCAGTCGTCGGCGACGAGGTCTGCGTCCAGCCAGTCGGCAATCGCGCCCGGGTTCGCCACCGTGGCCGAGAGACCGACGATCTGTACGTCGGGCGTCCGCCGACGGAGCGTCGCGAGCGTCACTTCGAGCGTGGGCCCGCGGTTCTCCGAGCCGAGCAGGTGGACCTCGTCTACGACGACACAGGCCGGGCTCTCTACCCATCCGGCGCCGTTGCGGATGGCCGAGTCCACCTTCTCGCTCGTTGCCACCACGACGTCGTTGCCGGCCAATTCCTCCTCTGGATCGGCCAGATCCCCGGTCGAGATGCCGACGCTCACACCTGGTAGTGCGGCGAACTCCTCGTACTTTTCGCGGGCGAGCGCACGCAGCGGAACAATGTAGAGCCCGGGTCCGTCAGCCGTGAGAAGGGCGAGTTGGGCGATGAGGGTCTTCCCACTGGCCGTAGGAACAGCAACGACGAGCCGTTCGCCGTCGCAGACACCGGCCTCAACGGCGGCGGCCTGCGGCGGATAGAGTTCGTCGATGCCACGGTTGGCGAGGTGGTCGCGGACCGCCGCCGGAAGCGGAAGATCAGCGACGCGCATGCGTTTGGTGGCCCCCCCTCAATATTAAGAGCCGCGCTTAAGCCACCCCCCTTCCTTGCCTTCTCGGTGCGACGACGACGCTACCTGTCGACGGCAGCCACGGGCGCATTCGCTGTGGGAATCGCCGGTTGTGCCGGCGACAAAGCCGAGCGTACCCCGACGGCGGTTCCGACGGACGACGATCCGGGGCTAGCGGATATCCCGGGCGACGAGAGCTACGGATTCACCTTTATTCGGGCGACTGGGAACCGCTACGTTGAGGGGTCCGGTCGGATCCTGGACGTTGATCCCATCGACGTCTCGCTCCCGACAGAGGCGCAGTGGGTCGTCGCAGCGCTTGACCGATCCGACGGCACCATCGTGGTGGCCTCCGTTCTCGTCGACGGACAGGTTCGCGCCCACCGCCTCAATGGTTGTACTGTCTCCCCGGTTGAGCCGTTCGCCTCCTACGGCGAGGGCCCACCGCTCCTCGTTATAACCGATGGCAACTCGCGACTCGCCCGCACGGGATCGGTCTACTCTCACCCCACGCCCATCCCTGGGGGGTCGATCGTCGTCAACGGTGACGGTGACCTGACCTCACCCGGTGGAAAGCTCTCTGTCTCAGCCCCGGCCGACGCACGGATCGTTACCGACGGAGCGCTCGCGTACTTCGTCGGGCCGCCAATTAACTACGGTCACGGCGCCCTCGGTGACCAGGTGGAAGGCGCGGCCGTCACGGTCGTTGATCCCGACACACGCAAGTCGTGGACCCTCGATCCGCCGTACGGCGTAGTTGAGGGACTGTCACCGATGCTCACCAACCTCGGTGGAGAACTCTCCGTATTGGTGACCGCGAGCGACGACCAGCGGGGCGCATCACTTGCCCTGCTTCGCGACGACGGTACCGAGGGCGGGGCCGTCGTCGCGCGGAGCGATCCCGTTGGTGACCCGTTCGGGTGGCGCCACCAGATCGCCGTGGCGCCGTTCGGGCCTGACGGCGAGCGAGAGATTGTGTCGGTTCGGACGCCGCATCGCTCGGGGGTGGCAGAGTTTCACCGTCTCAGTGGCGACCGTCTGGAGCGGACTGCGTCGCTCGGCTCCTACCCCACCCACGAGTTCGGGAGTCGCGACTTGGACCGGGCGGTGGCGGCCGACTTTGACGGTGACGGGCGGCCGGAACTGCTAGTGCCCGCGCCGAAGACGGGTGTCCTCGCTGGCCTGCGCCGCACCGGTGACGGCGTCGCAGAAGTCTGGCGCGTTGACGCCGGCGCGCCGCTATCCTCCAACGTCGCTGCCGCGCGTGGGGGGGACGGTGTCGTGCTGGCAGTCGGGACTCCCGAAGGACTTCGGATATGGCCAGCACTCGTGCGGTGTTAACTTTGATTGGCGCACATCATATTTGAAGTGAGCCACTGAGGTGAGCGCGCGCCCGAGCCGAAGATCGGACTTCTGAATCCAACTATCTTTCGTCGAGGAGAGAATCCCGGCGGTTACGCCGGGAGTGAATCCGACAACGCTGACCCAATCCATCACGGACAGCAGGTTGGATATTCCACGCACATCCACAACATTAAGTGGGATTGTCTACATAAACTATGTATGGCGATTCAGGCCACTCGTACCT
>CAKZPG010000008.1 GCA_937138675.1 uncultured archaeon | reverse complement strand
AGGACGCTCCCGAGCGAGGGCCGAAACCCGCCCCGCTGACCTCGGGAGAGCCAGTCCTTAAACCCGACCGGCAACAGGCCGGGTTCCCTCTGTAGAGGGAAGCCGCGCCGTTTACGGCGCGGAGGATGTCACGATGTCGCTCGCTATCCAGCCGTCGGAGTTCCCTTCTTCCGTGAGTACCGTCCTGTCCGGTGACGTGCGGTGGGCCGACACCGACGGACCCCCGTTGACGCCATTGTCGTCAATGTCTACATCCATATCCGTCCGTGAGACAGGACCGGGTATATGAGTTTTGGTCAGCCTAAACGCAGGCGCCGAAGCGCTTTCGTCGCCGCCGCGCGGAGAACAGGTATGACGAACCGTGACGACCGCGATCTGCGGGCGTTGGTGGAAGATCTCGACGAGACGCTCACGACACTCCGCTCCGAGCTTGATGAGGATGGGCAACAGCGCGAGGGCCGGCCACGTCCCCCAACTGTCGGCGAACTCGTGCGGTTCACAGAGGAGTACACCATTCCGACGACGATCGCGGTACTCGAGGCGGCAGTGGCAGCGCTCGAACTGCTCCGCGGACTCCTCGGCCTCGTGTCGCCGAACGGCCGCGAGGAGCGTCAGGTGGGGGGCGCGAGCGACGCAGCCCTCAGCGGCGTTGAGCGCACGTTTTCGGAGCTTCGTCGGGCGCTCCGCGAGGTCGACCTGTCCGCCGACCGGGAGACCAGTGACGTCGTGACGGAGGCCCGAGAGCTGACGTCGGCGGTGGAGCAGCGGCTGGCGGAGGAGAGAAGCGGCCGCGAGGAGGCAGATGAGACACAAGCCAAACAGGGTGTCGCAATCGACGTTGACGAGGCGACCGTCGATGTCGAGTCGGAGCTACGCTCGATCAGAGAGGATTTAGACGACCAAGACGCGAAATAATTATTCTGTCCGGACTCCCAAAGTTGGTTTTGCCTCGGGGAGTCCGGCAGATGTCGACAAACTCAGAGTCACGTTCTGTAGTGCGTACAGCAGTTGGGCACTGCGTCGGCTTATTGGGGGAACCGATCGTTCAGTTAAAGCGACATATGCGACGCCAGCGACGACCGCCGCTCGGATTCCCGATCTCGTACCAGCCTGCCGGACAACGCCAGCCGGCGTGCCCTCAGACCGGTTCGAATCGATAGCCGTCCCAGTCCTGGCTCGTCGGTTCCTTGATCCCGGCCTCGGGGTCGCGAAGTTCCTCAACGTGGACTGGCCGGACATCATCGCCAATATCCACGTTTACCTCACCGTCCTCGTCGGTCACCAGCCCGCCGATCGCCCGCACCGGTTCGCCGTCCACGTCGAATTCGACTATCGCGAGCGGGTTAGGCTGACGGACACCTGGCGGAGTCGCCGTCGCTACCGTCCAAGTGACGACCTCCGCGCGGTACTCAGTCAGGTCGACCTCCGCGACCGGTTCGCCGCCCTCTGGGCCGACCGGGCGGGGTGGATACGTCACTGTGCCGTCCGAGTAACGCGTCGCTTTCATGCTCTCTCCAGAATCGTCGTGATCACGCAGTTGCCAAACCCGCCGACGTTACAGGCTAGTCCGACCTCCGGGTCGTCGGCCAGCTGCCGCGGACCCGCTTCGCCGAGTAGCTGTTCATACACCTCGTGGACCTGTGCGACTCCACTCGCGCCCAGGGGGTGGCCCTTCGACTTTAGTCCGCCTGAGGTGTTGATCGGTATCTCGCCGTCCTTCTCAGTCCGGCCTTCAGTTACGGCCTGCCAGCCCTCACCTTTCGCCGCGAAGCCAAGATCCTCGAACTGGAGGAACTCGAGGATGGTAAACATATCGTGGAGTTCAGCTATGTCGACGTCGTCGGGGTCGAGCCCGGCCATCCCGAAAGCTGCCTCTCCTGACTCGACAACGCCGCCCATCGTCGTCGGGTCCAACCGATCGTGAACCACGTGGGTGTCCGTCGCGCCCGCGACACCGGAAACGACCACGTAGTCGTCGGTGTACTCCCGGGCGAGTGACTCGGGGCAGAAGACGAGCGCAGCCGACCCGTCCGTCACCGGGCAGAAGTCGTAGAGTCGTAGAGGGTCGGCGATGATCGGTGACTCCATCACCGTCTCAACCTCAACCTCTTTGCGGAACTGGGCATTCGGATTATCGACACCGTTTTTATGATTTTTGACCGCAACCTCCGCGAGGCTTTCACGCGGTGCGTCGTACTGTTCAAGATACTTCCGCGCGGTCAGCCCGGCAAAGGAGGGGAGCGTAACGCCGTGGGCGTACTCAATAGGGTGGGTGAGCGACGCGATTACGTCCGTCGACTCCGCGGTCGTCCGGTGGGTCATCTTCTCCCCACCGACGAGGAGGGTCAGATCGCTCGCACCGCTGGCGACCGACTGCCACGCCTGGTAGACGCCCGCTCCGCCCGACGACGAGGTCTGGTCAATTCGGGCCGCGTACGCCGGCAGGCAGTTCAGGTCCTGCGCGACCGCGTTCATGATCCCGGTCTGACCCTCAAACTCCCCGCTCGCCATGTTCGAGACGTACAGATGCTGGACATCTGCCCCTTCGATCCCCGCGTCCACCATCGCCGCCTGTCCCGCCTCGGCCAACAGGTCGAGGATCCACTCCTCGCGTTGCCCAAACGGCGTCATCGATGCGCCGATCACCGCCACTCTGTCCATGCGCCGTTTCAGCGCAGTCCACCGGTTTGTAGGTTGCCCTTGCGTGGCCAGGACGGCGACGATGACGTCATTGGAGCGACTTCGGGCGACTCAAGTGCCGGCAGGCGCCGGCAGTGTTATGAGTGGTCAACAGATTCAGGCAAAAGATATCACCGTCGGTATCGGTGTCGTCGCCTGTCTTGCGGCGCTTGCCGCGATGGGCGCGCCGTACGTCCTTATCAGCGAACCTGGCACCGGCCTTCCCATCTACTACGGCGCCGGACCACTGGGCGCGGGTGCTGTCGCCTTCCTCGCCGTTATCCAGCCGATCGTTCTGCTCTCGGGGACGCGCGGTCGCGCCGACCCTGCGACGGCTGCCGGGGTGGCCGTCGTCGTCGGCTTCGCCATGCTTGGCATCGTCCTCGCGTGGGCATTCTCTGTCCCCGACGAACTCGTCCTCTCGTTTCCGGCTGCGTGGATGGGCTGGCACCGTTGGACCGTTGTTCTCATCGTCGTCGTCGTCGCCGCCGCGAGCGGCGGCTACGCCCGCGCGGCGCTCCGGTAGGCACTTGTCGACCGGTGGGTCGCGCCGTGTGGTGGGGTGTCTGAATCGCTGCTCATCCGCTCAAACGGCGGTCGACGAACGGATCAAGCAGTAGTGCGACGCAAACGTTAGGGCCCGAATTGAGGCGCCCCAAGAGTACCACGGAACGGGTCCGATAGGCGTGAGCAACCCTAAACGGCGCTGTCGGCGGTTGTGAGTAAGACGCGCTACGCGGTCGTGCGCCTCCTCGCGGACGCGACAGAGGAACTCTGTGTCTGCGAGATCGAGCCGGTTGTGGAGGTGTGCAACTGTGCGTTCGGCAACTCAGGGAAGCAACCGATCGAACGGGTGCGAGAGATCCGCGACGAGGTCGAAGAGCGCGTCATCGTCCTGTTCGGTGAAGTTGAACAGGAGACGACGTCGTGAGAGTCGGGCTTCCGGGGACGGCCGTGTCTCTCGCGGCGATGGCCACGTGCCGTTTATTCACTGGGGACACTGTGACGCCGCGGCTAGACGACAGGTCGGGCGACGACGCCGTGACTAACAGCCTCAACATACACCACTGTGCGGGCATCAAAGTTAGGGATCAGAAGGGAAAGGGCCTTATGATGAGACAGTCTAAAACAGGTCGGACTAGGCTGGGCGGGTAGGCCCCGCTCCGAAGACCACGGTACGGCCTCAAGTGGTGGCCGAACCTGGGGGCGTGCGGGCGGACCGACGCGGGCCCCGGAAGCCGACGTCGAAACCTCGTCCCACGGGGACAGCGGCCCGCGGGGTGCGTCCGCAGGGACGCTCCCCCGTGGTTCACCGGCGGCAGCGGGTCAGGCACGGAAGTGAGCAGCCCGCCGTCGGACGTGCGTCGCTCGTGGGGTTGCGGGGTGGAGGAAGCGACTGGGACTCCCCGTGCCGGAACGCCCGGGCAATCCCGCTGTCCGTTCTACACCCCTGAGCGGCCGCGCCGTCACTTCGCCCTATCTTTTTCAAGAAGAGAATCCCGCCGTTTAGGGCGGGCGAGGACGTCACCACAGCTACAGCGGGGTCGGATCGGACGTATCATCTTCTGTAAAATAGGGCGGATATGAAGTTTATCTACCGAGCGAGGGATTGACGTGAGGTCCGCCGCTCTCACGTCTATGCGTGTCGCTATCGTCGGCTGTGGAGCGGTCGCCGAAGAGTACACACCAGATATAATTACCCACCCGGAGCTTTCACTCGTCGCCGTCGCCGACAGGGCCCGCGACCGGGCCGAGCGCTTGGCCGACGCCCACGGCGCCGACGCCTACGGCTCGCTCGATGCGCTGCTCGATGAGAGCGATGCTCGCCTGATTGTGAACCTCACGAGCCACGCCGCCCACGCGCCCGTCACGGAACGGGCGCTAGACGCGGGTCGCCACGTTTTTTCGGAGAAGCCGCTGGCCCTCGATCCCGCGCGGGCAGCCGACCTCTTGGCCCGGACCGGCCCAGACCGGCGCCTCGCGTGCGCGCCGACCAGTCCTGCGGGCGACCCACAGCGACTCGCGCGGCGCTATCTCGCTGAGGCGAGACCGGGGGTTGTGCGGACGGCCGCCGTCGATTGCAACGTCGGTCGCGTCTCTGAGTGGCACCCGCGGCCCAACTCCTTTCGGAAGGTCGGGCCACTGCTTGACGCCGCCGTCTACCCACTGACGATACTCACTGCCCTCTTTGGCCCCGTCGCGCGCGTCCGGAGCGCCGACGCCGACCGCCTTGCCCCCGAGCTCACTACCGAGGACGCGCCGGACCACTGGACTGCGACACTCTCGCTCG
This sequence comes from uncultured archaeon, assembly GCA_937138675.1. GTDB lineage: Archaea > Halobacteriota > Halobacteria > Halobacteriales > Haloferacaceae > A07HB70. The sequence continues at coordinate 16,216 of CAKZPG010000008.1, read as the reverse complement.
CCGGCGGCCAGCGCGTGGACCTCCGCGCGAGCGGCTACACCCCCTTCCGCGCCGGAGCGCAGATGCGACTGACCCTCGAAGGTGATGACGGTACCCTCATTCTCCCCGACGCTGGAGGCCTCGGGGGCGATGCTGCCGACCACCCTCGCTACGCCCGCCTCGGCTCCGAACCGGTTCGTGTCCCGCCCAACGCGCCGCGTGGCCGCCTTTCGCGCGCACACGGCGTCGCAGACCTCGCCGCTGCGGCCCGGGAGGGGCGGCGTCTGCGGGTCGGGTCGCCTGCACAGGCCGCACACGTCGTGAGCGCCATCGACGCTGTCGCGCGCGCCGCCGAGTCTGGAGCGCCAACGCGGCCCGTTGGCGTGGGTGCGGGGTTCGAGCGACAGCGGGCCAGACAGCCAGCGCCAGACTCGGAGCCGAACCAGTACCCACCAAATTCGGACGGTCCTGTCCTCCCACCAGTCGGTGTCGGGACTGCCTCGTATCGTGGCGGCGACGAGTACGCCGAGTTGACAGCAGGAATTAGAGCGGCGCTTGACGCCGGCGCGCGTCTGTTTGACTGTGCCGAACTCTACGGTACCGAGTCGCTCATCGGCGACCTGATCCACGCACCGGGGGCCCCGCCGCGCGGTGGCCTCACTCTCATTTCAAAGGCCTGGCACACCAATCACGCCCCGGACGACCTCCGGGCAGCGTGCCGGGCGAGCAGGGAGCGCCTGGGTGTGGACCGTCTCGATGGCTACCTGCTCCATGGCATGGAGGCGTGGGAGCGGCAGGGGTCACTTGACGGCCTCGCGGACCTGAGCCACGGGGAACGCGAGGCGCTCACCTTCCCGACGGACAGAGCTGGCGACCCCCTGACCGCTGATATCTCGCTCGCGGAGACGTGGCGCGCGATGGAGGGACTGGTCACGGACGGCACCGTTCGACTGCTTGGGGTCTGTAACGTCGGCGTCGCTGACCTGGAGCGCCTCCACGGGCTCGCAGAGATACCGCCGCGGGTCGTCCAGGTCGAACACCACCCACTCGCACCGCAAGACCGGGTGGTGGAGTGGTGTCACGATCACGAGGTCAGAGTGCTGGGCCACACCCCGCTGGGCCCGGACGACCTCCTTGACCACCCGACGGTCCGCGCCGTCGCAAGCGATGACGGGCTGACGCCCGCAGGTGCGCTCCTGCGCTGGAGTGTCGGCCGTGGTGTCGTCCCTATCCCGTCGACGAGTGATCCTAGCCATGCCGTTGCGAACCTCGATCTGTTCGAGCAGTCGCTCTCCGCCGCGGGGCGCGCACAGCTGGACAGTCTCGCCGGCCCGTGACAGCCGATGGTCGTCCCGAGCGCTTTACCACGAGAGCGCCGCAGTTTGTGACGTGTCTTTCGAACCGACCGGCGCGACCGGCGCGCCATGAGCGATCTTGACCGCCCATGGGCGAAGCTGTTCCCGTTCGAAGAGCCGTACCCACAGCAGGTCGACGCCATCGACAGACTGCTCGACGTTCTCACGGACAACGGCTGGCTGGCGATGGAGGGCGCGTGTGGAACCGGAAAGACGCTCATCGCCCTTGTCGCCGGTCTCCACGCCATCCGTGCGGACTCTGTCGACCTCCCCACACACGACGGTCCGGTCCCTCTCCCCGAATTCGAGCGGGTCGTGGCCGTCACGCCCGTCAAGCAGCAGCTCGCGCAGTTCGTCGCGGAGATACGGGCGATCAACCGCTCGGTCGACGCTTCTCCGGTTGACGGCCTCGTCCTCCGCGGCCTCGCCGACACCCTTGCGTTCGCGCAGGCCGACGACTTCGACCTCAACAGGGCGTGGACGCAGGTCGAGGGACCCCGCGCGGGGACGTTCGCGGACCGGCTCGGTGACGACGACCGGGAGGCCCCGCCGCTCGCCGGGATGGTCGACGACCTGCGCGAGAACGCCGCCGACCTGGTGAAGGCCGGGTCGCCGGTCGACCTCCGGTGGGACGGTCCCGCGCCCACCGAGTGCGCCGTCGACGGTTGTCGCCAGTTAACGCGACCGGACGAAACGACTCAACGGTGCCCGTTCCATCTTGACGCCGACGACGACGCCGACGCGCCGTGGTATGACGCAGTCCGGGCGCGGCAGGTCTGTGACCTGTTCGCGGTGAGCGACGGCGATCGACTGGTCGTCCACGGCGCAGAGACGCCCTACCCGGCACGACTCGCCCGCGTACTCGACGTCGCCGACCCACAACAGGAACTGCTAGCGCTTGACTGGGCGGACCCATTCGACCCGTTCTACGTCCGCTCGCTCGTCGACCCGACGCCCGCCTCGTTTGAGGACGGCGCGGCGAACGTCCTTGACCGCGACGAGCTTGTTCCCGCCGCCGCCGCCGCGGGGCACTGTCCCCATCGGACGATGGGCGACCTGCTCTCGACGGCGGAGGCTGTCGTCGGTAACTACATGCACCTCTACGACCCAGACACCCGCGGGCTGACCGCGGGACGTGCTGGCGCGCTAGACGAGGGGACTGTCGCGATCGTCGACGAGGCCCATGTCGTTGAGGAGCGGGTGCGCGAGGTCTGCTCTGACGACGTCTCGGTCTACACCCTCGCCCGCTCGAAGACGGACGTTGAGCGCGCAGGGCGGGTTCTTCGTGGCGACGGCCTCGGGAGTGCAACTGGCGACGAGGCCCGGCGCGCCCGACAGGTCGCCCGCGAACTCGTAAAAGACGTTCCCGACGGCCCGCTCACCCCAGACGACTTCGAGACCGCGACCCGCGTCCACGACTGGCTGCTCGGGTGGGTGGGCGAACGCGTCGATCGGGCACTCACGGAGGGGCTTACCCTGCCGGCTGAAGGGGAAACGACCGTCGCGCTCGCGCCCCCAGGTGAGCATGCGGTCGACGATCTTACCGAGGCGGTCCGGGCGGGCGAGGCGCCGGTCGACCCCGACGACCTCAGCCGGGTTGCTGCCGTCTGTCGGGCCGCCGCGGCGATTCACGATACTGTCGACGTTTCGACGCGCACGCCTGTCTCGGCAGGCGTCGGGACGCTCCTCGCAGCGTGGACGCGCGCAGACCCGCTTGAGTACTTCCGCGAACTCCGGGTCGCTGCGAGCGACGACCCGAACCCGCCGAAGGCGCTCCCGACATGGGCAGAACGGTCAACAGCGAGCCTCGGGCTCTACAACTGTATCCCGAACGGCCCGGTCGCGGAAACCTACGCCGAACTCGGCGGGGGCGTAACGATGTCTGCAACGCTAGAGCCGATGAACGTCTACCTGCGGGCCGCAGGGCTCGCCCAGTTGGAACGGGGTGTCGAGAGTGACCCGCTCCACCCCGATGAGGGTCGGCGGGTCGAAACTGCTCGCTTCGACTTAGCTTTCCCCGCGGAGAACCGAGAGACGTGGGCCGTCCCGCTTGAGCGATTTATTTACCGAAATCGCGGAGAGCCGGCGATCGACCGCGAAGAGATGACCCCGACACGGCGTGACTACGCTTACGTTGTAGAGCGAGTAGCGGCCTCACACGGCAACGTTCTGCTCTGTCTACCGAACTACCGCGAGGCCGAATGGGTAGCGGACCTGTTAACAGGCGGTGAGAAGCCAGTCCATCTTGACCGCTCGTCGACGAGCGACGAGACGACCGCACTTCTCGACCGCTTTTTCAACTCTGCCGAAGACGCCGTCCTCGTCACCAGCGCGCTCGGAACCGTGACAGAAGGTGTCGACTACGAAGGTGAACGCCTCCACACTGCTTGTGTCGTCGGCGTCCCCTACCGAAATACCCAGACTCCGCGCGCGAAGGCGGTTCGGGGCGCCTACGACGCGGTCCTCGCCGCCGACGGCCGCTCGGGATTCGAGATGGCCGTCGCCGTCCCGGCCGTCCGGAAGGCCCGACAGGCGATCGGTCGGGTGATTCGCGGGCTAGACGAGCGAGGCGTTCGGCTGTTCGTCGACGAGCGCTATCTCCAGCGCGGCTCTCGTGGAGTCGGCAACCTGCTCTCCGGCCAGGAGTTTGACGAACTTGAGAAGGTCGGTCCGGAGATGCTCGACTACGGGCTAGAGCGGTTCTGGGCCGACGACTGACGCGTCAAGCCTCGAGACCTCCGTCCTGGTCGTATCGCCCGTTGTGTATTCCTCGTCGCGGTCCCATTTCCAGCGGTACGCTTCGTCAACTTTGTAGCTGGTGTGTTTGATTGTGGTTTCAGCGTAGCCTTTGTGTCTGTAGGTGTTCTTTCCGCGCGAACAGAGACACTGGAGGAAGTCGCGCTTGTAGTCTTCGTAGTCGCTCGGAATTACGTCACCGTATGGTTTGACGCGTTCACGCGTGAGTTTGGATACGGGGGTAATGGTAGTTCAGGCGTGTGAGGCTCACTATTGCCGGTTTGTGGTCTGAGTTTCGTGAAGTTAGCTTGCCGGGTTCTCTAATCGCATGATTGCGGAGGGGTGGCCGTTGTGTTTTACGTCCTGAGTCTCTCGCCGATTGTTTTCGAGTTCTCTGTGGGTATTAGAAGGTGGAAACGGGAAGTAGAAGGCTCAGTGCGCCGGCCGGGATTTGAACCCGGGCCATGAGCTTGGAAGGCTCAGGTCCTACCACTAGACCACCGGCGCTCACCGGTTCATCTCTGTCCGGAAGGTAAGGCAGTTACTATCGTCAGTCGTCGGCCGGTGCCTCGGCCAAGTGGTCGTCGTCACGGAACGTCCGGGCGCGGTCGCGGAGGTCAGCGGCCATCCCCGGCACGTTCTCGGCGGCCACCGGGCCGGACGCATCTATCTCGTCAAGCGACCGTGGGAACGAACGCAGGTCCATGTGGACTTGGATGCCTGCTTTCGCGCCCTGTCCCATCGCCACCGGAATCTGGTTGTGGCCAGAGACCAAGTCGCCGACGGCGAAGACGTCCTCAACGCTCGTTCGACCGTGGTCGTCGGCGATGACAGTACCGCCGTCATTCAGTTCGGCGCCGAGCGATTCTGCGAGCGCCGTGTTGTACTCTGAGCCGTACATCGCGAACCCGCCGCGGTACTCGCGGCGCGTCTCGTCCTCGAACTCGAGTGCTTCCAGCCAGCCGTCGTCGCCCTTCTCTATACCAGTCACGTCCGCATCTATCACGTCAATTGGGTGGGCGTCAAGCATCCGGCCAGTCTCTTCGCTCCACGTTGGGTCGTCGCCACGGAGCAGGAGGTCAACCTCGTCGGTGAAGTTCAGCATGATCATCGCGACGTAGGCCGCGGAGTCGCCGTGACCCATCACATACACCGATTCGTCGACGAACATGTACGCATCGCAGTGAAGACAGTAGTGGAGGCCCTTGCCCGTCCGCGGAAGCGGTGGGTCCGCGTGGCCGTCAGAGAAGCCTGTGGCGAACACCACACGGTCGGTGACGAAGCTGCCGCTGTTCCCGGAGAGGAAGATCCGTCCGTCGTCGGTCCGCTCAGCGTCATTCACCAAGTCACGATGAAGGTCAGCGCCGTACGCCTCAACCTGTTCGCGCGCCGTCGCCAGGAACTCATTGCCTGAGACGTCCTCGGTCACCCCGATGACGTTGTGAGTGTCGAGCATCATTGCAGCGCGGCCGCCGCCGCGGTCGACAACAGCGGTGCGATGGCCCAGCCGTGTCGTGTAGAGCGCCGCCGTCAGCCCCGCAGGGCCGCCGCCGACGACAACCACCTCATACTCGCTCGCTCCAGACATATCGGTGTCAGTCATCAAGTACTTGTAGTATCGCGAGGCTTATAAATCCCCATCGGGTGTGCGCCCGCGCGACAACGCGACGGGCGTTATTATAGAGAATCGAGGAGAATACTGGTGGCTTTAGCAACCAGATGAACCCGACAAGTTAATTCGCAAACTACCGTCCCACGCACCGTGCGTGGAGAACTGGCGGGTGACTCGGTGTTCGCCACGGTTCAGAGCCGAACTCAAAACGTAAGCCGACCACGCCGACAGTCGATACCCAATCAGGTACCTCGAAGCCTCATCCGGGGTACGAGTAACGGCTTCGTGGCAAAGCCACTGGCTGACTGTCCAGTAAAGGTTAGACTCCCACCATTCAGGAGTGGCCTGCTCGGCCAACACCGGGTGGGAGGCCCGCATCTTTAAGAGCGGGAGGATGCCACCTCATGCGCCCCGGACGACCGCATAGCAGTTACCCGACGACTCGAATCGGTCGATGGCCCGGCAGGCGCTCGCGGAGATGTCGGCGCTGAACTCCGCCGGGTCGTAGATATGGTAGAATCGTGGTACCTGTTCGCCGTCGGGGAGCGTCCACGGGACGATTGTGTCGAACCCCTCGGCTGCGTCGAAGCGGTCGTGGGTCACAGACCAGACAGAGACGAGGCCGAGACCGTCTGGACCGAGGACACGCGCGAATTCGTCGAGGCTCCCCCGCCGTCGCGCCCGCGGGCGGAGGTGGTGGAGTGTTGCGACGTAGAGGCCGAGGTCAGCGACAGCATCTGCCAACGGTAGCGTCCCGGCGTCACCACGGATGGGCGCGAAGATGCCACCATAGCCTGCCTCAACGGCGTCCGCGCGCGCCACGACAAGCAGTTCGCCGCTGGCGTCGACACCGACCACCTGACCTGCGCGCTCGGCGAGCAGTTCCGAGTGGCGGCCGTTGCCACACCCGACGTCGACGGCGCAGGCGACGGGGCCGCGGTTGGCGAGAAACGACGTCACCTCCGGCCATGGAGTCGCACGGGTCGCAGCGAAGTGGTCTGCAATGCGGTCGTAGACCTCGTAAATCCGTTCCATTAGACGAAGAAGAAGGCGACGTAAGTGGCCCCGAGGAGAGCTGCAGCGTATTTTACCCCGTCGGGAACGCTCCCCTCGCCCAGTTGTCCGGCGACGGTCCCTGAGGAGAGCGCCTGTATCACGGCGAGGTGGAAGACGATGGTCCGGTAGGCGAGTGTATGGAACGTCTCGGGCGTCACGTCGGCGCCGCACTGCGCAAAAAGTGCCGTCAGTTCCTCGTGCAACGCCGCCTCCTCGGTAAGCTCAGTCGAACGGTAGAGCAAGGGGTCGCGGATATTCTCCACCACCCTACAATAGTTCGCCCCGGAAGCCGTCGAGAGCCGGCTCGGCGAGGTGGCAGCGGTGTTCGTTCTTCATCTCGTCGTCAGTGATCACCGCGAAGGCGTACGGCGCGTCTAGGCGGTAGCGCTTCACCTCACGACCGGTCGCGTCGTCGAAGCGGGCAAGAGGGTTGTGATCGGTCGGCCGGTACTCGCCGGCGTTGACGTTGGCTCCTCTGAGAACGTCAACAGTTTGAGAGAACTGCCCACGGATCCCCTCCTCGTTGTCACCTACCATGCGGGCGTATCATCGAAAAATCAACCCACGAGTATTAAAACCTCAGCTAATTGGTCTGTCTGCGACGAGGAGCGTGAAGGCGAGGATAGGCGTCAGCAGAACGCCGACAGGGACAGTAGCGCCCGGGAAGTCATCAAACAAGAGGAGACTTGCCCCGTCAAGGACGAGCAACCCCACGATGAAAACGACACCCATCGCTCGCACCAGGTCAACCGGTCCCGCCTCCAGTCGATTCTCGCGCAGATAGTCGGCAACGGAGAGCGCGAGGGCTATTACGAACACGGCTGCGCCGGGGACCCAGAGCCGGTAGCCCGCGGCCAAGGTCGTCCCCCTGCTGGAGGCGGATGGCAGAGAGCGGACCCACCACCTCAACAGCGCGCCAGCGGGAGGCCGATACTGTATCGCATCTCGACAAAGGGGAACCAAACCACGAGAAGGCCGCCACTGAGCGCCCAGAGGAAGCTCACGTTCCAGGGTAGCAGCGCGGCGACCCACGCGGACAGCACGGCCAGCTCTCCCGCGCACTCCGACCGCACTCACACGTCTGTGTATCGCCGGCGCGCGGACTCAACTACATGGCGTCGGACGGGGCGTTACGTTCATACATCGCCGAACCGTATTATCGATAGCCGAATGCGGAGAGATTACTTCGAACTGACAGTTGAACACGTCGAGTGGGTTGAGGCGGGCGGTGACCCCAACCAACCGACGGTCCGTATCGACTTTCACGGCCCGGAGGGACTTCTGGAAACCCGCTTAACCGGCCCCGGAGATGACCTGCTGTCGGCCGCCGAGACTGACGTCTCCTATCGCTTCCGGGATGAGTCGCCGGGCGAGGAGTCCGCGTCAGGCGTCGTCGCGGTGACGAACCGTGTCACTGGCGAGTTCGTTCTCGAACTCAACGAGGAGGCCGACGACGTTCTCCAGTTTATCCGGGCCGCCCGCGAGTACGGCCGTGATGCTGACGCTGACGACAGCGACGGCCGATACCGTGTCCACATCACCATAGAGAGCGAGTCGCTCATCACCTACGACAAGCGCACTTTCCTCGTCTACGACGCCGAGGGGAACCTCCTGCGCTCGGAGAGTCTGATACCTTCCGGAGTCGAGCTATAACTGTAGGTTTAATTCACCCTCCCGCAAACATCCGTACGTGCGGAACGTCACCGATCGGACCAGAAACCCCTTTGCTCTCAACCCGCCCTGCGACCGGTCGGTCCCAGGCTATGGCGACGCAAACGCCCACTTCCACGTTGTCGGCGACCACCCTGGCCGTCACGGCGGAGTTGAGGCGGGCGTCCCCTTCACCGGCACGCCCACCACCGAACAACTCCAGCGTGCGCTTCAGGAAGCCGGCCTCCTCGAAACGATGGGGACCTCGCCTGTCGTCGACCGGACTTACCTCTCGTACCTACATATGGGCGTTGTTGAGGCTAACCGCGACCCGACGCCAGCGGAGTACGCCGACATGGAACGCTTCTTCGACGCCGAACTCCGGGCTATCGCTGCTCACGTCATCGTCCCGGTCGGTGAGACGGCGGTACGACACGTCCTCCGGGAGTACACCGCACAGGACCCGGCGCAAGCTGACGATCTTGACGCAGTCCACGCGAGCGAGATCCGCGGCGCCGGGTGGCTCGTCGTTCCGGTACTCAACCCGGGCGACTGGGCCGGCGACGACGGCCGGCGCCTCGTCGACGCACTGGTCGCCATCCAGAACACCGACTACCGCCAGGAGTCTGACCTCGGGCGCTTCCTCGCCGGCAATGACCCCTACTTCGTGCGTTGAGGCAGCCGCGAACCCAAACCCTGAAACACCGACTCCCCGTTTCTCACGCCATGGAACTGCTGGTCATAGACAAGACCGACGAGGAACTACGGATGGAGGTCGCCGGAGAAGACCATACGTTCATGAACGTCCTCAAGGGCGCCCTGCTGAAGACAGACGGTGTCGCCGCGGCCACCTACGACGTGAACCCCGAGCAGTCCGGCGGCCAGACGGAGCCGGTACTCTCGGTCCGGACCGAAGATGAGGTCGACCCTCTCGACGCCGTAGAGAGCGCCGCCGAGCGTGTCGAGCAGCTGACCGACGAGTTCGCCGATGCGTTCCGCGCCGCGGCGGACGCTTAATAGGGGTACTTTTCGCCGGCCTCGACTGGAACCTCGAGCCAGTTCGTCGGGGGCACCAGCGGGCACTCGTAGGCGTCCGAGTACGCGCAGAACGGGCTATACGCCTCGTTAAAGTCGACAACCCACCGGCCGTCTTCGCGGTCTTGCTCTGTGTTCAGATCGAGATACCGGCCCGCGCCGTAGGTCGACTCGCCGCTCGTCGCATCGCGGAAGGGAAGCCAGAGCCGACGTTCGTCGTCCGGTGGGCGGTAGGCGACGAGGCTGCGCTCCGCGCCGCCGAGTTCGAACGAGAACTGGCCGACAGTGAAATACTCTTGAGACCCGTCGGTTGTCGTCTCTATCTTGATGCGCTCGGGGTCGTCACCTGCGTCCATCTCGAGAACGTATCGGTAGTCCAGATCTATGTCGTAGTAGTTCAGGCCATCGAACGTCTCGCGCTCGTCAGCCCGGAGCGGTGAGTGCGGATGCCCGCGCAGGTAGCTATCCTTCTGGTCGCGTTGCTTCTCAAGGGCCGCTCGCCAGTCATCAGGGTCGTTCACGACCAACTGTACAGCAGGAAGCCCCTCGAAACCGCCGCGGTCGTGTCTCGTTCGTGCCCTACCGGCGGACTGACACCGACCGCTCGTCGAGGTACGTCTTCACATCGTCAACAGTGTACTCGCCGAAGTGAAAGATAGACGCTGCCAGCGCCGCGTCGGCCCCCGCATCGGTGAACACCTCGTGGACGTCCTCTGGGCCGCCACACCCCGACGAGGCGATGACGGGCGTGCCCGTCGACTCACAGACGGCTCGGGTAAGCGGAACGTCGTATCCCTCTTTCGTCCCGTCAGCGTCGATGGAGTTGACGAACAGTTCGCCGGCGCCACGTTCCTCGGCCTCCTGTGCCCACGCGACAGCGTCGACACCCGTGCCCTCGCGGCCACCCTTCACAGTACACTCAAACCAGCACGACTCGCCGTCCACCCGCGCGTAGTGTTCGCCCTGCTCATCGAACCGTCGGCGCGCGTCGAGGCTGATGACGATACATTGCGACCCGAACGAGGCCGCGCCCTCGTTGACGAGGTCCGGGTTCATGAGCGCACCCGTGTTTATCGACACTTTGTCCGCGCCGGCGCGGAGCGTCTCACGTACGTCCGCCGCAGTACGAATTCCCCCGCCGACGGTCAGAGGGATGAACACTTGATCGGCCACCCGAGAGACAGTGTCGAGCATCGTCTCTCTACCCTCCGCTGAGGCGGTGATGTCGAGAAAGACAAACTCGTCGGCGCCGGCCTCGTTGTACTGCCGCGCCATCTCGACTGGGTCGCCCGTATGTTCGAGATTCTCGAAGTTGACGCCCGTATAGACCGCCGCCTCGCCGTTCTCGTCAAGGTCAACGTCGATACATGGGATGATTCGCTTGGTCAGACCCATCTAGTGGCCATCGGTACCGCCCCGGTGGTGAAAAGGAGTCCGGCAGCGTCGCACCGTCGGACTTTAGCCGTTAGCCACAGGTCTCCAGATATGGACCATGACGACCACGATCACCATCCCCACGGCGAGACGGCGGAGGGGCGCGTCACGTCACCGATGCAGGAGTTCTCGACCGGACAGGTCGGCATCGGCTTCGCCGTCCTTGCAGTTGGCCTCGCAGTTACCTTTGGCCTCGCGTTCGTCTTGGCTTAATCTATCGACCGCGCGATCGTATCGCGACACTCGGCCACCGCAGCCGCGTCAAGTGACACCATCTCCTCGCCGACCGAGAGCGTGAGCGCCGGCGTCTCCGTCGCGCGGCCGAGGTCCGTGACCGGCGCGACTCCGTCGAACGCCGCCCGCACCGCATCGAGTTCGGTCGTCTCAACGACAGCCCGCCCGGGCGCCTCGCAGAACAACGTCTCGTAGTCCGGCACGGTCGCCTCGACGCCTGCCTCATCGACCATCTCCGCAAGTGTCGCCGCGAGGCCGCCTCGAGAGACGTCATGGACGGCTCGGGTCGTCTCTGCACGGGCCACGGCCGCCAGCGTCTCGACGACCCCGAGGGGGTCCTCCGGGAGCGCTGGGAACCGGTCCGTCCCGCCGCGGTTCGCGAGGTAGGTCGATCCGCCGAGACGGCCGTCCGAATCGCCAACGAGAAGCAGTCCCCCTTCGCCCGTCACGGTAATATCAGGCGCCTCGCCCCGGTTCTCGCCCACGCGCTCGCCGAGCATCGCGAGCGTTGGCGTCGGTGGGACGGGGCCACTGACAGAGTCGTTGTACAGCGAGACGTTACCGCCGACGACAGGCGTCTCGAGGTCACGGCAGGCGTCGGCAAGTCCGTCGACAGTCGCCGCGAAACCGCCGTACGTCTCCGGGTTCTCCGGGTTACCGCCGTTCAGGCAGTCCACTGCTGCGAGCGGTGTCGCACCAAGGGTTGCGATGTCCATCGCCACCTCAAGTGCCACCGCGCGGGCGCCCTCGTACGGCGCGTGGGCGGTCCACGTCGGCACCGACCCGGCCGACAGCGCCACGTCCGCGTCCGCCTCGTCGACAGAGAGAAACGCCGCGTCCGCGCCCGGTCGGACGACCGTTCGCAGGCCGACCTCGTGGTCGTACTGCCGGTAGACCCACGCCTTGCTCGCCGTCGAAGGGTCGGTGAGGACTGTCTCGACGGCATCCGCGACGTCTGTCTCCGCCGGTAGGTCGGGTGTCGGCCGGGTCGGCTCGGCCCGGTCAAGATCGTGAGGCGGCGCGCCGTCACCGAGGAACTCGGCGGACGCACGCACCATGGTCTCACCGTTAAGCTGGCAGACGTAGTCGCCTTCGGTCACCTCACCGATGACGGAGACGCCAAGGTCGAACCGGTCGGCGACCGCCATCACGCGCTCGATATCCTCGGGACGGGCCTCGTAACACATCCGCTCCTGTGACTCGGAGAGTAAGATCTCGGTCGCATTCATACCCTCCTCGCGGAGGTGGACCTCGTCAAGATCGATCCGTGCTCCGAGACCACCCTTTGCGACAAGTTCACAGGACGCCCCGCCCAGGCCAGCGGCACCGAGGTCGCGGGCCGAAACGACAAGATCCTCGTCAAGGAGCGCCTCGTTCGCCTCAATCAGGCGCTTCTCGGCGTATGGGTCGCCGACCTGAACCGCCGGGCGGTCTTCGGTCTTGGCGTCCTCGTCCAGGTCCTCGCTCGCGAAAGCGGCGCCACCGAGGCCGTCCCGTCCCGTCGCGTTCCCGACGAGGACGAGAGCGTTTCCAGCTGTCTGCGCCTCGGCGGTGACGTAACGGTCCTCGCTCGTCAGGCCGACACAGGCGACGTTGACCAAGGGGTTGCCCTCGTAGTCAGGGTGGAAGGCGACGGAACCGGCCACCGTCGGGACGCCGATAGCGTTACCATAGTCGGAGATGCCGTCAACCACTCCGTCAAGCAGGTAGCGCGGGTGGTCATCGGCGAACGGCCCAAAGTAGAGGACGTCCGCGAGGGCCACCGGGTAGGCGCCCATCGACATCGTGTCGCGAACAATGCCGCCGACGCCCGTAGCAGCGCCGTCGTACGGGTCGACGTAGGAGGGGTGATTGTGACTCTCCACCCCGAACGTCAGGTAGGTGTCTGATTCGTTTGCCGTCCCACCCACGGCGATGACGGCGGCGTCGTCGCCGGGACCGACGACAACACGGTCCCCCTCGCTGTCGAACGCGGCAAGGAGAGGCCGTGAGGAGCGGTAGGCGCAGTGTTCGCTCCACAGGTTCTCGAACAGGGCAGCCTCCGTGCGAGTTGGATCTCGCCCGAGTTCGGCGACGACTCGCTCGCGGTCCGCCAGCGAAAGGCTCACGCTCTCGTGAGCGCGAGCGACGGTGTTAGCCCTTACCATTGCTCCGCTCGTCACGGCCTCTGGGGCCGCCAGCGACCGGCGGGCTTTATTCCCCGCCGTGACTACAGACAGCTGTGCTGTCGGTCGAACTTCACACCCACTCCGAGCACTCCCACGACGGGCGCGACCCCGTCGAGGCTCTGCTCTCTCGGGCCGCGGCTGTCGGCCTTGACGCCCTCGCTGTCACCGATCACGACTTGATAGAGGGCAGCCTCCGCGCTGCTGACCTCGCCACCGAGTACAATCTCGTCGGTATCCCTGGCATAGAGGTGTCGAGCGCCGCCGGCCATATACTCGCCCTCGGCGTGGAGGAAGTGGTGCCCGCAGGCCTACCTTACCACGAGACAATCGACCGGATCCACGACCTCGGCGGTATCGTCGTCGTCCCGCACCCGTTTCAGAAGTCCCGGCACGGCGTCGTCGGGAAGGTGGACAAGGACGCCCTCGCTGCCGCCGACGCAGTCGAGACGTACAACTCTCGGCTCCTGACTGGCATCGCGAACCACCGCGCCCGCCGGTTCACTGAGTCGCGGGACCTTCCCTCGACAGCCGGGAGCGACGCCCACATCGCCTCAATGGTCGGGCGCGCCGTCACCGAGGTGGACGCCGACGAACGTTCCGTCCGAGGCATCCTCGACGCCGTCCGGGCCGGCCGAACGAGCGTCGTCGGTAGTCGAACCCCATGGCGTGTCAGCGCCAAGCAAGTCACCGGGAACGCCCGCCGACGAGTTGTCCGCCGGATCACGGACTTGTTCTGATGCCCCTCCACGGCGCCGACGACCATCTCGTGCGCGCCGCCTGGCGCGCCGGCGACCCGCTCCCCGGTGGGCGCGGCTTTGCCGGCAGTGTCGCAGGTGTGGGTCTTGTCCGGGACGTACTCGGACGCGAACCGCTATTCTATGGCGAGCAGGGAGGACCCGGGGCGCGGACGACTCCAGATGGGACGGCGTGGAGTGGCGACCCGACCGCATTGGACGACCCGACGACACTTAGCGCGGGCACGGTCCGCCGGTTGGATGGGTCGGTCGAGCGGCGCTGGTCGCTCCCGGACCCCGACCCCCGGCGTGCAGATGCGGCGCTTGACGCGGTGAAGATGGCGCTCCGGGCCGCCCTCTCGGCCGCTGACCCCGACGCAGTGGCACTCTCGGGCGGTGTCGACTCTACGCTCGTCGCCGCGGCGCTCGACCGGCCCTGCTATGTCGTCGGGTTTCCTGGAGCCCACGACCTCGCGGCGGCCTGCGAGGCTGCAGCGGCGCTCGGCCGCCCACTCACGCCGGTCGAGCTCGATCATGACGACCTTCGCTGGGCTGTCCGGCAGGTGGTCGCGGCGACCGGACGGACAGGCGCGATGGATGCTGCGGTGGGCGCGACGCTCGCCGCTGTCGGTGCGGCCGCCGCCGCGGATGGTCACGACTCGCTAGCATTCGGACAGGGCGCGGACGAACTGTTCGGGGGCTACGCAAAGGTCGCACGACTCGACGACCGTGTCGCTGCCGACACCGTTCGCGGGGCCGTCCGTGAAACGACCCGCTCCCTCCCCGACGGCCTTGCGCGTGACGTGCCGCTCCTCCGGTCGGTCGGAGTCGACCCGGTCTTTCCGTTTCTCGACGATAGAGTCGTGCGCGCGGCGCTCTCACTTCCCGAGGATCTACTAATCGCCGGCGACGATCGCAAGGTTGCGCTCCGTCGTGTGGCGGGAGAACGGCTCCCGGCCGACCTCGCGCGGACGCCAAAGAAGGCCGCGCAGTACGGCTCGTACATCTCTCGAGAACTCGACCGCCTGGCTCGGCAAGCCGGCTACAAGCGCCGGATTGACGACCACGTCCGGCGGTATGTCGAGTCGCTAGCATCCCTCGACGACACGGATCGCCTCGATCCCTAACTCCTCTACGTCCGGGTCGACGTCTGCCCCACAGAGGTCGTCAGGCGTGTACCAGTCCCACGCAGACACCGGTTCCTCGCCAGGACCTGGGTCGATCGCCCGCGAGTCGACCCGCGCGTAATAGATGTGGTCGACGTGCTGGTGGCCCACCGACCCGTCGCAGACATTGATATCCTCCAAGAGCAGGTGACGTGGCCGGGGGATCGACTGTGCGGTGGGCGAGCCCACGTCGGGCGTGTCGTTGACGAGCGTCGGGGCAAGACCGGTCTCTTCGCGCGCCTCCCGGAGCGCTGCCTCGTGAGGGAGTTCGGCTCGGTCGACGTGCCCTCCAGGTGGGAGGCGAAGGCCGAGGCGGTCGTGGCGATGAAGCGCCGTCGCCCCGTCGTGGACGAGGTAGACCGTCGCGACGAAATGTCGTGTCAGTTCCACGGCAATGGCTCAGAGGGGTGAGAGAAAAGCGAGCCGATGGCAGAGCCATCGCCACGATAGAAGAACTGTTGCCGAACGTCACCTCTCAACTGGTAAATAGCTGACACGAAGTGGGGGATTGTGCGCCAGAACTGACAGGGATAGCGGCCGGTCACCTCAGTGCCCGAGACGGTCAACCCCGGTTAAGGAATCTGGACCTTCTCTTCGGCCTCAAGCAGTTCGTGGTACCGATTGCGGATCGTTACCTCGGAGATGTTGGCGACTTCGCTGACCTCGCTCTGGGTCACCTTCTCGTTCGTGAGTAGGGAGGCAGCGTACACCGCCGCCGCGGCGAGGCCAACCGGCGACTTGCCGGAGTGGACCCCCTGCTCTTTTGCGGTCTTGAGCAGGTCGCGGGCGCGCCGTTCGGCCTCGTCGGAGAGGCCGAGGTCGGAGGCGAACCGTGGAACGTAGCTCTCGGGGTCTGCGGGCTGGATCTCGAGGGAGAGTTCGCGGACAACGTAGCGGTACGTACGGGCGATCTCGTCCTTCTCGACTCGGGAGACGGCGCTTATTTCGTCGAGCGAGCGCGGCGTGCCGGCCTGCCGAGCGGCGGCGTACAGCGATGCCGTGGATACGCCCTCGATGGAGCGACCGGGGAGGAGGTCCTCGTCGAGGGCCCGCCGGT
>CAKZPG010000007.1 GCA_937138675.1 uncultured archaeon | reverse complement strand
ATGCCGGCGCGAGCATTATACCTCTTCGGCGACCCGCTCAATGACCCGGTCGCGCAGAGCCTCGCGCGTCCGATGGCTCGACTCGGCGTCGAAGGCGACCCGTAACACGTCGCTCCCGGGCGTTGTAACCGAGTCGGCGTAGGCGTCGCCGAGCTCGTGCGGGTTGACCGTCCGGAAGTCGAGATCGTAGAGGTCCGCAGTCGGCTCAAAGTCAAGCCCGTGTGGGGTTTTGAACTGCCCCGTGAACGGCGGGTCGAACGCCTCGACCGGAAGCAGGTGGAAGATACCCCCGCCGTCGTTGTCGACGAGGACGATCGTCGCCTCCACGTCACACCGAGCAAGCGCGAGGAGGCCGTTCATATCGTGGTAGAAGGCGAGGTCGCCAATTGCGAGCGTTAGATGGTCGGTCGTCGCGCTCCCGGCGCCTAGCGCCGTCGAGACGACACCGTCGATACCCGACGCGCCGCGGTTGCCGAGGACGGTGATATTCGTCGTTGAGGGCGCGCCGAAGCGGTCGAGATCCCGGACGGGCATCGAGTTCGAGACAACGAGCGTCGACGGGTCGGGGGCGCGATCGGCGAGTGTCACGAGCACCTGCCCCTCGAAGGCGTCGTCGTTGGCGGTCGCCTCGCCGTGGATCTCGCGGGCGACCCGGTCGGCGCGCTCCCACCGCGCGACCCACGCGGCGTCCCCGGCGGGCCGGACACGTTCGGAGAGCCGCGCGGCGAGACGGGAAGGATCGGCGGTCACGAGGTCCGTCGCCGCGAACTCTGCCTCGCGCCACTCGGCAGCGGGGTCGACAACAACCTGTCGGGCGCCCGTGTTGGCCAGATATCGTCGCAGAACCTTCGAGGTGGGCGAGGCGCCGACACGAAAGACAACGTCGGGCGCGGGCCAGTCGGCGGTCGCCGTGGAGTTCAGGTAGGCGTCGTAGGCGCTAACGACTGGTGTGGTGCGGACGTGTCCACCATAGCGAAGCGTCGAGAGCGGGTCCGCGAGAACCGGAAAGCCCGTTGCGGCCGCGAGCGCCGCGAACGCCTCAGGGTCGTGGCCTGGTGGGTCGGCTGGGCCGGCGACTAGCAACCCGCGCTCCGTGTCGAGCGTCTTTACCAGCGAGCGGAGGGCGCGCGCGCCGAGCGCGGGGGTCCCCGCAGATCGGCGGACGAACGGCTCGCCGTCCGGGCGGCCCTCGGCAGCGAATGCGTCGAGGTCTGGCGGCACGTCGCCCTCGACGGGCGTCGGCTCCAAGGGCTTCGAGAATGGGCAGTTGAGGTGGACGGGGCCCGCGGGCGTCCCCGTCGCGGCGGCCAGCCCTTGGGCTATCGTTGTCCGGGTAGAGCGCAGAGTGCGTGATTCGGCGGTCGGCTCGGGAAGGTCGTCGTACAAGCGGACGGCGGAGCCGTACAGCTTCTCTTGATCCACCGTCTGGTTCGCGCCGGAGTTCCGGAGTTCGGCGGGCCGGTCGGCGGTGAGCGCGAGAAACGGGACCCGGGCCTGTGACGCCTCGACGATAGCAGGGTGGAGGTTCGCAGCGGCGGTGCCCGACGTCGTCACAACGGGCGTCGGCTCACCGGTCCGTCGCGCCCGCCCGAGGGCGAAGAAGGCGGCAGAGCGCTCGTCGAGGTGCGAGAACACCTGGATGTCATCGTGGATTGCGAGCGCGACCGTCAGGGGGGTGGACCGAGAGCCGGGGGCGATACAGGCGGCAGTGACGCCGCCGCGCGCGAGTTCGTCGACGATGGCGCGCCCGTGGAGAGTGGCGCGGTTCGGGGCGGTCACTCGTCGGGCATCTCCAGTTCGTCGAGGATCGGCCGATATTTGAGCTGTACTTCGTCCCACTCCTCGTCAGGGTCGGAGTCGGCCACGAGGCCGACGCCCGCAAACGTGGTGACACGACGACGGTCGGGCGCGACGACGGCCGAGCGGATGGCGACGGTGAACTCGCCATTTCCGGCAGCGTCGAACCACCCGACTGGCGCGGCGTACCATCCGCGGTCGAACGGCTCCGTGTCGCGGATCGTCGCGAGCGCCCGGGCCGGCGGAAGTCCGCCAACCGCGGGTGTGGGGTGAAGTGCCTCGACGAGGTCGAGAACGTGCGCGTCGTGCGCGAGCGTCGCGCTGACGGGCGTGTAGAGATGCTGGATCGTCGCCAGCCGGCGAACTGTCCGGTCACCGACCCGGACGCGCCCAAAGGGAGAGAGCTGGTCACGCACCGCGCCGACGACCAGGTCGTGTTCGCGGCCGTTCTTCTCGTCGGCCACGAGCTCCTCGGCCAGCCACTCGTCCTCGGCAGGTGTGTCGCCACGGCCGGTCGTGCCCGCGAGCGCGCCCGTGCTGACAGTGCGACCGTGGAGACGAACGAGTCGCTCGGGGGTCGCACCGAGGAAGGCCGGCGGCGGGTCGACATCGGGTTCGACGAGAAACCGGTAGCAGTCGGGATAGGCTGCGCCAAGGCGGCCGAGGAGGTCCGGAACCGAGACGGACCGGTCGAGGTCGGCCGCTAGCCCCTGTGCGAGCACCACCTTTCGAAGGTCGCCGCTGCGGACTCGTGAGACAGCGTCCTCGACGCTCTCGGTCCACGCCCCGCGGTTAGTGGTGCGACGGCGCTCGCAAACTCCTGGCCGGTCTGTGCCGGGGCCGGAGTCCGGGAGGGAGGCGAGTCGCTCACGTTCGCGGTCGACTCTGGCCTCAACGACGTCACCCGTCGCGTCTTCGCCGACAGCAGTGACGGTGAGCCACGTGCCGTCTCGCGTCTCCGTCACTTGGACGCGCGGAAGTACAAACCTAGCCGCGGGGAAGGCACCCCACGGTGGCCCGCTCGCACCCTCGGCGTGAAAGGCGAACCCGCCGAACAGACGGGGACAGGCAGCCTCGGTACCGGCGTGGACGTCACCGTCGTTGAGCAGGTCGGCAGCGGCGGTCCGGACGGCGTCGAATCGGTCTGCACCCGACGCTGCTATCGTCGCCGCTGCGCCATCCGCGACGACCGTCGCGCCGTCCGGCGGGACCCACGCGGTTCGGGGGCCGTTGGCGTCGGCGAGGACGGCCTCCAGGTCGACGGCGGGGGCGCGGACCGACCGGCTGACCAATCTTGTCCGGCCACCGGCGCGCGGTGCGCTCATCGGCGATACTCCGGCCCGGATGCTCTTTTACCTTGTCGTAGCGCACGACCCCGCTGTCCTCAACCGCCGACCGCCAGTCGGACGGCCGTAGCACTCTGTGTGCCAAACTCGGACGAATCCTCTCACCCCGCCAATTATATATAACACCACTCCAAAGCCGGGCAATAGATGCCGACTGTCTCTATCACCGTCCCCGAACATCTGGAGATGCGGATCGCCCGACTCGTCGAGCAGGACGAGTTCGCCGACCGCGAAGAGGCCATCGAGGAGCTACTGTCTACCGGGATCCGCGCGTTCCGGACCGGCGGCTCGTTCGACAACAGCGACCCGGACTACGAGGATGACGGGATGATGGGTCACGAGGACGAGTACGTCTTCTAACCCCACAGCGCAACAACGATTAAACGGCAGGCGTTCCCACACTGACGTATGCATAAGGACGAACTGCTCGAACTTCACGAGCAGATGCTTAGCATCAGGAACTATTTCGTTCGCCAGGAGCGGGTCGACTCGTCCCTGTTCGACCCCTACGATGGACTCGATGTCAGTCCGTCGCACGTCCACAAGTCGAAGAGTGAACACAAGCACGCGGTGTTCGTGCTTGGAAACGCTCTTGCGAACGCGATGAGCGAGGACGAGTTCTCCGACGCCGGCCGGGTCGGCAAGCGCATGAAAGAGCTGGCCGAGGACGCCGAGTCAAAGCTGTAGGTGTTCGCCGTCGACCCGGTGCTGGTTCAGCGGCTTGTCGTTGTCCTAACACTCGTAGGGTCGCTCTGTGCTGTTGTCGCTCTTGACGCTCGCCGGTCGGCGCTCGCGGCTGTGCTCCGCCGGCGGCTAATTCTCGGTGTTCCGTGGGGAACTCTCCTGACCGTCGCGGGTGTCCTAGGTGTCTATCTCTTTGTCCAGGGCGGGGTGAGCAACTGGGCCCGCCCGGCGACAATCCCATTTCGCGCGTGGTCGTACCTCTATCCGCTGGGGGTGGTAACGGCGGCGTTCTCGCACAACGGTCCGAGCCACCTGGTCAACAACCTCGTCGGAACGCTCGCGCTCGCCCCGCTTGTCGAGTACGCGTGGGGACACTACCCCCGCGAGCGTGGCGCGCACTCGTTCGGCTCGCTTCGGGAGAACCCGTACGCACGGCTACTTGCGGTGCCTGTCGCAGCCGTTCTCATCGGGATCCTGACGGCCGTCGTGGCCGTGGGTCCCGTCATCGGCTTTTCAGGCGTTGTGTTTGCTTTTGCGGGCGTCGGCCTTGCCGTCTACCCCATTCGGACGGTCGTGGCACTGGCGGTCGCCCGGGTCGGGAGTCTCGCGGCTACAGCGCTTCAGTCGCCGGTGACCGTCGCCCGCGCCGAGCCGACGTTTGCCTCGCCGTGGTGGGCCGACGTGGCGATACAGGGCCACGCTGTCGGACTCCTGGTCGGCATTCTCATCGGCGTCTGGATGGGCCGGCGTGGCCTCGTCGACCGCCCATCGTCGCTTCGCACCTACGCCGGCGTCGTCCTGTTCGGCGTTGGACAGTCGCTCTGGGCAGTCTACTGGTTCCGCGGCGAGGGCGAGTTTGTCCTCTATCGCGCGCTCGGACTCGCGCTGGTGACCATCCTCGGCCTCATCGTCGCCTGGAGCGTCGCCGGCTCCGGCCGACCACTCGTCGGCTCCGGGTCCGCGGACAAGTCGCTTCAGAGCCTGCCACGGTGGCAGGCCGCGAGCGCCGCCCTGCTCATCGTGTTCGCGGCGCTCTCCGGGCCGGGCGTCGCCGTCAACCTCGCGACGACGGGCGACGACCCGCTCTCGGGCGACACAGTGACTGTCCGCGACTATGAAGTGGCATACGCCGAGAATATCGAGAACGGGATGGTCTCCGTCGTCGACGTGGAGGCGTTCAGCGAGACCACACGAGTCAATACCTCGGGGGTGATCGTCCGCTCGGAGAAACGACACACGTGGCTCCGCGCAGTCCCGAAGTCACGGCTGGCGTTTTCCGGACGCGCAGTCGTACGGGTCGGCGGCCTCGGCTGGCAGGACCGGGTTCTGGTCGGACGCGAGGGCTGGAACGCAGTCGGTGGTGACCGCACATACCAGATAACCTTCTCGCACGACAACACCACGAAGGTTGTCTATCGTGCCCCGTCGGCGAACAGTTCCGCGACGATCGACGGCCGGAACGTCTCGATTCACGCGGCGCCGCCGAAGTTCCGCGTTGCAGTGACCTACGACAACCGGACCCGAAGCGCGCCGATGCCGTCGGAGAACGCTACG
>CAKZPG010000006.1 GCA_937138675.1 uncultured archaeon | reverse complement strand
AGGATAGTGAGAGCGATGAGTCGGGTGCGGAGGATAGTGAGAGCGATGAGTCGGGTGCGGAGGATAGTGAGAGCGATGAGTCGGGCGCCGACGACGACACGACGTACCTTCCCGCCGTGGGCCCGCCGGCCGAGCGTCCGGAGAACGGGACCGCAGACGAGGAGTAGGTCCTCAGTCCTCTGCGGAGTCGGCTGCTGCTTCGGCCTCCTCGTCGTCTCCGTCGTGACCGTCGCCGTTCGCCTGCTCCTCAGAGCGGGCCGCCACCAGTGCGCCGCGAGCGACACTGTACAACGGTTCATCAACGCTTCCGACATCGTCGATAGAGAACGGGATCGAGGCCTCGCGGATGTGGTCCTCGAACAGCTCGTCGAACCCGTCAGGACTGCTTGTGCCGCCGGTGACGACGACGGGCACGTCGAGGCCCGACTCGACGTCTTCCTCGTCCACCTCGCGCGCGATATTCTTGATGACGTAGTCAAGTAGGTTCTCGTAATAGATTGCCAGCGCGCCCTCAACGCCGCCGACGTCGGTAGTGAAGTTGAGTTCGAAGTCGTCCTCCTTAATCGTCGTCACCTTGTCGACGGGCGTGCCAGTCGCCTGGGCAGTCTGCTCGTCGACCCAGTCACCGCCACGGGCGATGGAGAACTTCATCACCGGGACTGCGTAGTACGCGAGACAGACGTTTGTCATTCCGGCGCCGAAGGAGACACCGAGGCCGGTGAAGTCGTTGTCCGCGAGCTCTGAATAGATGACCGCCATCCCTTCGTTTATCGGTTCGGGGTCGTAGCCGGTGTCGCCAAGCATCGACTCCATCGTCTTCTCGTGGTAAAGCGTCGAGAGTTCGGAGTCGATGGGGTCTGCGGGCGAGGAGAAGTAGATCGACTCGCCGGGGTGGTTCGGCTCGCCGACCACCTGCTCCGTTATCAACTTGATCATCGGGATGGCCGATGACTCCTCACTGGAGAGGATGCCTCGTTGCATCGGCCGCCTGGTTTCGCTATTGAAGATCGTCGCGAACTTCAGCGCGTCGTCACCGAGAACGTGGACTTTGTCGTCCTTCCGAATATTTAGAACGTCGCTCCGCGAGAGCATTTGCTCTGCCATGTCACTGTACTCGATCTCAACGAAGGAGTTGCGCTGCTGGACGAACACCGTCTCCGCCCCCTCCTGTTGTGCCGAGATCAGATTCATCGTGCCGACGTCCAAGCCCTTCGCCATATACAGGTTGGTCTAAGCGAAGGGTAAAAAACGTTCGTAGGCCTGTACCGTCTCGAAGAAATTCAGCTGGTCAGCAAATTCTTTATTTTGTTGAGCAGTCCGCCGCCGCCGTCCACGCGCCCCTCGCCGGCGTCGGCCGCCGACTCTGCCTCCTGTATCTGCTTGAGTTCGGTCAACGCGGCCGTCTGCTCGTCGACCGTCGTCGCGCTTGACGCGACGTTGTCGTTCCGCCCCTGAAGACTCTGGAGGCTTGACACCGCGTCGTCGACGTTCTCGCCCCCTGTTCGCGTCTTGCTCATGCCCACCTCACCGGCGTTCGTCTCGACACCGTCGTCGTCCGTGTTGAACTTCAGACGAGTAGTCTCGGCCCGTTCCACCCCGCCCCACGTCAGTTCGGCGTCCGCCATCGCTTCGTCGATGTCACGCCGGACATCCTCATCGGAGACGGACTGCGCGTCGTCCGTCGTCGCCTTGGCGTCTCCCTCGCCACGCTCTGCGAGGAGCGCGACCCGTTCGACATGGTGGCCGACGAGCGCAGCGCCGGTTCCGGCGGCGGTCACAACCAGGCCGACGGCGTAGATACTGATGCCGAGTGAACTACGGTCCGGTGTCTGGGAAACATTCCACTGGTAGGGGTACGAGACGACGAACACTCCCACCGCGACGAGACAGATGGCAGTGCCCGCGGCGGCAGCGTAGGTCGTTCGGTCGTCACCAGGCAGAAGGACGACGGCGCCGACCAGTGCCGCTGGAAGGCCGCTCGAGGCCAGCACGACCGCGATCTCTCGCAGCGCGAACGCCGGTCCCGCGCCCGAGACCGCCGCGCCGAGCAGGAACACTCCGACTCCGACGAGTCCGAGCGCTATCCCCCCGAAGAACAACCCGAATCCGGCGTAAACGTCGCGTTGGTCTGTCGGTTCCCCCACGTACCGGGTGTACCAGTCGAACAGCACGCCGTCCGGTTCGGCTCCCGTAGACATTTCCTCTCGTTGGGCTTTCACGCTCACCCCACAAGACTGTTCCGTGGCGTCGGACGCCAGGCAGAAGGGAACGCTTATCGGTCACAGGAGGCAGGAAAACTCGATGGAGCGCCGGTTCACGCTCACGCTCGCGCTCGCCCTCCTCCTCGTCGTCGCGGCGCTGGGGCCTGCGCTCGCGGCCGGACAGGCTGCCAACGTGCCCGCCCCCCTCGCTGACGATCCGGTATTCGTCGGCGTCCAGGGAGTCGGAAGCTACACCAGCGATGGGTTCTCCGGCGAGGTCGCAGACCGTGGGGTGGCCTGGCGCGAGGCGAGCGCCGACACCTACTTTGACGTGACGCCGCTCGCGAACGGTACCGTCCTTACGACGTTCACCGTTAACGAGGTCAACGACTGCGACCCCTACGAGGCGCCCTGCTCGCGCACCGGCTTCCGGTTCGTCGACCCAGACACGACCCGTACTTTTGGCGAGTGGTCGATGCCCGTCCGGACCCACACGAACAGTGAGATCCACGATGCTGAACCGCTGCCTGGCGGGGGCATCCTTGTCGCCGACATGGATCGCGAGCGGGTCCTGATCGTCCGGAACGGTTCGGTCGCGTGGTCGTGGAACGCATCGGACCGCTACGACGCGCCCAAACACCCCACACAGACCGACTGGCTCCACATCAACGACGTGGACCGAATCGCCGAAGGGCGCTACCTCGTCTCCGTGCGCAACGCAAACCAGCTCCTGATCCTTGACCGCGAGGATGGCGTCGTCGAAGTAATAAACGAGGACCCGGACGGCGGTGACCAAATTCGGGGCGACCCCTCGATACTCCACCGTCAGCACAACCCTCAGTGGCTCGGTGACGGCGCCGTCCTCGTCGCGGACTCGGAGAATCACCGCGTCGTCGAACTGCACCGCCGCGCCGACGGATCATGGACACCCGCGTGGGTGCTGACCGGCGCGGGCGGGACGACGTTCAACTGGCCGCGGGACGCCGATCGCCTCGCGGACGGGACGACGATTGTGACCGACACTCGGAACGCGAGAGTCGTCGTCGTCGACGAGGAGGGCGACCTGCTTGCACGTCACCGCTTCGACTACCGGACGCTCCCGTACGAGGCCGACGTCGCAGGCGGCGAACCCATCGGCGGACCGCGCTACGCCGTCTCGACGGCGACGCCGGCCGACGGGACCGGCGATCCGACCGATGCGACGGCGACGCCCGTCAGCCTACGAGACAGGGGGCCGCGGGCCGTCCCGGTCTTGACCCCCGCCCTGCGCCTCTTGACCGCCGTCGTCCGCCTGCCGCGGTGGGTCACGGAGGGCCACCTGCTCGTGGCGATGCTCGCACTTGTTCTCGGCGGCGCCGCCTTCGTCGTGCGCCTGCGGCGCTGAGGACCGGGCGACTCTTGCCCATCGCGTGCCATCGACTCATATGTCAGACGACGGCGACGCGGCGCTCCGGTGGAGACAGGTGGGTGACGAGGTCGTCTTTGAGTGTCCGGGATTTGACGTCCAGCGCGACGACGTTCGTCTTCCCGGCGGCGCAGAGGCCGAGTACCACCACGTCGTCGAACCGCACGCCGTTGTCGTCCTCCCGTTCAGCCCTGAGGGCGATGTGGTGACGATCGCAGAGTGGCGACAGGCCGTCGGCCGGGTGAACCACGGCCTGCCTGCCGGGTCGATGGAGGGCGAGGAGTCGGTCGAGGTCGCCGCGCGCCGAGAGCTACGCGAGGAGACTGGCCACGAGGCCGAGTCGGTGCGGGTCGTCGGAGCCGTCGAACCGGCCAACGGCGTCAGCGACGCGGTCCATCACCACGTCGTCGCGCGCGGCTGTACCCCGACTGCGTCGCAGGATCTCGACCACAACGAGTCGATCCGGGTCGAGATGCGTGACTACGACGACCTGTTGGCCGCGGCCGTCGACGGCGAACTCCGCGACGGTCGGGCCGTGACTGCCCTTCTGCGGCACGAGTTGACGGAGCAATGAGCGAGGACGACAGTGGCGACCGGCCGTCACCCGACCCCGACCCCGATCCAGAGAGTGTCGTCGAGACACCCGACGTCGGCGCGCCCGACGAGGCCGGCGCGGCGACTCCAGCTCCGGTCGAGACCGGCAGGCCCGTCCTCCTTGCGGGATGGACGACACTCTCTTCTATCGGTGTCGGCCTCGTCGGCCTCGTCGTCGGCTTCATCCTCGCGTTCGTCGGTATCATCTCTCTCGGCGCCGTCGGTGTCGGCGCGACGCCGCTCGTCATCCTCGTCGTTTCGCTCGTCCTCGTCCAGGGCGTCGCTTTCGGCGGGGTGGCGCTCGCGTACGTCACGCTCCGGGACCGGTTTCGCGACGCAACTGCGCGGGCGCTCGACGTGGACCTCGGCGGACCCCGTCACGATATCGGGTGGCTCGGTGTCCGCCTTCCGGGCCTGCGTGACACCGCCGCGGTCGGACTGGGCTACGTCGTCGCCCTTGGGCTTGGTATCGGCGGCGCGGTGGTCGTCTCGACGTTCGGTCTTGAGGCGGGGTCGAATCAGGCCGCTGAACTCGCGAGTCGGGATCCGAGCGTCCTCCTTCTTCTCGTCCCGGCGTCGTTCTTGCTCATCGGTCCCGGCGAGGAACTGCTGTTCCGTGGTATCGTTCAGGGACGGCTCCGTGGGACGTTTTCGGCGCCGGTCGCCGTCCTTCTCGCGTCGGTCATCTTCGCGGCGGTCCACTACGTCGCGCTCTCGGGGTCGCCGCGCGCGCGGTTGGTGACAGTGGGCATACTCATCGGACCCGCGCTGGTGTTCGGGACGGCCTACGAACTGACGGAAAACCTTGTCGTGCCCTCGCTCATTCACGGGGCCTACAACGCGACGTTGTTCACGCTCCTCTATTTCGCCCTGCGCTTCGGGCCGCAGAGCGCGACCATTTAGCTGAAAGTGGGCGCTAAGCCCCCTTCCTCAGCGAGCGCCGACCGAACGGGAGGCGCGAGCAGGGAGGGGATACAGCGCCGCACAGTCCTTATGGAATACAAGGAGAATACCCGCGTCTTCAGGCGCGGGAGGATGTCAAACACGATTCGGTGGCAGGCCCACAGGCCCACGCAATCACAGCCTGTTCGATAGCTGTCCGCCCGTAGACCGCGGCCCTTTAGCAGTCGCTTCACCACCACACAGTATGTCTGGCCGCGACGCCTTCGAGGTTAGAGCCGCTGACGGCGCGGCCCGTGTCGGCGACCTCTTTGTCCCACGCGCCGACGTCGTTGTCGAGACCCCGGCGCTTCTCCCCGTCGTCAATCCGAACGTCTTGACGGTGGAGCCGCGGCGACTTGCCGAGGAGTTCGGCGTCGAGATGCTGATCACCAACTCATACATCGTCCACTCCACCGATGGTCTCCGCGAGGAGGCCCTCTCTCGTGGCCTTCACGACCTGCTCGATTTTCCCGGCGCGATCATGACCGACTCCGGCTCCTTCCAGCTCGCCGAGTACGGGTCGATCGACGTTGACTCGCCCCAGATTCTGGCGTTCCAGCGCTCGATTGGCTCCGACGTCGCGACACCCGTCGACGTGCCGACGCCGCCAGACGAGAGCAGGGAGACGGCGCTTGCTGATCTCTTCGACACAGAGGCGGCGCTTCTGGCCGCGGAGCAAGCCGATACCGGCGAGATGCTCGTCTCCGCGCCGGTCCAGGGCTCGACTCATCTTGACCTCCGCGAATCGGCCGGTCGGGCCGCCGCGGATTCGGCGCTTGACCTCTTTCCCGTCGGTGCCGTTGTCCCTCTCCTCAACACCTACCGCTACGACGACGTGGTGCGGGTGGTCGCAGCCGCGAAGCGTGGCCTCGGCCCCGCCGCGCCGGTCCACCTGTTCGGCGCCGGCCATCCGATGACTTTCGCGCTCGCGGCAGCGCTCGGCTGTGACCTGTTCGACTCTGCCGCCTACGCGCTGTACGCCCGTGACGGCCGGTATCTTACTCCTGCCGGCACCGAACATCTCGACGACCTCTCTTAT
>CAKZPG010000005.1 GCA_937138675.1 uncultured archaeon | reverse complement strand
CGCAGGGGTGCCCGGTGGCACAGTGCTTGTCGGGGAATGAGAATCGTTAAGTCCGAGAATGGCTCAAATTTTGCTGCCCGCCCTTAGCTCAGCCTGGTAGAGCAGCCGACTGTAGATCGGCTTGTCCCCCGTTCAATTCGGGGAGGGCGGACTTCTTCACCAAACGATTTGGAGCCGAGAGGAGTCGCGTATTCGTGCGATTCCATCTCGCCGTATCAATCTGTAGGCCAATATTTTATAATCTTTCTTGATTGTGAACTAAACCTTGTGTCCGAGGAAATACGTGCTATCTGTCACGTTATGATCGGTATATCTCTGATAAAGCCATAGGAGTTCAATTGTATCTTCATCACGCGGTTGTCGCTTTCCGTTTCGCCGAGTTCCATTACTCGGCTGGGGGGTTCCCTAACAAAAGCGGACTCGACCGTGCGCGGTCTTGTAGCGGTGCTCAGAACGACAGGACGGCCAGCGTGGGCCTTAGTGTACCCAGAGCCCGTGGTCGTCTCGGGCGTGCGCAAGGAGCTCCTCTGTCGTGTCGAAGCTTTCCCCGCAGGTGCAGACGTGGTACGACGCCGTGCGCTGGCCTGTAGCCATGACCCAGCATTCGCACCGAATCTATAATATTCTTTCGTCTGGTATACCGTCACACGGACCCTGCGGGCGTATCGCCCGCCTCTAAAAGCGACTTCGTCCGGCGGTGGCGGTACCGGAAGAGCGGGTCGAAGCCAACCCACGCAAGCGGCGAGAGGGCACGCCCGGCTGCGGTTGGGAACTCGTAGACTACGCGGTCTTCTAAAATTGTTTCGTCCTCGTCAGCAAAAAAGGAGTGCGTATGCTCCCACTCAGCGAGGGGCCCGTCGTCCATCACGTCGCGAAAGTACGCGTTCCCGTCCTCGCGTTCCCGCGCGCTGATGACCGAGACAACCTGCTGACGGGGCCCGACGCCGAGCGGTTGGACAGAAAGGGTGATACGCGCTCCCGTCTCTAAGATTTCCGGCGTGTCCTCGCCGTCGGGGCCGCGGACGGACTCGACACGAAGATTCGTCCACCCAGGCGTCAGCGCTTCCAGTCCCTCGATTCGCGAATGGAAGTCCCAGACCGCGTTGAGCGGCGCGTCGACCCGCGTCCTGCGACGATACGTTGTCACGCTGGATGTAGCGTCCGGATGCCCAAAAGCGCCCCGTTCGCGTCTTAGCTGTGCTGCAGGCGCTAACCTCCCACCCTCAGCGAGGCCGTCAGGCCGAGCAGGGTGGGGTAGTTCACAGCCGTCGGCGAACCACGGTGGTGCCGGCCTTGCTCACGTCCGCCTCGGTTGCTGCCGCGACGGTCAGCAGGTTCTCGCCGGGTTCGACGTCGAGTTCGGCCTCGTAGCGGCCGTTCGCGGGTTTAACGAGCGCCGCGTCCGCAGGCGTGCGGACGGCTACTACTGCTGCGTCCGTCTCGCCGCCGACGACGAGGCGACCGCCGACGAACCGGGTCTCGACTCGGAGGTCTGGGGTAGGTGGCATCTCCTCCCCGGTGTAGCGCTCCTCCACGACCCGGGGTGTTCCAACCGGCCGGCCGGCGTCGATACCGTGGGCGAGGCGGACGAACCCGGCCTGTGCCCAAGCCAGTGGCGTCGCGGCCCCAGTTCCCTCACCGAATCGCCAGTCGTAGGCAGTGTCCGTCGCGCGATCCCACACCTGTTCCGGGAGCATCCGGCCCCCGTTTGCGAAGCCCTCTAGCGTCCGCAGGAGGTCAAGCGGGTCCTCGTCGTCGTCGGTCCGGAGCGCGTACTCAGCCCGCTCTCCGGTGAGCAACGGCCAGAGCCGCCCGGCACCGCCTGTTTCCGGCGTCCACGGCGCGCCAGCGTCGTCGCCTCCCCGCTCCCCGTAGCCGTCACCGTTGTAGCGGTAGAAGCCGGGGCCGTGGGGTGTCTCAACCCGGATCGACTCGTCAACGGCGACGAGCGAGTTTCGCACGACGGGGTCGTCAGGCGGTCGAATCCCGAGGCGCACAAGATCGAGGAACCCGGCGTCGATAACGTCGCGTTCGTCGAGCGTTGGCCCCGCGTTCGCGAGCGTCCGTCGGTGGCCCGCGTCGGGATCGCCGTCGCGGGCTACCCGGAGGTAGTACGGCTCCGGTACGTCGTGGCGATTGCCGCCGGTGACTGTCGCACACCACGACTCAACACGGCGTGCCCAGTCGTCGGCGAGCGCAGTCCACACCAGTGCATCGGCGTCGTGACCCGCCTCGGCAGCGAGGGCACCCGCACACGCAAGCCCCGCTATCTCCGCAGCGATGGACGAGGGCGAGTAGCCCGCTTCCTCCTCCCAGCGCTCCTGTGCCGTCGCGGGCCCGTTACGCGCGACGTAGTCGGCAGAGCGCTTGACATGACGATAGTCATAGTTGGCTTCGGCAAAGCCGACGCCGGACTCGTTCAGCAGGTATGCCAACACCGCGGGGTAGGAGATGTTGTCCATCTGCTCGCCGCCCCATCGGGTCTGGCCATCAAGATAGGTGTTCTGTGGGATGAACCCGCGGTCGTCCTGCTGACGTTGGTAGACGTACGCCAGCGCATCGGCGGGCGTCTCGACGTCGCCAGCGGCGAGATGTGCCGTTGCCACCTGATAGAGATCACGCGACCAGACAAAGTTGTAGCCGTAGCCGCGTTCGTCGCCCGCGACGACCGCTTCGCCCCACGGCACGGAGGGCGAGGCGACGCTCGCACCGCGGTGTCGCTTGTCCTCGCAGGCCCGAAGCGTCATCAGCGCGGTGTTATACTGCCGCCTCAACTCGGGATCGTCGGCGACTGACTCCGGAACGTCCCGATCGGCAAGGTACTCCTTCCACGACCGGACGTAGCCCGAGCGCACGTCCTCGAAGCCAGCCGTGAGCGCACCCTGAGCCTCGCCCAGTGCGGCAGCGGTGTCGGCCTCCGTCCCGAACCCGAGCGCGAGCGTCTCGGTCACACGTCCCCCTTCGCCCACCTCGCCGACCAACACGACGTTCGTGCCGTCCGCGGAGGTGCGCGACTCGGGGCGGGTCCCCTCGGCAAACAGTCCCTCCAGCCGCTCCGCGCCCGCGCTCTCGGCGCTGGCCCACGCAAACCGTGAGGACGAAGTGAGTGCTACGGCGACGCTTTCATCAGGCTCCTCGGCCTCGCCCTTGGCATCATACGCTGTCGCGTCCCGCGCGACGAGATGATGTTCGGCTGGACGGCCGAGGCGGAGGCCTCGGTCAATCCCACCACCGTTCGTCAGAGCGACGTCACCGACGACGTACACCTGGTAGTCTTCATCGTCGTCGGCCTCGAATTGAAGATCGACGAGCAAAGCGTCACCGTCCGGGTCGGCTGCGTACTCCGCCGTTAAGGTCCACTCGTGACCCCGGCCGTCGCCCGGTTCCCGGACGACGTTGCGGTAGCAGAGCGCATCGTCAGCCGTAGGTTCGGCGGAGCGCTCAAGACCATCGTCTACGTCCCGGCGCTCACGGTGGGTCCGTGCGGTGTACGTGGAGTCAGCGTCGGCGTCGACGACGAGAAAGTCCAGCGTCCGCAGATTCATCACGTCCACCCGGGGGAAGCGCGGCTCTGTCAAAGCTCCCGCAGTCAGGGTGTACCACACCCGCGAGGGGTCAGTCGTCCCGTGGTCCGCGGCGGTACCAACGCCGAACTTCTCGCCTGTCGTCCAGCGTGTGCGCTCCTCCGGCCCGGCCGGTCCATCGCCGGCCGCTGGGAGTGCGTCGGCAGCGTCTAAAAGCGCCGTCGTCTCCAGCCTGAGCGCGTGCGCCCAGCCGACGGGGGTCGCGCTGTCGTGTTCGCCGTCGTCGAAAACCTGCTCGGCGAGATGTCCCGTTGCGGTGAGGAAGGGCCCGTCTGGGCCAAGTAGTTCGTAGAGCTCTGCAGCCCGCTCACGAAGGTTCTCGGCGGTCGTCTCCTCGCCGTGTGCCTCACAGGTCTCGGCGAGTCGCGCGAGCGAGACCGCACCCCACCCGGTCGTGATCGACCACACCTTCGACGACTCTTGATCGGCGCGCCGCCAGCCGTCGCCCTCGTACCGCGTTAGTCCACACACGTTTCCGTGGTCGGACTCACGATAGAGCCCTTCGACCGTCGCCTCAACGTGCGCGACCAGCCGGTCAAGCCGTCGGCCGTCTATCTCCTCCACTGCCGCGTAGGACCCGTGGCCCTCGACGAGGGCGAACGTATCGGCGTCAACGCGCGCGTCGCGCTCCTCGCCGTACACCCGGCGAATGAACCGACCCTCGCTTGACGCCCAGCGCTCGTCGATCGCCTCGTAGACCGTGTCGGCGCGGCGGTGAGCGTGGGCGCAGACCTGCTCTCTGAGCGGCGCGCGCGCGGCCTCACTGTACGCCTCAAGATACGCGCCGGCGGTCCCCGTGAACCGCCCGATTGCGTCTTCCCACGCGTTCCCCGAAGGAACCGGGAGGCCGTCGTCGCCGAGCCACGCGTCGAGGCCGTCGATGCCGGCCGCGATCGTCCGGCGTATCTCTGCGACGAGATCCTCGGGGAGTTCCTCCCGGCGCGTGCGGAGCAGGCGCGCGAGGACGGCGACGACGCTCGCAGTCTGGTCTGGCTGGTACTCCGGCTTACGGGAGCCCTCCAGTGTGGCGTTTGCCCACCCGGGCGCGACGGAGCCGTCTGAGGCCCAAACCCGGTGGGGCCAGGTGCCGTCGCCAAGCTGGGTGTCACAATACAGCCACGCAGCGTCGATGAGGCGGTCGGTCACACCGAGTTCGAACCGCTCGTCTGCCCCAAGAAGATGACCGGTGATCCGGGCGTCGTCACGGAACCAGGTGTAGCCGTAACCGCCGGAGTTGGCGAAGAACGCGTCGAACTCCGGGCCGGCGATACGGGCGCCGCTCGGTGCGGTCAGGAGGTCCAGCGCACGAAGGTCGCCACGAACCTGTTCGCTGCGGGGTACCGTCGCCGGGACGGTCACATCCGCGAGCGAGCGGGCCGCCTCGCGCAAGTCCTCGGCGCTGTGGTGGGTGGTCGCGCAGTTTCGAAGGTCCGCGAGCGCCGTGTTCCGATCTACGTCGTCGTGGTCTGAAAGCTGCGTGACGAGCGTCGTCCGCACCCCACGACCAGCGCGCTCGAACGGCGCCGACACCACGACGTCGCCGGAGAGGTGAGTGTCCTCGTACCGCCGGATAGCGGCCTTACGCGGGAACTCAAACGCCTCCTCGTCGAGCAACTCCTCGAACCGTTCCGGAACCTGCCCCCGGACATCGGCAAGACCGGTCGAGGCGGTCACGTAGTCGTGCTCGGTACGGTGAAACACCTCGAGCGCCGTCGAGCCGTCCGGCCCCTCGCTCTCGTGGATCAGCCGTCCGACGCGCGTCTCCTTCCCGCCGGGTGCGAGAGTGAGAAAGGCGACGAGGCTCGCGCCGTCGGGGACCGCTCCCCGGAGTTCCACGTGGGTACAGTGCGCCCGGCCGAGTGTCAGGTCGTACTGGTGGACAGTGTACTCGCCCGCGTCGTACTCCGTCTCGACTAGCGTCGTCTCGCGATAGTAATGTTGTCTGACGGTGTCAAGATTATCAAACCACGTGATCCCATCCGGAGTCCGGACGCCGAACCGGGAGCGGTCAATACCCGAGAGCCCAGAAAGTGCAGACGAGTGGTCACGGAGCGCGCCGGCCGGTCCGACGTGGACGAGACGGTCGCCGTGGCCAGAGATGGCCCCCTCGGCTGTATGGGCTTCCTCCGGAAACCGCTCGCCGTCGGCGCGGGCGCCCTTATATGCGTTTAGGGCGGTCCGTAGTCGCATAAGGGCGAGAAAGGACGGAGGAGTCAAAACACCGCCGGTCTTGTTACCTGTGATAGTAAATCCGAAGTGGGCCGCGAGAGAGCGCAGTCTGTGAACCACCCCGGCCCACCCCGATTCGTCGCCGTCGGCGACGAAGTGGAACTCGCGCCGCGAGACCCGGATCCGGCGGCGACGTACCGCTGGTCCGTCGCTGAGGCGCCAGAGGGCTCGCGCGCGAGGGTCGGCTCGAAATCTGTGACGCTGTTCGTCCCCGATATCCCCGGCCGCTACCGGGTCCGTCTTGACGACCCCGAGGCGAGCCACACACTCACGATCCGGGCGTTCCCGGCTCACTACCGTTGGGACAGCGGTGAAGGCCGGAGCGGTGATACCCACGACGCCGCGGTGCCCAACCCGAACGACGCCACCCCGACCGCGCCGTACCCCGACACGACATCGACAGAGAGCGGCGGCCGCCCGCGGCTCCACCTGACGGCCACCGACGACGACGATGAGGTGGTCGTCCACGCGGGTATCTCGTCGCACCCCGGCGATTCGCGCGATCCGGGCGCGTTCGCCGTGTCGTTCGTTCTCGACGACCGGGACGCGCTCTCGATCGACGACCCGGCCGTGACCGTCGACGGCCACGATCTCCGGATCGACCGAGCCGCGCTCTCGCCCGGCACTTACCGGGTCCACGCCGTGGCCGTTGGCGAGAGCTACTCCGTCCCCGACGTTGTCGCCGTGGACGTTATGCCCGACGGCACCGTGGTCGTTGAGCGCCCGAACGACCCGCCGGAGTGGGGGCTCAACGCGACGGTCTACGAAGTGTACGTCCGCTCGTTCGCCGACCCCAATGAGGGGCAGAGCAAACTCGCGGATGTGGCCGAGCGGCTCTCGTATCTCGACGACCTCGGGGTTGACACCATCTGGATGACGCCTGTCCTCCAGAACGACGGCTACCCGCACGGTTACAACACGGTCGACTTCTTCGCTATCGCAGACGACCTCGGCACTCGCGAGGAGTACGAAGAGCTGGTCGACCGTGCCCACGACCGCGGCATGAAGGTACTGTTCGACCTCGTCTGTAATCACTCTGCGCGCGAACACCCGTACTTCCGGGACGCTTACGAGAACCCCGACTCACCGTACCGCGACTGGTACGAGTGGCGAGAGGACGGGGAGCCAGGGACGTACTTCGACTGGCCGTTCATCGCCAACTTCGATTACTCGACGCTTGCAGTCCGCCGACATATGCTTGAAGCCGTTGACGAGTGGGCCCCGCTGGTCGATGGCTTTCGCGTTGACATGGCGTGGGCAGTCCCTGACCCGTTCTGGCGCGAGGTGCGCGACCGGGTGAAGACGATAGACCCCGAGTTCCTTCTTGTCGACGAGACAATTCCCTACATCCCCGAGTTCGCGAGTCTTACATTCGACGTCCACTTCGACTCGACGCTCTACTTCCGTCTTCGACAGGTCGGTCAGGGCCATGAACCCGCGACGGCCGTCCTTGATGCTGTTAACGAGCGCGCGCGGACGGGCTTCCCAGACCACGCCGGCTTCCTTCTATACGCCGAGAACCACGACGAGACGCGTTACCTCGCCGAGTGTGGCCGCCCGGCGGCGCGCGCGGCCGTCGCTGCCGTCGCGACCCTTCCAGGCGTTCCGATGGTTTACAACGGCCAGGAGACGGCGCAGCTTGGCCGGCGCGATCAACTAGTCTGGGACGATGGCCTCGTTGACCACAATCTTCAGGCGTACGTCCGTCGAGTCCTCAGAACAACCCGCCGAATCGACGCGTTCCACCCAGAGAAGAGCCTCGACGCCGTCGAGGCGACGGTCGTCAACGGACCTGTTCCGGACCGTGTGGTTGCGTTCGGTCGCGCCGAGCGTGTCGTCGTCGTCCTGAACTTCGGCACGGAGCCAGCAACGGTTGCTCTGGACCACAGGGTCGACTGTGTCGACCTGTTCACCGGCGACAAAGTGAGCACGCCGGAGGGTGTGCGGGTGTGCGACGCAGTTGTCCTCGAACGCGCCTGAGGCTTACCTGACCGGCCGCGCCTCGGTCTCCACCGACACGCCGACGATATAGTCGCCGCCCGGACCGACCCACGTCGACTCCAGTCCACACTCCATCGTGAGCCGACACACCCGCGTCTCCGGCGGCCAGAGGACACGGACCGACCCACCTTCGCGGTCGACCGTCACCTCCTGTCGGTAGGTCACCGTCGCGCCCGAACTCGTCGCGTAGGTTACAGCGAGGTCCACCTCGCTCGCGCCCCGCGGGACGGCGGGCGGGGCCCCGCCCCGAACCGGCGCCCCCTCGACCCATACGCGCGTTCCGATGCGCCAGTCGACGACCGTCTCGCCCTCAGCTGGCAGACGGTAGCGCGCGTAGCCATCGCGCGTCTCAACCCGGACAGACGCAGTCGCCGCGCCGCGGGGCACCCCGAGAGCCGTCGTCGCGTTCACCGGCCCTTCGATGACACGGAGCGGGGCGAGCGCAGGGTCGACATGGTTCCCGGACCCCGGCTCCCACGTCCCGCGATAGGTGTAGCGGTACGGCCGCCGGTCAGTTGCGTCGACCGCACGCCAGTCGTCGGCCGGTCCCTTGTCGAAGACGTAGACCACGTCGCCATCGAAGTCGGGGCCGTTCCGGAACCGCTGGAACGGATGTGCCGTCCAGTCGCCGTATGGCGTTGGGTGGAAGACAATGGCGTCGTCGAACTCGCGATCAAGCGTCGGCTCGTACGCTGCCGCGAGGTCTTTCGTCCGCTCACGATTGTCCTCGTACGGCGCCGCTACAGCCTGGTACTCGGCGACCCCGGCGACAGGGGCCGCGACGACTACGAGAACGGCGACGGCGAGACGCGCTCGCGACCGGTCGGGGGCGCCAAGCGTCGCCCGGAGCCTCTCGTGGGTCCAAACGACCGTGTGGGCCCCGAAAATGGCGACGGGAATCAGGAGGTCGTAGTGGTAGTACGGCCCGAGAAGCTCGAACAGACCGTTCCGAAGGCCGTTGAGCGTCCCCCAGAAGTACGCCTCGCCGAGGACGACACAGGGAACCACGGCAACGAGGAGAGGGACTGCCGGGCGACCTTCTCGTTCCCGGAGCGCTAACACTGCACCGACGACGGCGACACAGATGCCCAGCGGTCCGAACGCGACGAACCGCGCGAGGAGACCGAGGTTTTCGACCGTCGTCTGCGCCGCCAGCACCGGCGTGTACGTCTCCTCGTACTCTAGCAGGCGGTGTTGCCCGAAGCCAAGACCGTCGGCGGGCGCGAACACCTGATAGGGGAATGTCAGTGGGGCGCCCGTGACGAGGATGTTGTAGCCCAGCGTCGCGGTCACCCCGACGACACCGCCCGCGGCGACGACGATGGGGACGCTCCGGCCGCGCCAGGAAT
The DNA here is from genome assembly GCA_937138675.1 of uncultured archaeon. Lineage (GTDB taxonomy): Archaea > Halobacteriota > Halobacteria > Halobacteriales > Haloferacaceae > A07HB70. The sequence goes on along the minus strand of CAKZPG010000005.1, from coordinate 8,885 downwards.
CGACACGATAGAGCGTGAGGAGCGCGTGACAGACAAACGGAAGCGAGAACAGCACCGCGGTGTATGGCCGGGTGAAGAAGGCAAGGCCTGCGAGTACCCCGGCGAATGCGGCGAGTCGTCGCGATCCCACGTCGGTCGCCCGAAGATACGCGAGCGCGAATCCGCCGTTCAGCAGGGTTGCAGGTGCGTAGGAAAGAAACACCCCAGTGGTGAACAGGTAGAGCGGCGAGCCGACGAGAAGAAGAGCGGCGACGACACCGGTCCGGCGATCGAAGGCCCGAACCGCGAGCCCGTAGGTCACGCCCGCCACGCCCGCGCCGACGAGGCCGAGGGCGAGGCGCGGGACGCCGAGTGCGACGAACGGCGCGAGAAACGCGGCGGTCGGTGGCGTGTACTTTGAGTAGAGCGCGAGGTCACCCGCCTGTTCGGCCGCGACGAAGAACCACGGGCGAACGAGGCCGGCGAGCGGACCGGGGCGAACGAAGAGGTGGCCATCGGCGAGCATCGCGGCCTGTGTCAGGTAGACGCCCTCGTCGTCGTTGAGTGAGTGGTGCGGGAAGACGTGGACGGCGACGACGAGTGTGAAGAGACCGCCGAGGAGGGTGACGAGTGCAGGCGCGAGATATCGCCGGTCGAGAGACAGGCGCGGTGATCCCGGCTCACGGGTCACGTCAGTCGCGCTGGTCGGCCGGGAACCACGCGAGTTCGTGGTCTGCTTTCAGCACCACCCGAACTGATGCGTCGATAGCTATCGACTCGTCGTGGTTGTGCATACACTCGACGGTTGTGCCATCGCCCAGCTCCACGTCGTAGAGGACTGTCGGGCCGAGATAACGGCGCGCGCGGACCGATCCGTCCGGAGCCTCCTCGTCGGGCACAGCCCGCAGGTCGTCGGGACGGACGAGTACGTCCACGTCGATACGGTCGTACGCCTCGGTTAGGCCGTCGACACGGTCGATTCCCACCGGCCCGAGACCGGTCCGGACCTCGCCGCCGACCACCTGTCCAGGTAGGAAGGCGGCGTGGCCGAGAAAGCCCGCGACAAAGCGTGACTTGGGATGCTGGAACACAGACTCGGGGACACCAGACTGTTCGATCTGGCCGTCGTTGACGACGGCAACCCGGTCGGAGATAGAGAGTGCCTCCTCTTGATCGTGGGTGACGGAGACGGCGGTGACGCCTGCCTTCTTGAGGATGCGCCGAACCTCCTCGCGCATCTCCACACGGAGGTCGACGTCAAGATTCGAGAACGGTTCGTCAAGGAGGACTACCCCGGGTTCGGGCGCCAGCGCGCGCGCGAGCGCCACTCGCTGCTGTTGGCCCCCGGAGAGTTCGTCCGGATAGGCCTCGGCGCGCGACTCCAGTCCGACAAGGTCCAACAGCTCCGAGACGCGCGCTTTCCGGTCTGCTTTGCTCAGGTCCGTGAGGCCGAAGGCGACGTTCTCGGCGGCAGTCAGATGCGGAAACAGTGCGAACTCCTGGAAGACAACGCCAACGCCGCGGTCCTCCGGCGGGATGTGCGTCTCTGGCCCGGAAACGGTCTCCCCGTGGAGTCGCACGACACCCTCGTCCGGCCGTTCGAGGCCCGCGACGAGACGGAGCGTCGTCGTCTTTCCACAGCCAGAAGGGCCGAGGAGCGTCATGATCTCGCCCTCGTCGACAGCGAGCGCCAGGTCGTCTATTATTCGCTCTGGGCCAAACGACTTCGAGACGCCCTCGATCTCGAGGACCGGCTCCGAGGCCGCGCTCGCGTCCGCGTCGGTGTCGGTGTCGGTGTCGGCGCCGCTTTCGATCCGCGAGGGGGCACGCGTCGGGTCACCGCTCGCCCGGCTATCGGACATCGTACCCCTCCTGCGAGACGATGACAAGCATTGAAAGCCCCGACACGACAAGCAGCACAAGTGCTGGAACGACCGCCGCACCAAAGTACCCGTCGGAATGTGCCGTCCAGACGCGGGTGACAAGCGTCGAGAACCCAGCGGGGCGCAGGAGGAGTGTCGCGGGGAGCTCCTTCATCGTGGTCAGGAAGACAAGCGCGCTTCCCCCGACGACGCCCGGCGCTACGAGCGGCAGGGTGACCGAACGAAAGGCGCCAACACTCGACCGCCCGAGCGTCCGGGCGGCCTCCGGGAGCGCAGGGTCAACCTGTAACACGGCGGCACGGATAGACCCTACAGCCTGTGGGAGAAAGCGCACGACATAGGCGACGACAAGTAGTCCCACCGTCTGGTATATGGGCGTCAGCACCTGGACGCCGAGATAGACGAGCGCCAGTCCGAGGACGACCCCGGGCACGGCGTAACCGAGGTACGACACCCGCTCGAACAGACCGGCCAGCCTTGAGTCCCGGGTCGCGGAGGCGTAGGCGACGGGGACGGCGACGAGCGTCGCCGCGAGCGCCGCCACGCCCGCGACGCCGATGGAGTTCCCGACGATGCGCGGTGTTGTCGCGAGCGCGCCGCCCGCCGGCGCCGCCTCGCGGAAGAACCAGGTCAGCAGAACGCCGAGCGGGACGATTAATGCGAGAAAGGGGACGGCCAGCGCGCCGGCGAGCGCGACCCACCGCCAGCGCCTCAAGCGCACCTGCTGGCCCGCTCGCCCGACCGCGCCGCCCGCGTGAACCGGCTGATCGGTCCGGATCAGCGACTCGAGACCAAGGATCAGGAGGGTGGCGGCAAGCAACTGGAGCGAGAGCAGAGCCGCGCGGTCCTGCCGGTAGGCGGTAAAGTCGACGTAGATGACCCGTGTGAACGCGTCGAACTGCATGATCGCCGGCGTACCGAAGTCTGCGAGCGCATAGAGCGCGACAAGCAGCGCACCGGCGGCGACGGCGGGGCGTACCCGTGGCCACGTCACCCGCCGAAAGGCCGTCACTGGGCTCTCGCCAAGCGTTCGCGCGGCGTCAACGAGGCGGGCGTCGAGCGCCCTGAGCGCTGCGCGGGTGGTGATATAGACGTATGGGTAGGTGTAGAGCGTGAGGACGAGCGCCGCGCCCGCAAAGCCGTATATCTCGGGGAGGCTATCGACGCCGAGTGGTGCGAGCGCGCGCCGAAGCCCCCCCCGCGGGCCGAACGCTGCAACGAACGCGAACGCCCCGATGTATGAGGGGACGACTAGCGGCAGGGAGACGAGAACCGTCGTCGCCCGGCGGAACGGCATGTCTGTCCGAACGGTGAGATACGCGAGCGGTACCCCGACGACGATGGAAGCGACAGTGACGACGGCCACGAGCGTGAGGCTGTCGACCAGCACCTGGACCGTGTCCGGGCGAGCGAGGATCGCAATCGATTCGGCGAGACCGACGTCGGCGGCCGTCCGGACGAGCCACGCTGCGGGGACGAGGAGAAGCGCGGCGACGACGCCGCTCGTGAGCGTCGCTGCGACGCCGAAGCGGTCGTCCTCGCCTTGTTGGCTGCGGGTTGCCATCAGAGTGCGCCGACGTCCCGAAGCAGTTCGACAGTCCCCTCAATATCCGAGAGCTGCGTGAGGTCGACGTTCTCGGGCGGCGCGAGTTCGTCGATAGGTGGTAGTTCCCCGATGGGCTCGACCTCCGGCACGAGCGGGTATTCGAACGTTTCGCGCGCGAAATAGTCTTGAGCCTCCGCCGAGAGCAGATGTCGCACGAAGTTGGCTGCGAGGTCGACGTCGTCGGCGGTGTCGAGCGTTGCCGCGCCGGCCACGTTGAAGATGGCGCCAGCATCGTTTCGGGTGAACGCGACGGAGATTGGCGCGTCCGGGCGGCCCGCCTGGACGCGCAGGACGTAGTAGTGGTTCGCGAAGCCGGCCCGAAGTTCGCCGTCGGCGACGGCCTGCGAGACGAGAAACTCGTCGGAGTAAGAGGTGTCGAGTCCGATGTCAAGCATGCCGTTCAGCCACTCGCGCGTCCGCTCCTCGCCGTTCAACACCCGCATCGCGGTTATAAAGGCCTGGAACGACGAATAAGTCGGTGCACACCCGATGGCATCGCGGAACGCATCCGTCTCCGGAAACGCGAAGACATCCTCCGGGACGTCACCTGCGGACAGCGCCTCGGTGTTGAACGACAGCGACCGTGCGCGTCCAGACGTGCCGACCCACATCCTATCAGGGTCGCGAAACTGACTCGGCACTGTCTCCAGCACCTCCCTAGGCAGGTCGACGGTTCGGCCCTGGTCCTTGACAGCGCCGAGCGACCCGGCGTTCACAGAGAAGAACACGTCGGCAGGGCTCTGATCGCCCTCGGTCTGAAGCTGGTTCACCAACTCCGCTGCGCTGTTGTACCGCATGTTGAGCGTCAGACCGTCGTATCGCTCCTCCATGAACGAGACGAGTTCGCCGACGAGCGGTTCGCCACGCCCAGAGTAGACGGTGAGATCGCCAGACAACGGAGGCATTGTTACCATCGAGGTGCCGCCAGATATCGACCGGTTGCCAAAGGGTGACCGCCCTGAGCCGATCTGTTCAGGCATGGGGCCCGAGTCCGGACCCTCCCCCAGCCTCTGCCCCGAACAGCCAGCGATACTGGCGGTGGCGGCGGCTCCGGCCAGCTCGAGAAACCGTCGTCGCGTACCGTTGTCCATGCTGGTTTAGGCTCTCCTAAAATAATTATATCTGTCGGTCCACCGCTTCTGGTTCAGGCGTGAGGGCGTCGAGACAGTCGACCCAGTCCGCGAGGTAGTCACCACAGTGTCCGAGGAAGTCAGCGTTGCGCCAATCCGGGTCAGCATCGCGAAAGGCGGCCGCAACACTGCGGGCCACTTGGGCGTAACTGTCGGCCCCTACACCCGCGTTGTCGACGACGCGCCAGACGTGTTCGTTGAGCTCCAGTGCTGGCGCCTCGGCCGCGAGGTCGTCAAACGTCGACCGTGGCGCTTTGTGGTGGTGACAGAGCGGCGCGCCCGACCGGATACGGGCCCCGAGGACGTCCACTGCGCGTTTGAGGAGGACACCGGACCAGATGTCGTCGAATCGCCCCACCCCCCAGTCATTGTCGTCCATCGGGAACTGATAAAATGCTGGCACCACCTCGCGACGAAAGGCGAGGTTCATCGAACAGACGGTGAGGTAGTCGCCTGGGGCGACCAGGAAGTCCTCGCCGTAGTCGTCGATGGAGAGACGGACGTCACTCTGCCCGCGCAGGTCGCCGCCCGCAAGAATCCGTGCTGCGTCAAGATCTGGCACGTCCGTCCAGAGCCCCTGAGAGGCGACGACATCCTCATGCCCGCCCTCCCGTCGCTTTTCTGTCTCGTCCATTGCCGAGTAGGGGTAGCCTCGCGGGTAGAGGTCATAGGGCACGTCTGCCAGAACGTTTACCCAGCGCTTGTCCGAGGACCGGACCTCCAGTCCGGCCGTCGTGCCGAGGTTCGCAAGGTGGCTCCCGAAGAAGTCGACGTTCCCGTGCGGTCTGGTGTCGTCGTCGAGAAAGACACCGTAGTCGAACCCCTCGGCCCAGAGATAGAGAAGGCCAAAACTCGTCTGGGCGTGCGAGCGCGCAGGGATCAGGTGTTCGTAGTCGGCCACCCCGTGGTCGGCCAGCCACGCTCCCCGACGAGGTCCGTCGAACACCTCACCGTCAACGTCCAACTCGCGCAGCATCGTACGCATCTCGTCGGTCGGACAGTGATCCTCTGTCACTAGTACGAACCGGAGTCGATCCGCGTCGAAGCCATGATTGCGCGCGTTCGCGACGTAGTCCCGTACACACTCGTACTCACGGATTGTCGGGACGATCACGCAGACTTCCTGCATGTCGGCCACGATTTTGGGCGACCTAAAGTAGCTGCCGATTCGGCTGGCCTAAACTACCCGGGACGACGGAGTTTAGACGGTCGCGGCCTACAAACTGTCTATGGAATATGACGCCGTCCTCATCTACGACGGCGACTGTCCGTACTGCTCGGTTGCGGCGACGGCGCTCCAGCGGCTGAACGCGGTCGGTGCTGTGCCGTGGCGCGGGGAGGCCGCCCAGTCGTTCCTGAACGCGCAGTTCGATTCTGAGGAGGCGCCGTTCGCGATGTTTCTCGTCGACGAGCGCCGCCGCCGAGTGTACGCCGGGCGCGCGGCGGCAGAGGAACTCGCGGAGCGCGCGGGGATCCCAAAGCTGGTGGGGGCACTGGTGCGCGAGAACTACGACCGCATCGCCGCCGCTGTCGGCGTGGCCAGCGGCCGCGACCGCGACCCGGACGACTACCACGCTATCTACCCGCTGGACAATCAGGCCCGCGCGCAGTTTGACATCCTTCGGGACGCGGCCGTTGCGGAAGCGCCGTCCTGATGAATGGGGGTACATACACACTGTTGATACACCTGCCCGAGCAGACGACCATTGAGGTCGGTGCGCTCGGCGAGTTCACGCTTTCTCCCGGCGCGTACGCCTACACTGGGAGCGCACTCGGCAACGGCGGGTTCGCACGTGTCGACCGGCATCGTCAGGTCGCCCGCGGCGATAACGGCACTAAACACTGGCACGTGGACTATCTGACCGGACACGCACAGACGACGCTCGTCGACGATGTGACAGCCGGTGTCGACGCTGAGTGTCGCGTCGCTCGGTCGCTCCCTACGAGCCCAGTTCCGGGGTTCGGCGCCTCAGACTGTGATTGCCATAGTCACATCGCGTACGCGAGTCAGATCGGAGCGCTCCGCGAACAGGTCAAACAGGCATACGCTGGGCTCGACACGTAGCGCGCGGCAGCCGGCCGGGCCCGACTGCCGGGCCGGGGAAAGCATGTCAGAGGGGTTCCCGGCATTGTGTTCTGGCATTACAGTGAATTGTACTCACCCCCTGAACATCCACGCAACAAGTAACAACAGTATTTAGCCGTTACTACTATATTTAACATCTAATTCGACTAAGCGTCCTATCAGCGTCTTTTTAATTGTCGGTACGGGAATATATACATAATGAAGCGGGGCGACGTCCCAACACTCCGAGCGACACTCGAAAGGCGTCACGCCGTTCTTGAGGCGACGGAGTCGAACGTCGTTGACAAACGTGATCTGACAGACCGGGTGAGCGCCTCACGGTCGACGGTGGACCGGGCGGTGCGCGAACTCGAACAGCTCGGCCTACTAGAACGCACGAACGGAGGCTACCGCCAGACCATTATTGGTACGCTTGCATTCAATGAGTACAAACGTGCGACCGAACGACTCGCGGCGATAGCGACCTCGGCGGACGTCATCTCACACCTCCCACCAGACGTCGACATCGACGTATCGGGGCTCGTCGGCGCCGAGATACTGGTGCCGACCCAGGAGTCGCCCTTCCGGGCCATGAGCTACATGAACGACCTCATCCGGCAGGCCGACCACTTCCGTATCTGTGCAACCGCTGTAATCCCGCCACAGGTCGAACTGTTCCACCGCGAGGTCGTCAAGAACGGAATGTCACTAGAGGCGACAACGGGCCAAGAGTCACTGGACGTTCTCGCTTCGCAGCATCGCGAGCATATGGTCGAGGCCCTGAAGACGGGGCGGTACGAGCTCTTCATCACCGACGAGCGCATTCCATACGGCGTCGTTGTGGCGAAGACGTCTGACGGTCCAAAGATGTGTATCAGCTTCTGTGACGGCGATGGTATTGCTGGTACAATCGCCAACGACGACCCAACCGCCGTGGCGTGGGCGAACGAGCGACTCGACGACTACCTCGAGGCTGGAGAGCGAATCTCGTCGCCTTAGCGAAGCGCCGCCGCGACCATCTCGACCGGATGTGGCGGCTCTTCATCTGCTCCGGGCCGAGTTTTTAATTGTGCTCGACAGGAGGCGCCGGGCGCGACGACCTGCCCGCCGGGACTCGACTCAACCTGATCGAACAGAATGGCGCCAATGGCCTGGCTCATCGAGTAGTGTTCGGCCTCGTAGCCGAACGACCCCGCCATCCCGCAGCAGGTGGAGTCGAGCGGGTCGACGCCGTAGCCGGCGCGCCGGAGGACCCCGACTGCGTGGTGGTCTTTCTTTGTCGCCTTCTGGTGGCAGTGGCCGTGGTACGTGAGGTGTTCACCGCCGTCGGCGTCAAACGAGTCGTCGAGACGGAAGTCGTCGACGTACTCGAGTACCCCATAGGTGTTCGTGGCCAGCGACTCGACATCCTCGCCCGAGAGCAGGTCGAGGTAGTCGGACTGGAACATCACTGCGTCCGAAGGCTCGACAACGACGACGTCCCAGCCGTCTGCAACGCGCGATGCCAGCGCGTCAACGTTCCTCCGCGCCACGGATCGGGCCATGTCGAGAAAGCCCTTCGAGTGAGCGGGGCGACCGCTGTCCCCAACCTCGTCAGGTACCTTGACGTGGACACCGGCAGCCTCCAGCACCTCGACCGCCGCCCGCCCGGCCGCAGGGCGGTTGTAGTTCGTGTAGGTATCCGCGAGGAGGAGGACACGTCGGTCGGCCTCGGCCTCGGGCACCGCCGCGTTGCCCCGTGCGTCGAACCAGTCCGCGAACGTGTTACGCTTGAACGGCGGCAGCTCCTGCTCGCGAGCGATTCCGAGCGTCTTCTCTGCGAGCCACCCCGACCCGGGGAGCGACGCGGCGACGTTCGAGAGCGGCGCGAGCGCCGACCCCACCTTCGAGAGCGTCGCAACGTTTGCGAACATCTTGTCCCGGAGGCTCGCGCCGTGGCGCTGGTGATGTTCGTGTTCCACTTCCGCCTTCAGCTTCGCCATATCCACCTCGCTCGGGCAGTCCTTTGCACAGCCCTTACAGCCGACACAGAGGTCCATTACCTCGGTGACGAACTCGTCGTCAAACGCGCCACGCTCGATATCCCCGCTCATTGCCTGCCGGAGCATGTTTGCGCGCCCCCGGGTGGACTGTATCTCCTCATCGGCGGCGCGGTAGGTCGGACACATCACACCGCCGGTCGTCTCCTGTGGCCCACGACAGCCGCCACAGCCGTGACAGAG
>CAKZPG010000004.1 GCA_937138675.1 uncultured archaeon | reverse complement strand
GGATCGCCTGTCCGGGCGAGCGCATGAACGGATGGTTCGTTGAGGACATCACCGGCACGATATCTCGCTCGACGACCGGGCGCTTCAGTATCTGGCGCTTAACCATTCCGGCAGCGTCGGAGCCGAACTGGACCGACGCCTCCTCTGGCGGCGCGAGTACGATCCGGTTTGCCTTTCGCTCTTCGGCCTTCCGGATCGTCACCCGTTCGCCGATGCCGACGTCGGCGTTCTGCCGGGTGAACCCGTCGATCCGGACGGTGTCAGTGTTCCAGTCCTGCCGGTCTGCGCGCCACACCTTCGCCGCGGTGGTCGACCCGCCCTCGATCTCGATGATGTCGCCGGGCGAGAGCTTGAGGTGGAGCAGCGTGTCGGGATCGAGTCTAGCGATTCCCCGCCCCGAGTCGTTGGGGTAGGCCTTCGCCACTTCGAGTTGAACCTCGTTCATGATGGCGGTAGTTGCTCTTTCGTTGATCCGCTCGCTCCCCGGTTAAGCTCTTTGCCGGGGGCGAATCGTCCGGTCTGTGTCACTCTGTCACATTCGCGCGCAGCGGTAAAGCGCCTCCGTTCGCAGGCGGTCCGTCGGCTTTTAGCCACGACAGGCCCCGACCCTCGTATGGACACCATCGCGTTCGACGGCCGCGCCGGCGCGGCGGGCGACATGATCCTCGGCGCCCTGCTCGCGGTCGGGGCTGCCCCCGAGGTCTTTGCTCCCGTCGAGGCGGCACTTGACGTCGAGTACCGCACGAGCGCGGTCGGCCGCGCGGGCATCTCGGCCACGCGCGTGGAGGTCGTCCGCGACGGCGACCCCGTCGAGGGTGGCCACGATCATCGGCACTACGGCGAGGTCGTGGACCTCGTCGAAGGGATGGAGTTGCCCGACAGAGTCGAACACGACGCACTCGCGACGTTCGAGTTGCTGGCCGAGGCGGAAGCGGCGATCCACGGGACGGCAGTGGCCGAGACACAGTTCCACGAGGTTGGCGCGGACGACGCGATAGCGGACGTTGTCGGCGCGGCGCTCCTGTTCAACGACCTCGCGCCCAACCGTGTCGTGACGACGCCACTCGCACCGGGTGGCGGCGAGGTGGTGATGAGCCACGGGAGCTACCCAGTCCCTGCGCCGGCAGTTGTCGAACTCGCCGCACGGGCGAACTGGTCGCTCCAGAGCGAGTCGGGCGACCGCGAACTCCTCACACCGACCGGAGCGGCAGTACTCGCACACCACGCCGACGGCGTCTCGGGACTTCCCGCGCTCCAAGTCGAACAGCAGGGGTTCGGCGCCGGCGCGGCAGACCCGACAGACCGGCCGAACGTGGTCCGGGTTGTCGCCGGCGAGGGCGACCGGTCGCTCCGGCGCGAGCCGATTACAGTGCTCGAGACGAACGTCGACGACGTGCCCTCGGAGGTGCTGGGGAGCCTCCACGAGCGCCTGCACGAGGCTGGCGCGCGCGACGTGTCGGTGCTGCCAGCGACAATGAAGAAGTCCCGGCCCGGCCACCTCCTGAAGGCCGTCGTGCGCCCCGAAGACGCCGACCGGGTCGCACGGGCGCTGGCCGCGGAGACGGGGACGCTCGGCGTCCGCGAACACGGCGCGGGGCACCGCTGGGTCGCCGAGCGGCGGGTCGAAACAGTCGAGATCGACGTTGAGGGCGGGTCTCACGCGGTGCGAGTGAAGGTGGCGACCGACGAGGGCGGCGCGCTTCTTGACGCGAGCGCGGAACACGACGACGCCCTGGCCGTCGCGCGCACAACGGGCCTGACCGTGCGCGAGGCCGCCCGGCGTGCCGAGACGGTATGGCGCGAAAACGACGGTGACTGACTGGATTCGGCCGGGCGACGCCCGGTCGCTGGCTGGCGTGTTCGCGCTCGTTGTCGTCGCCGAGTGTGTCGCCCAGGCGCTCGGAGTGGTCTATCCGTCGCTGCTTAGGACCGTCCCGGACTGGCAGGGGTCGAGTCTCGTCGTTGGCGCCCTCCTCGCATTTGGCGTCGGCGTCGGCGGGACGAGCGCGCTCTACACCCGATGGACACACACGGAGGTCGGGTTCGGCCTCCCCGACCCCCGGGCGGTGGCACCGGCCGCTGTGGGCGCGGCGGCAGTCGGAGTCGTGACGGGACCCGCGCGGGGCGGCGGGGCGCCAATATCATCACTCCCGGTGCTAATGAACGTCGCAATCGGGCCAGCGCTGCTGGCTGCGGTGGGCTACGGCCTGCTGTTCGCGGTCGTCGCAGAGCGGGCGCGGGCGGCGACGGACTCTAACCGCACGCCCTGGGTCGTCGCTCTCGCAGGGGCGGTTGTCGCCGTGGTTCCGTTCCGCCTGCCGCTCGCGGCACCGGTCCTCTCGAAGACGACGCTCGCGCTCCTCACAGCCGCCACACTGGTCGTCTGTGTTGGCGCAGTGGCGGCGCGACTGCCGGGCCCGGGCGTCGTAGGACTCGCAGCGCTCATTATTGTCGGAGGCGCGGTCGCGGGGAGTCCGCCCGGAGCGGCACTCGGCCGAGTCGTCGCGGTCGGACTGGCGGCGATCGCGTATGAACAGAATCGAAGCGTCGTATCGCCCGTCGCCGTGCTGGCGGCGTTCCGTGTCGCCGCCGCGGTGTGAAGCGTATCACCGTCGGTGGCTCCTCGGGCGACAGAGCCGAGATACCCCCACACGAGCCATACTGTGGAACGGTCCGCGCGGTCGGTGTCGTCGTCAACAGCCGACACAGCTGGTGTCTCCTCTGGCATCGTGCGTCTTCAAGCCCCGATCGGTAGGTCAAACACGAGTTGAGGAACGACTCGTCGTGGTCAGTCGTCTCTGTGGGCCGCGATCGCATCGTCGAGCGACACGTCGCCGAGCGCGACCCGGCGCGCCAGTGCCTCGTCGATGGTCACCTCGCCCGCCGAGCGCCGGCGTGACTCAGCTTTCACCCGCTGTATCTCACCCGGCGTCGGCTCTATCTCGCGGCGCTCGACCCGCTCTCCCGACCGGCGCGCGATGTTGACCGCCGCGAGAACGTCGCCCATCCCTCGCGCGCCAGTTCCGAGCGACGGGGTGGTGCCCGTCTCGTCAACAAGTTCGACGGGCAGCTCTGAGAGCGCTTCGATCAGTCGGGCGCTCCAGCGCCGCGCGCCGTCGCCCACCCGGACAATCGGGTCGGGTGCGTCGCATACCGCGTCGTGGACGGTCGGCGCGACATCGGAGAGCGGCACCTGAAACACCGCGACGACGGTGCCGCCCGCGAGGACTGCCACGCCCGGACGCTCGCCGGGGTCGATACCGACCACCGTCCGGCCGTCGTCGTCACGAAACCGAGTGAGCGCCCGTTCGACGGCCGCCCGCGCCTCGTCAGGGGCGGCCACAACGTGTTCGGCCCCCTCTGGCACGGGGTCGTCGGCCGCCGTGACAACGACGCGGGTGCCCTCGGGCAGCTCATCGCCCGGTGACACTGTCGAGAACTCGACGGCCCGGTCGCGAAGTTCGGCGACCAGATCGTGATAGCACTCGAAGTCCGCCGTCGCGACGACAATCACGATCGCTATTCAGGGCGATATTGGCTAAAGCGTGTCGTCAGGCGGGTGTTGTCTGACGGACGACCGCGGGGCTTATGCTCCGACCGGCCAACCGAAAGCCGTGCCTGAGGGCGAGGCGATAGCGACGGGCTGTCCACCCATCGACAACCTGCTCGGTGACGGCGTGGAGCGCGGAACCGTCACGCAGGTGTACGGCCCGCCCGCGGCGGGAAAGACGAACCTCGCACTCTCGGCAGCCGTCGGCGTCGCCGCGGCGGGCGGACGGGCACTCTATCTCGACACTGAGGGGCTCTCGCTCGAACGCTTCCGCCAGCTCGCCGATGGGGTCGACGCCGACACCGAGACCCTCGCGAGCCGCCTGATCACAAGTGAGGCCTACGACTTCGACGATCAAGAGACCATCGTCCGTGACGCCACAGAGTTCGCCTCTGAAGTTGAGCTGATAGTTCTCGACAGCGCCACCGGCCACTACCGCCTGGAGCGGACGGAGGGCGACGAGGGTGAGACGCTCCGGCGAGTCGGCCGGCAGGTTCGACACCTGCTCGGACTGGCCCGCCGGGAGGATCTCGCCGTCGTCGTGACGAATCAGGTGTTCACCGACCCCGACAGCGGGAACCCGCGGGCGCTCGGCGGACACACGCTTGACCACTGGACCGGCGTAGTGTTGCGACTCGACCGGTTCAGGGGTGGGAAGCGACGGGCGACACTGGAGAAACACCACGCCCGGGAAGCAGGCGGGACCGTCGCCTTCCACATCACCGGTAACGGGCTGCAAAAGGCCTAGCGGCCGGAACTCAGAGTCCGTCGAGCTTCCGGAGTAGCTGTCCGCGGTACTTTTCGTCGGCGTTCACGCCCTTGAGTTCGAGGACGTTCCGCTCTAGCTTGTCGAGGGCGACCCGGAACGCCTGTTCGGCGCCGTAGCCCTCGCCCGAGCCCGCTATCTGCCCGTGTGACGTACGAAGCCGGATCTGACACTGGATCAGCGGTGTGCCACGGAGCTTCTCCTTGTGTCTGTGAAGACGGACATGGGCGTGGTGAACCTGCATCTGCTGGTACTTGTCGACCACCTCGGTGATGCTCTCGACAACCGACTCACGAGTGACGGCATCGAGAAGGGCGACGTTCGTGATCTGGACGTCCATCTGCTCTTCTTCGGTGTAGGTGAGCGCGCGCAGCACGTCCGTCTTCGTGAGAACGCCGGCGATCCGGTCATCGTCGTCAGTCGGGGTAACGACGAGTCCGGCGATATTCTCGTCGAGCATCCGCGCGACGGCGGCGCGTACGGACTGCTCGGGCGTAGCCGTGAGGACAGGCGACGTCATCATGTCGTCGACCGGCAGGTCAAGCATCCGGTCGGTGTCGCCCGACCGGTCGCCTCTGTGCTGGCGTTCGTCGCTCCGGACGACGAACTCCACGATGTCGTGCGTGGTTATTACGCCCGTCAGGCGGCTGTTCTCGTTTTCGACCGGCAGCCGCGAGACGCCATGTTCGCGCAGGCGGTTGATCGCTTGCCCGACGTGGTCGCCTTCTACGACGCTCACCACGTCCTCGGTCATGATCTGCTCGACGGTGAGGGCGTCGAGGTTGTCAAGGACTGCCTCGAGGATGTCGTCGGCGGTGACGACGCCGTAAAGTGCCTCGCCCTCAAAAGTAGGTGCGACCTTCACACCGCCCTCGACGAGTATCCGGGCAACTTCCCGGACGTCCTCGGTACGCTGGATCCGTGGTGCTGAGCGAACCAATGCGGAGACCTTCGTACCATCCTCGATGTGTGACCGGACCAGTTGGCGCTCGGTCACGACCCCCTCGTAGTCGCCGTCGTCGGTGACGATCAGGCTTTTCGGATTCTCCCGTTCGAAAACCGACCGCACCTTCCCCAGCTCCGTGTCGGCATCTATCTGGATGAACTCTGGGGTGGCGATATCCGAGATATCCATGTCCTCACTGTGCGCCGAGCGAGATATTCAAACTTGTTCCCATCCTGTCGGCTCGGTGACTATAGTTGTCGCCAGCGCCTCTCGACCTCATGGTTCGCGACCACGACCGTCTCGTCGTCGTCGTTCTGAACCCGGCTCTTGCGGAGTTCGATCGTGGTCAGTTCGCCGGTCACGCCGTCGGCGATAATTCGGTCGGCCAGTTTGACATCCTCCCCGCGCTGAAGCGCGAGGATACCTTCGTCGGACAGTACGCCGGTCGTGTGTCCCCGAAGGCACCCTGATCGGAACCACCGGGGTCTCGGTTGTGGTCTGTGAGTAGTGCGTCGGGCCTCCCGAGGGAGGCGTGGTGTGCTTGGGTATCCGCTTACACCTCACAGGCCGTGCCATCGACCCGACTCAACCACCGAGGTTGAGTAAAACACTCGACGCAGGGTTGCTTTTTATTAACGGAGACCCCAATCCAACTCCAATTTTCGTCTGTTGTGCTAATGCTCTGGTATACTGTCAAGCGTTATACAACTTGTGTTTGGTGTCTCTGTTGTCGGATTCATCCCCGCGCTAACGCGCGAGGCTTTCTCCTCGATTTTCCGTAATGTCAGAGGCGCGCGCAGGAGAGAGCACGGAGGAGACGCCTTCGGCGACAAATCCAGTCGCGATGCAAAGACTCGCGGCCACGTCACCCATTCCGACGTTCTTCAACTTGTCCTGAAGTCTGGAACAGTGACGCTGAGCGGCGGGTTTACCGCCCACCCGGACGGGTTCGAGGCCGAGTTCATGGACAAGCCCCACCCTCAAAACGCTGAAGGCGTTTAGGGTGGGGTAGTTGACTTCACGCTGACCACCCCCGGGCTCGGTGAGAGTGACAATGTTGTGGCTCTTTGGCGACGGTGAGTTAACAGAATGGGTTGGGGCGGATTTGAACCGCCGGCCTCCTCCATGTCAAGGAGGTGTCATAACCAACTAGACCACCAACCCTACGTACGATACGAGTTGAGCGACTCTGCGTTTCAACGTTACGGAACCGTGCCGGCAGGCGTCGAAACTCATATACCAGTGTACAGAGTTGTACATTGCAAGACGAAGTTACGCATCATGGCACGCATTCAATCACTCGTGAAGCGGGTGACCAACGGTGAGGACCTCGCGATGGACGAGGCGCGAGCGGCCGCGTCACTGGTGTTCGAGGAGGCAACGGAGGCCCAGATCGGAGCGCTGCTGGCCGCACTGCGGGCGAAGGGCGAGACGGAGTCAGAGATAGCCGGCTTTGCGTCCGGGATGCGCGACGCCGCGCGGCGGATCGACCCCGACCACCGGCCACTGGTCGACACCTGCGGCACTGGCGGCGATGGACACGATACGATCAACGTCTCGACGACGAGCGCCGTCGTCGCCGCGGGCGCGGGCGTCGCCGTCGCGAAACACGGCAACTACTCTGTCTCCTCATCGTCGGGGAGCGCGGACGTCCTCGAGACCCTTGGCGTCGCGATCGACGCTGAACCGCCGTCGGTCGAGAGGGCCATTGAGCAGGACGGCATCGGGTTCATGCTCGCGCCTGTGTTCCACCCCGCGATGAAGGCCGTGATCGGTCCGCGCCGGGAGCTCGAGATGCGGACGATCTTCAACATCCTCGGACCACTCACGAACCCTGCAGGCGCGGACGCACAGGTTGTCGGGGTGTACGACGCGGAGCTTGTAGAGCCGATCGCCCGCGCGCTCGCGAAGATGCCCGTCTCCAGCGCCCTCGTCGTCCATGGCGACGGCTTGGACGAAATCGGGCTCCACGGCGAGACGACCGCGGCGGAGGTCGATGGCGAGTCGGTAACGCTGTTCACCGTCACGCCGGACGACCTTGGCCTCGACCGCGCGCCCATTGAGGCCGTCGCCGGCGGGTCGCCGGCCGAGAATGCGGCTGCGCTTGAAGCCATCGTCACCGGCGAGGTGACCGACGCCCGCCGGGACATCGTCCTGGCGAACGCCGGGGCCGCGCTCTACGTCGCAGACGCGGCCGACTCGCTCTATGACGGCGTCGAACTCGCGCGCGATGCAGTTGCCAGCGGCGACGCCGCCGACAGACTGGCGGCCCTGCGTGCCGACCCGGAGGCTGGTGGATCGTGACCGCGCGTTCGCGTGTGAAGATCTGCGGGATGCGAACCCCCGCGAACGTGCGCGCCGCCGCCGACGCAGGCGCCGACGCGGTCGGGATAATAGCGGACGTCCCCGTCGACACGCACCGCGAGGTGTCGGTCGACCGCGCCCGTGACCTGGTCGCCGCCGCGCCGCCCTTTCTCGCAACGACGCTCGTGACGATGCCCGGGACGCCCAGCTCGGCCGCCGACCTCGTTGAGACGATTGGCACCGACCACATTCAGGTCCACGGCATTGAGGACCCGGACACTCTCGACACCCTGTGTGCGGCGACACCTGCCCAAGTGATCGCCGCTGTCGACGCCGGCGCCGACCTCGCAGCCCTCGACGGTCACGTCGACGCCCTTCTCGTCGATTCGACGGACGAGTCGGGTGGGGGCGGCACCGGCGAGACACACGACTGGGAGCGTGCGAGGGCGCTCGTCGACAGCCTCGAAACGCCCGTGATCCTCGCCGGAGGGCTCGCACCTGGAAACGTCGGGCGCGCGGTCCGGACGGTCCGGCCGTACGCTGTCGACGTCGCAAGCGGCGTTGAGCGAGACGCGACGGTCGATCCGGAGCGTGTCCGGTCGTTCGTCGCGGCTGCCAAAGAGGAGGTGCCGGCGTGACCGACCTTGGCATCTCCCGCGAGACGTTCGTCAACCACGTCGAGTCCGCCGAGCGACCCGTCGTGGTTCGCGTCACGGCGCCGATGCCGGACGTCTCGCCGCTCGCAACGTACGCGGCGCTCGTAGGCGACGCCGACCACGGCTTCCTACTGGAGAGCGCGGAGAAGACCGCCGGGAGCGACCCTGACGGAGCCTTCCAGCCGGGAACCGACAGCAAGCGTCACGCACGATACTCCTTCGTCGGCTACGACCCCGAAGCGGTCGTAACGGTCACGGGCGACGACGCGACGGTCACGGATCTCGGTGGGCCAGCTGCGGACCTCGTCGTACCCGCAGACAACGGCGACGTTCTCGATGCTCTCCGCGGGGCGCTCCCTGACGTGGCCCGCGCGAACTTTCCCGCGGCCGACCGCCAGCGACTCGATGGTGGCCTCGTCGGCTTTCTCGCCTACGACGCCGTCTACGACCTCTGGCTGAAGGAGGTGGGTGTCGAGCGACCCGACCCGGTCTGTCCGGACGCCGAATTCGTCCTCGCGACGAGTGTTGTCGCCGTTGACCACGCCGCCGGTGCCGCCGAACTCGTTCTCACACCCGTCGTCCGGCCCGGGGACAACCCAGGCGCGACCTACGACGCGCTGGCGGCGGAGGCAAGCGATACCGCAGACCGTCTCGCGGCCGCCGAAGAGCCGACGCCCGGCAGGTTCGCTCGGGAGGGCGAGCGCACTGGCTCGCGAGAGGAGTACGAGGCCGCGGTGCGCCGCGCGAAAGAACACGTTCTTGACGGTGACATCTACCAGGGGGTGATCAGCCGATCGCGGGTTCTTGATGGCGAGATGGACCCACTCGGCCTGTACGCTGCGCTGCGAGAGGTGAACCCCTCGCCGTACATGTATCTCCTGCGCCACGGCGACCGCTCCGTCGTCGGCGCGAGTCCCGAGACACTAGTGTCGGTCCGGAGCGACCAGGTGACAGTCAACCCCATCGCCGGCACCTGTCCACGCGGGAGCGGGCCGGCCGATGACCGACGGCTCGCGGGTGAGATGCTCGCGGACGGAAAGGAGCGCTCGGAACACACGATGCTCGTCGACCTCGGGCGCAACGACGTGCGTCGCGTGTCCGAGGCGGGGAGTGTCCGCGTCAACGAGTTCATGAGCGTCATCAAATACTCACACGTCCAGCATATCGAATCGACGGTGACGGGCCGACTCGCGCCAGAGACCGACGCCTTCGACGCGACGCGCGCGACGTTCCCGGCGGGCACGCTCACCGGCGCGCCAAAGGTGCGGGCGATGGAAATAGTCGACAGCCTCGAGACCGCGCCGCGCGGCATCTACGGCGGCGGCGTCGGCTACTTCTCGTGGGACGGTGATGCAGACTTCGCCATCGTCATTCGCTCCGCAACGGTCGATCACGAGGCGCGCGAGACAACCGTCCGGGCGGGCGCGGGGGTCGTCGCCGACTCGGACCCCGCGAGTGAGTATGACGAGACGGAGGCGAAGATGGACGGTGTCCTCGCCGCCGTCGACCGGGTGGAACGGACACCCAAGGAGGCCCGGCGATGAACGTCCTCATCGTCGACAACTACGACTCGTTCACATACAATCTCGTCGAGTACGTCTCCGAGACGCCCGTCGGCGACGTCGCTCCAGAGATCGAGGTGTTGAAAAACGCCGCCTCGCTCGCGGACGTCCGCGCTGTCGACCCCGACGCGGTCGTGATCAGCCCCGGCCCCGGCCACCCAAAGAACGCGCGAGACGTGGGCGTCACGTCGACGATCCTGCGCGAGGTCAGTACGGACGTTCCGACGCTCGGCGTCTGTCTCGGACTGGAGGCGGCCGTCTACGAGCACGGCGGGACAGTCGGCCACGCGCCGGAACCAATCCACGGCAAGGCGTCGTCGGTCAATCATGACGGGCGAGGGGTGTTCGACGGCCTTCCACAGGGCTTCCGGGCGGGTCGGTACCACTCGCTGGTCGCGACGGACGTGCCCGACTGCTTTGAGGTGAGCGCCACGACCAACGAGGACGACCCACTGGTGATGGGTGTGCGCCACCGGGAGTATCCGATCGAGGCCGTCCAGTTCCACCCCGAGTCTGTGTTGACCGACGCGGGCCACGACGTGATCCGGAACTTCCTCGTCGGCGTCTAGAACACCTGCGGCACGAACAGCATCGCCCCGAGCAAAAGCGCGATCACTACGGCCGCGATCGTCACCAGTCGCCACGCGATCTTGAGGACGACCCGGCCCACGAGAACGACAACCCCGACGACCACCACGACCGCAAGCGCCTGAAAGAGCAGGTCGGGCAGACCGGCCACCTGGAGGGGGAACACGACCACGAAGAGGTCGGCACGCCGAATAAGGCTCATGGAGTCGTTGAATTGCCCACCGCTAAAGCCCTGGGTCTTCGTCTCGCACTTACTATAACTATCTGGAGAGGAAACACTGGATGCGACCGACGCACGTCTGACACACCCCGGGGGCGCGCGACCGGAGCGCGATCCGAATCCCCCCCCCTGGTTCGACTGGATACGTCGCTTCTGTCTATCGATTCGCGTTTCGAGCCGACTACTTTCACTCCGGTCTGATTACCGTTATATCCGGGGGAACCCTGTACCTTTGACGTGGAAATAGCGGGGAGATGCCGTGCTAGGGACCGGTATCGAGACTGATACGATCGCGCTTCGAAAGCGCTAATCCCGCGAGCCACCCAGCTTCGAACATACAATCATGATAACATACACGACCGGGCGCGACGACGCCCGACGACCCGGAGGCGCCGAGCGATGAGTGCGCCCGACGCTGACGAACTCGAACTGCCAGTCAAGCGGACGGACGGCGAGACGCTAGAGGAGCGCCTGACCGCGAGCGCGTATCATAATATCCTACCCGCGCGCTACCTACGGAAGGACGCGAACGGCGACCTCGTGGAGGACCCAGAGGACCTCTTCCCACGCGTTGCGAAGAACATCGCGCTGGCCGAAGCAGCGTTCGCGGCCGAGGACCGCAAGGACCCGATCGAGGTTCGACCGGACCAGTTGAAGCCCGACCACCCGCGCCGTGACGAACTTGCCGCCGAAGTGTTCGGCACGGGGACAACGGCCGACGACGACGTCTCCCGGCCACTGACTCCCGAGAACGTCAACAAGTTCGCCTACGACACGGTCGTTCCCGAACTCCCCGCGGACGTGCGCTCGGACGTCGAGGATGCCCGTGCGGAGTTCCAGGACCTGATGGAGCAGCTCTCGTTCGTCCCGAACAGCCCGACCCTGATGAACGCGGGCGACGAGCTCCAGCAGCTCTCCGCGTGTTTCGTCGACTCGCCCGCTGACGATATCGATAATATTCACGAGACGGCCAAGGAGGCCGCACAGGTGTTCCAGTGTCTGACGTCGGGGACGCGCGTGTCAGTCGACGGAAAGGGGCTCGTCTCCATCGCCGACGTCGAGCCGGGCGACGAAATTCGTCAGCGCGACGGCGATGGCTACCGCACCCGGACGGTCGACGAGACACACGCCTACCACGACGCACCGGTTCACCGCGTCGAGACAGAGGCCGGAATCGAGCTCACCGGAACGCCGAACCACGAACTCCTCGTCGACGACAGGTGGACCCGTATCGACGAGATCGAGCCGGGTGACGCCCTCTCTATCCGACTCGACTGGCTCCCCGAGGCCGTCGAGACGGTCGAACTCACGACCGTCGCCAGGGGCGGGCAGTGGTCGGCAGCCCGGACTGTCTCAAACGGTGAGATCCTCGGACTGCACGCCGAAGGGCTGTCGGACTACGAGATCGCCGAGCAGCTTGATTGCTCTGCATCGACCGTCCAGCGGCGGCGTGCGAACAAACTCGGCCTCGAACCGAACGGCGAGGCGGTGAAGACCGTCACGCAGCCGACGGCGCTCACTCCCGACCTCGCGGAACTTCTTGGGATGTGGGTCGGAGACGGCTCGAAACACGAGGACGGTATTCGGTTCCACCTCGCGCGCGACGAGAACCTCGACCACGCCGACCGGCTCTGCCGGCGGCTGTTCGACGAGGGGCTTGACTGGCAGTTCGAGGACGGCTGCTACGAGGCGGTCCTGCACAGCCACGAGATCAAGCGGTTCTGGCTCACGAACTTCGGCGACGCCAAGCCCGACGCACCGTCGGCCCGCGTCCCGGAGCCGGTCCGCTCAGCAGACCGCGAAACCGTCGCGGCGTTCCTCCGGGGGCTGTTCTCGACGGACGGTAGCCTCCAGAAGGAGCGCCACCCACGCCTCTGGTCGGCGTCCGCAGAACTGATCGGAGACGTCCAGCAGCTGCTCCTCGGCCTCGGCATACCCACAACGACATGGGAGATGGAGTCGGACGACCGCGCCTACCACAACGTTGGTCCGACGGGCGAACGAGGGTTGACCCGGTACGCCGACCTCGTCGGGTTCACCGACCGCCGTGCGGACGAGATGGCCGACGACCTCGCCGGTGCCGACCTCCACGACACCAGCGTGGGGACGTTCCGAGGCGACGCCACCTGGGAGGTGCCGGTCACGACAGTCGAAGACGCCGGCACCGAGACGGTGTACGACGTCACCGTCGCCGGGAACCACGAGTACGTCGCCGACTCGGTCGTCTCGCACAACAGCGGCGGCGGAATGGGGTATGCGTTCTGGAAGCTCCGCCCCTACGGCGACGCCGTCGGGTCGACAGGCGGCATCGCCAGCGGCCCCATCACGTTCATGCGGACGTACGACCAGATGTGCTTCCCGCCCGGGACCGGTGTTCTCACGCCCGGAGGACAGCGTCCGGTCGAGACACTCCGTGAAGGGGACCTCGTTGTCGACGAGAACGGTGACGAACAGCCGGTCGTCGAGACGATGGAACGCCACGTCGAAGAAGAACTCGTCGAGGTTGTCCCCGAACGACGCAACGAACCGGTTCGAGCGACCGGCGAACACCCGTTCAAGATCGCGAGAGACGACGGGTTCGAGTGGGTGGACGCCGAGGACCTCACTCCCGGAGACCTGCTCGTCCTCGGAAACAACGCGACCGACAACGGTCACGGGCTGGACGATACCATCGACCTGACATCGGTCGCGTCGGGACCGGTCGTGTTCGCCGACGGCGGCGTGAGGACCAACCGCGAGTATTACGGGGCATCGAAGGGGCAATCGCCCTCGATGACGGCCGGCGAGGTGCCGGTCAAGGCGCTGGCGACGGTTGCCGGCTGGTACCTCGCCGAGGGGTGTGTGGTCTACCGTCGAGGCGTACCGAACGAGGTAGTGTTCACGCTCCAGAGCGAGGAGACGAACGCGGCCGACGAGATTGAGGCGGCGCTCGACGCCTTCGACGTATCAGTTCGTCGTGAGCTCGTCGAGGAGCGAAACACGCTCCACCTCCACGCCGAGAGCGCGAGCTTCGCCGCGCTCGTCGACGATCTGTTCGGAACCGGCGCTGCCGAGAAGGAGGTGCCCGATTTCCTGTGGCAAGCTCCTCCGGAGACGCAGGCGCGCGTTCTGGAGGCGCTGTTCGACGGAGAGGGCCGGTTGGAACGGAGGGGCGACAGTCAACGCGCACAGCTGAAACTGGCAAACCGCGAGATTGTCGACTTCGCCTTCCAGGTCGGGCTCAGGTGCGGCGTTCAGTTCTCGCGCCACGACCGCACCCCCGACGACCGGAAGCCGACTCATTCGGTGAGCGTAAGTGTCAGTACCGCACTCGGCACGCCACTCGAACGGCTGTTCGACGACGTTTCGGACGACTTCCGTGCGGTCGACCAGACGAAGCAGGTCGAGGGGCGAGAGGTCGTCGCCGTCGAGTCGGTCGAACGCGTCGAGTACGCCGGGCCGGTATACAACGTCGAGGTCGCGGACACACACACGTACGTCGCGGCGGACCTCGTCGTCCACAACTGCGAGACCATCGCGCAGGGTGGCGCGCGCCGGGGCGCACAGATGGCCGTGATGCGAGTGAGTCACCCGGACGTCATCCAGTTCATCCACGCGAAGAACAAGGACGTCTCGCTCGCGCACTCGCTGCGTCTGAACGATCCCGACGACTACACCCACACCTCGTTCGCGGACGCCTTGGAGGAGGCCCGCGAGCTCATCGACGAGGACGGCAAGGTGCCCAAACACCTCCGAAACGCCGTCGAAGGGCACCTCTCGAACTTCAACATCTCTGTCGGCGTCACCGACGGGTTCATGACGGCGCTCCAGAACGGCGAGGAGTTCACGTTCACAAACCCGCGCACGGGCGAACCCCACGTCACGACGCCCGAGACGAAGGAGCTGTACGACATGCACGGCCTCGGCGAGTACGTCGAGGTCGGCGAGGAGCTCTCGATCCCCGCCGAAGAGCTCTGGAGCGACATAATCGACGGTGCCCACGAGAATGGCGAACCAGGGCTCATCTACCTCGAACGGGTGAACGAGGAACACTCGTTCGACGCCGAGGAGCATCCGGACCACCGCATCCTCGCGACGAATCCCTGCGTCACGGGTGACACGCTCGTCAGCACCGAGAGCGGCCTGCTTCCCGCGGAAGAACTGTACAAGCAGGGCGTCGCTCGCGACATTGTGGTCGACGGTCGGCTGAGCGAGGAACCGATCAAAGAGGCCAGTAGCGTCTACAAAACCGGTGAGAAGGACATCTACCGGCTCACGACCGAGGAGGGGTACGAACTCCGCCTCACGGCCGACCACCGCGTCATGACCGACGAGGGATGGGTCGAGACCGCCGACCTCGACGCCGGCGACACCGTCCACATTCAGAACCGGAAGGGCGGGTTCGGTCGGCACGGATCGGCCGCCGAGGGTCGAGTTCTCGGGTGGCTGGTCGGCGACGGTCATCTCAACCACGGCGAGGAACGTGCCGTCCTCAACTTCTACGACGGCGACGCCGGGGTGTCTCGAACGTTTGCCGACGACGTGAACGACGTCGTCCGCGAACCGACGGGGAACGCGGACTACGAGGTCGGCGTCAGCGAGATCGACCGGGACGACGACTACCGGGGCACAGGGGCCATAGAGCAGCGCGTCCCTTCCGCCCGCCTCTACGAGTATGCGGAAGAGGCTGGACTGGTCGAGGACAAGCTCTGCGTCCCCGACGCGGTGATGTGCGGCAGCGAGGAGATGGCGCGTGGGTTCCTGCGAGCGCTGTTCAGCGCCGACGGTGGTGTACAGGGCACCGCAGCGAACGGGTCGTCGGTTCGGCTCGCGAGCAAGGACCTCGACCTTGTCAAGCAGGTCCAACAGCTCCTCCTCAACTTCGGCATCGCGAGCAAGGTTTACGAGGAGCGTCGCGAACCGGGCAGCCGCGAGCTCCCGGATAGGACGGGCGGGTGGAAGGAATACGAGACCGAAGGGTTCCACGAGGTCGTCGTCGCGAAGGACAATCTCGAACGGTTCCGCGAGGAAGTTGGATTCCTGCTGGACGACAAGAGCGATGCGCTCGACGACCTCCTCGCCTCGTACGACCGCGGCCCGTACGCCGAGCAGTTCGAGGCGACCGTCGAGGCCGTCGAACCGGACGGCCACGAGGCCGTGTACGATCTCACCGAACCGGACACGAATTCGTTCGTCGCGAACGGGCTCGTAGTCCACAACTGCGGCGAACAGCCGCTCGAGGAGTACGAGGCCTGCAACCTCGGACATATCAACCTCTCGACGCTCGCGGCCGAGGAGTCGCCGGACTGGCGGGTCTGGTCCGAGGCCCACGCCGACGAGTACGACTCGACCGAGGACGCGATCGCGGCGTTCCTCGACGAGGCCGTCGACTGGGACGAGTTCGACCACCGGATCGAGAGGGGCACCCGGTTCCTCGAGAACGTCGTCACGATGTCCGACTTCCCCGTTCCCAAGATCGAACAGAAGGTCCGGGAGATGCGGAAGATCGGTCTGGGCGTGATGGGGCTGGCACAGCTGTACGTCCAGCTCGGCATCCAGTACGGCACGGAGCCGGGCAACGAGGTCGCCCGGCAGGTGATGCGCCACATCAACCACGGCTCGAAGCGGACATCCCACGAACTCGCCGCAGAGCGTGGCTCGTTCGCGGACTGGGACGACTCGAAGTACGCCGACCCCGTCCGCTACCGCGAGTGGTTCGAGCGCCAGACCGGCGAGTCCGCCGACGACTGGCAGGATGGATACCCGATCCGGAACCACAACACGACGACGATCGCGCCGACGGGCTGTGTCGCCGAGGACTCGCTGGTCTCGACCGACGAGGGACTCCGCGAGATCGGGTCGCTCGACGGGACGACCGCCGAGTTCGAGCAGTGGGACGACCTCGACGTGGGCGTCACGACCGACGGTGGAACGAAGCGTGCGACCGCAGTCTACGACAACGGGTTCGACGCGGTGAAACAGCTCCGGACGACCGGCGGTTTCAGCGTCACCTCGACGTTCGGTCACCGGTTCCGGACGATCACCGAGGACGGCGAGTACGCGTGGAAGGAAGCCGAGGCGTTCGAACCGGGAGACAGTATCGTCCTCCAGCGCGGGACCTTCGACGGCGGCGTCCCGCCGACACTCGACACGAGCGAACGCGACAACTACCACCACGACAGCGACGCCGGGCTGACGTTGCCCGACCGGCTGACGCCGGAACTGGCCGAGTTCCTCGGCTACTTCATGGGCGACGGCTACGTCCACGAGGACGTCGGCGTGAAACTCGTCGTCGAGTCCGACACCGAGGCGCTGGATGACTACCTCCGTGACCTCGGGCAGTCGGTCTTCGGCGTTGAGCCGACGGTCGAGGACAAAGGTACGCGTCACATCCTCTCGTTCGGCGGCCGACACCTCCCGCGATTCTTCGCGGACAACGGCTGGACGAAAGAGACCGGCAACGAGGGCGAGGGTGCCGCGAGTGCGTTCGTTCCCGAAGCAGTACTCGGTGCCGACGAGGCGTGTGCAAAGGCCTTCCTGCGTGGCCTGTTCGAGGCTGATGGCACCGCTTCCCGGAAAGTCGAACTCTCGACCGTCTCCGAGACGCTCGCGGAGCAGGTACAGACGCTTCTGCTGTCGCTTGGCTGTGTGTTCGTCCGCGACGAGATGGAGATGGACGAGCGTGGAGACCACTTCGGCGACCGACCGATTCACACGGTTCGCGGCGCGAACAAGCGCGAAGACGCGCGGTTCTCCGACG
Source organism: uncultured archaeon (assembly GCA_937138675.1). GTDB lineage: Archaea > Halobacteriota > Halobacteria > Halobacteriales > Haloferacaceae > A07HB70. The sequence continues at coordinate 7,062 of CAKZPG010000004.1, read as the reverse complement.
AGATCGGGTTCCTGACGAAGGAGGCCGACTTCGTGCTGACGGCACAGTCGTACAAGAACGACACCTACCCGCCCGCGACGGTCGATCTGCTCCGGGCGGTCGAGGGGTACGACGACCTGAGCGCCGATCTCAAGGGGCGCATCAACCAGTCACCGATCAACGGTGCCGTCTCGCGGAAGACGGTCCGTGACGTGGAGGCCCAGACCGGCGAATCGGTCGAACTCAACGGCCGTCAGCTGGCGCAGTTCTACGTCGCGGAGATAGAGTCACTCGAGGAGGGGAAGGCGTACACGAAGGACATCAGCGTCCCGTCGAACAACACCTACGTCGCAAACGGGTTCGTGACGCACAACACCACGTCGATGGTGGGCAACACGACCGGCGGCTGCGAGCCGATCTACAACGTCGCCTACTACAAGAACGTCTCCGACGACGTGCAGGGCGACGAGATGCTTGTCGAGTTCGACGACTACTTCCTGCGGACGCTGGAAGCGAACGGTATCGACATTGAGGCCGTCAAGCAGGAGGCACAGGAGCAGATGGCCGAAAACGCCTTCGACGGCGTCGAGGGGCTCACGACGGTCCCGGACGCCATCTCCGAGCTGTTCGTCGTCACCGGCGACCTGAGCGGCAAGCAGCACGCAGCGGTGCAGTGTGCCTGCCAGGAAGGTGTCGACTCGGCCATTTCGAAGACGTGTAACTTCCCGAACTCCGCGTCACCGGAGGATATGGACGAGGTGTACCGCTACATCTACAACCACGGTGGGAAGGGCGTCACCGTCTACCGCGACGGAACGCGCTCGAAGCAGGTCCTCACCACCCGTGCGGAGAACACGGAGTTCGCCGACGAGGGCGAGGCCGCGGCAGCGCTTGTCGAGCAGATAGAGGAGGTCTTCGGCGGCATGGAGGGCTTCCTCGACCACGAGGACGTCCGCGCGAGCGTCGACGCAGAGGTCGAGCGACTGCTCGCAGCGGCCGATGGCGACCACGAGGTCGGCGCGGGCAAGAAGCGCCCGCGGCCGGATATCCTCCGTGGTGTCACCCAGCGCATCGACACGGGCTACGGAAAGCTCTACGTCAACATCAACGAGGACCCCAATGGCGAGCGACCGTTCGAACTGTTCGCCAACATCGGCAACTCCGGTGGGTTCACGGCCTCGTTCACCGAGGCGCTCGCAAAGACCATCTCGACGGCACTGCGCTCTGGGGTCGACCCGAACGAGATAGCAGACGAACTCCGTGGTATCCGGTCGCCGAAGGTCGCCTGGGATAAGGGTGAGCAGATAAACTCTATCCCGGACGCTATCGGCACCGCGATGCGGCGCTATCTCGACGGTGATGTCAACAAGGCCTACCCACAACAGCAGACAATCGACCAGGTGAACGAAGAGGAGGCCGCCGACCACGGGTCCGAGAGCCCGGTCAATATACCCGAGCCCGAACCCGAGCCCGACGGCGGCGCAGCCGTCGAATCGGCGGGTTCGAGCGACGACGAGGTGCTGTCGGCCGGTGAGAATCCCGAATGTCCAGACTGTGGGTCGCTTGCGCTCCAGTATACGGAGGGCTGTAAGACCTGTAGCTCCTGTGGCTGGTCGGAGTGCTAACCAGCGGATGACGGAGCTGGGGGGTCGGCCCTGCCCCCTCTGTGACGAGCCGATGGCTCGCCGCCACTGCAAGTACGTCTGCCCACGCCACGGCGTCGTCTACGACTGTAGCGACACGTTCTGGTAGGACAGCGAGACAGGACCAAACCCACGGCCCGCGACCGCAAGGTACGAACTGTTATGTTCGTGGCGACGGTATCATCTTTAGAATGCCACGGGGGTATGCGCGCGGTGGCAGACACCAACGATGGTGTCGGAGGCGACCGCGATGGTGAGCGACGACCGGGTCGCCCGAAGTAAGGCGATCCAACGGCGAACGGGCCGGACGTTCCACCTTGCGACCCGGGTACTCCCGGAGCGGGTGCGTCACCCAACATACGTTCTCTACGGCTTCTTTCGCGTCGCCGACGAGGTGGTCGACGACCCGGAGGCCGAGACCGAGCCAGAGCAACAGCGCGAGACGCTCAAGCGCCTTCGCGAGGCAGCGCTTGGACGCCGCGAGGCCGACGACGAGGTCGTGGCGGCGTTCAGCAAGGTGCGCGAGCGCACCGGTATCGCCGAGGCCGACGTCAACGCGTTCGTCGACGCGATGCTTACCGACGTCGACACGGACCGATACGAGACCTACGACGAGTTGGAGACGTACATGGACGGCTCCGCCGCCGCCGTCGGGCGAATGATGACGTCGGTGATGGACCCCGACGAGCCGGCGGAGGCGCTTCCACACGCAACAGCGCTCGGTGAGGCGTTCCAGATGTCGAACTTCCTCCGGGACGTACGCGAGGACGTCGTCGACCGCGACCGGGTCTACCTCCCGGTTGAGACGCTCTCGGAGTACGACGTCCCCGTCGAACAGGTACACGATTTAGAGTTCTCGGAGTCGTTCGCCGACGTGATGCGCCACGAGATACAGCGCACAGAAGGGCTCTATCAGGAGGGTGTCGCTGGCATCGAGACGCTACCCGAGGACTGCCAGTTTGCCGTCACTCTCTCGGCGGTGCTGTACGCCGACCATCACCGCCTCATCCGCGAGCGGGGTTACGACGTACTCTCAGAGACACCGGAGCTGTCCCGCAGTCGGAAGCTCTCTTTGTTCGCACGGACTGCACTGAATTGGGCCGTTCTCCGCGACCCGGAGGCCGTCTTTTATCGTGTTAGCGCTGTCCCCGCGAGTGCGGGGAGAGGCCCCGGTTCGACGGAGGCCGGTTGGAGCGTGCGCGACTGGCTTCCGAGTCGTTAGGGTCTGAGCGCGCCCGCGTCGAACTGGTCTGCTCTGACGAGTCCAGCGCCGAACAGCGCCGCGAGCGCCGCGGGCAGGAGGTTGCCGAACCAGAGGTTGACACCGGCCCAGAGCAGGACGAACGAGACGAGATCGTCAAGGGCGAACTCGCAAGCCGCGAGGCGCTCAAGCAGGGCCGCCCGGTCGAACGCCCGGTCGAGAGTGACAACCGCGACAGTCGCGGACAGCATCCACCCGAGATAGTTCGAGATGGGCACGTCGTAGTACGGCCCGCCGCCGGCGTAGGACCAGAAGCCCAGCGACACCGCGCCGGGGTCAAGCACGAGATCCATCAGGACAACAGCAGCGATGGTGACCGGCAGGCGGACGGCTGGCGAACCAGCCCGGTCGCCAAGGAGGAGCAGACAGAGCAGGTAGGCGTTCACCACGAGCGGAATAAAGAAGACGGGCAGGCCGACGGGGACGCCGCCGAGTGTCGGTCCAAGACTCGCGCCATAGACGAACTCGCCGTACGGCCAGCCGGTGTGGATCCCGACGTACTCAATCGCGTAAGCGTACGCGACGAGCAGTCCAACCCAGCCTGCGGCGCGACGGTCCACCAGCGGCGCCACGCCGACGATGAGCGGCGCGCGCATCACCGCGACGCCCGCGAGGACGAGCCAGGGGTTAAACGCGATGACCTGGCCGAAGTCGCGCCCGAGGGCGGCGTAGCCAAAGGGGGCAAGCGCGGCAGACAGCGTCGCCTGCGGAAGGCCCTCGGCGCTCGCCACGAGCAAGACGGCGCCGACGATGGGGAACACCGCGGCTATGGTGAAGCGGTGCTCGCGCACGAGCGAGTCAAGACGGGTCTCGACGGCCTGTCGGTCGCCGTCGGCCACGTCCGGGGCGAGCCGCTGTGCGTCAGCCATACAGCATCACCCAAAGCGCACCCATCGTGAGCGCGCCCCCGACAGCGGTGTTGAGCGCGGGATACCACCAGTAGGCCCGATCAACGTCGATACCGGAGCCGTAGACGCCGACAAGGACGATGGGGTACGAGAGCAGAAGGCCACCGAGGCGGACGTCAAGCGCGGCGAACAGCCCGGCGGCCGTGAGCCAGAGCGCACCGCAGTAAATGAACGACCAGTCGTGACCGAAGACGGTGGCCGTCGTCTCGATACCGGCCCGCCGGTCGGGCTCGATGTCGGGAATCGCCGAGAACGTGTGCATCGCCATCGTCCACGTCCACCCACCGACGAGAGCGAGGAGCGGCGGGGGTGTCCCGGCAATCGCGGCGTACGTCGCCGCGCCGGGCAGGACGTACAGACCGTTCGACACCGAGTCGAGCAGCGGGGTGGTTTTGAACCGGAACGGCGGGGCACTGTATTCCACGCCGAGAAGAAAGAATCCAGCGAGGTAGCCCCACGCGACGGGCGGGACGACAGCGAACAGGCCGAGGCCGACGAGTCCACAGAGGGCCACGGCTGCAACGACGAACCGGTCGCCCTCGAATCGGACTTCTCGCCCCTCCTTCTTCGGGTTCTCCTCGTCGACGTCGGCGTCGAACACGTCGTTGATACCGTAGAGCAGGACGTTCGCGGGGACCAGAAAGTAGGCGAACAGGCCAAGCGAGAGCGGTGTGAACAGGTCACCAACCGACCCGGCGCCAAAGGCGACGGCGACGACGACGGGGCCGGCGAGATAGAGCCAGAACCGAGGGCGAGAGAGCTTCAGGAGGTAGCGAGCGCGCGCGCCAACGCCAGCCTGTATCGATGTGGCGGCCGCCCCCGAACTTGGCTCCGGCGCCCCGCCGTCGGCATCGCCCATCTCAGTCCGAACGCGCCGCGACCCTCGGCAGCGGATTCGCGGCGAGGTCGCGCGCGACCCGTTCGGCGGTCAGCTGACCGCTGATGAGACACATCGGCACGCCGATGCCCGGGGTTGTGAACGACCCCGTGAAGTAGAGGCCGTCGACCGCGGAGGAGGCGTGTGACGGGCGGAAAAGCGCGGTCTGGCGCAGGGTGTGTGCAAGGCCGAGCGCCGTCCCCTCCGTCGCGTTGTAGCGGTCGGCAAAGTCGGAGACGCAGAACGACTCCTCCAGGACGATGCGGTCGCGGAGGTCCTCGCCGGTGTGGTCTGCGATATCCGAAAGGACGAGATCACGGTAGGTCTCGCGGAGTTCAGACGTGTCCTCCAGTCCGGGCGCGACAGGGACCAAAGCGAACAGGTTGGAGTGCCCTTCGGGTGCGACGGACGGGTCCGTCTCACTCGGCACACACAGGTAGTACGCCGGCTCGTCGGGCCATGCCGGATTATCGAAGATAGCCTCAAAATGGTCGTCCCAGTCGGTCGGCAGAACGAGCGTGTGGTGCTCGAGATTGCTCACCTCACCCTCGACGCCGAGATAGAGCAGGAACGCGGACGGCGCGTAGGTCCGTGACTCCCAGTAGTCGGGGTCGTACTGGCGCTTTTCGGGCGCGAGCAGTTCCTGTTCGGTGTGGGCGTAGTCGGCGTTCGACACCACGAGGTCGGGGAAGTAGTCGTTCTCGCTCGTCGTCACGCGGAACCCGCCTTTTCGACCCCGGATGGACTCGGCGGGTTCGCCGGTGCGGTAGGTGACGCCGAGTTCGCGGCCCAGGTCGGTTACACCATCGACGACGGCCGCGAGGCCGCCGTCGGGGTAGTAGACACCGAGATTGAAATCGACGTGGCTCATCAGGTTGTAGAGCGCCGGCGTGTTGTGCGGCGACCCACCGAGGAAGACGAGGCTGTACTGGACAATCTGCTGGAGTTTTGGGTTATCGAAGTAGTCCTCAACGTGGTCCTGCATCGACCCGATGAGCGAGAGGCCGCGGGCGTTTCGCGCCACGTCTGCGTCCGCGTAGTCTCGCAGCGAGACGCGGTCTTCGTAGACAAAGTGCTCCATCCCGATGCGGTAGTTCTCCTCAGATTTCTGGAGGTAGTCGCGAAGGGCGGTGCCCGCACCAGATTCATACGACTCGAACGTGGCGACGTTCTCCTCAAAGTCGGCGCGCAAGTCGACCTGGTCACCGTCTTTGAAGAAGATGCGATAGTGGGGGTCGAGGCGGGTGAGCGTGTAGTAGTCGTCAGCCGAGCGCCCGAACTGGTCGAAGAAATCCTCAAACACGTCGGGCATGAGATACCACGACGGCCCCATATCGAACTTGAACCCGTCGCGTTCGAGAACGCTCGCTCTACCCCCAACCTGCTCGTTTTTCTCGACCAGCGTCACGTTTGCGCCGGCGTCGGCGAGGTAACAGGCCGTCGAGAGACCGCCGAACCCGCCGCCCACGACCACCACGTCGCTGCCAGCGACGGCAGAGAGGTCGTCGACTGAGTTCAGGCCATCATCGGCGACTGACATACGATCTATAGGAACGGTCGCCGTATAAACGCCGTGAATCGGGCGGTCCGGGCCGCCGGCCGGACAACTTACACACCACGCAGTCAAGATGGTCTCATGGACGGACTGACAGCGGTGGTCACCGGTGCAAGCCGTGGGATCGGTGCGAGCGTCGCCCGCCTGTTCGGCGCAGAGGGAACACACGTCGTCGCCTGCGCGCGGACACTCGATGAGGTGGAGTCGGTCGCGGAGTCGATACGGGATCATAATGGGTCGGCAACAGCCGTTCGCGCCGACGTGCGCGACGAGCACGATCTTGAGCGGCTGGCAGCGCAGGCAGGGGCGGACGACACCGTCGATATCGTCGTGGCCAACGCCGCAGTCAACCAGGGGACACCTGGCGACGCGCCGCTCCACGAAGAGTCGTACAGCCGGTTCGACGACACACTCCGGACGAACGTTCGCGGAGTGTTCGCCACCGTGCGGGAACTCGCCCCGCATCTCGCCGCCGACGCGCGAGTGCTGGTGCCCTCAGGGTCGGTCGCCCGGGAGGCCAAGCCCGGTATGGGCGCCTACGCCGTCTCGAAGGCGAGCGCGGAGGCGCTGGTCCGAGGGTTCGCGGCAGACCTCGACGCGACGGCCGCAGCCGTCGACCCCGGCCTCGTCGCGACCGACCTGTCGGGCGGGACGGGCCGGGATCCTGACGATATTGCGCCGATGTTCCGCTGGGCTGCGGTTGAGGCCGACGCGGCGGAGATAGACGGTGAAGTTGTCGACCTACGCGCGTGGAAGCAGGCGACACGTTGACCGACTGACCCGGTTATAGAATACAATGAGAATACCCGCGTCTTGAGGCGCGGGAGGATATCAATAAC
>CAKZPG010000003.1 GCA_937138675.1 uncultured archaeon | reverse complement strand
ACCCTCAAAGAGCGAACGGCGTCAGCCGTGAGCGAGTAGGGTGGGGTAGTTCACAGCAGGCCTGCCTTCTGCAGCTTCATGAGATCCTCGGTATCAAGAGTCTCGCCCTCTTTGAACTGTTGGTAGATCTCCTCTGCCTCCTCCTTTGCGGCCTCGCGCTCCTCCGCACGGGAGTCTTTCTGTTGCTTCTCTTCTTTCTTGTCCAGCTCACGCAGGCGCTTCTGGACGCGCACGAAGTCCTCGTGGTGGCGGTCGGCGGCCTCCTGAGCCTCAACGAACAGTTCGTGCATCGCGTCAGCCTCGTCCCGAATCTCATCGGCCTCACGGTAGGCCTCGATCATCTGGTTGTGGTGCTCTTGAGCCTTGTCGGCGAGTTCGGTCACCTTCTGGTGGTGCCGCGACGCCTCGGAACGGACCTCCTCTGCCTCTTCAACAAGCTTCTCTAAATCACCCGCTTCGTCGAGTTTCTCCTTTCGCTCCGCGAGACGCTCACGCTTTTTTTCGATCTTCTCGATAAGTTCGCGCTCGTCCTCAGCCGAGAGTACCTCAGTCTGCTGGCGGAACTCGAGATCCTCGATCTCCTCCTTTAGTTCCTCAGCGCCCTTGCCGTCGTTGAGGTCGAGATCGGTCTTTAGCTGCTCAACCTTGTCGAACAGCTCGTTCGCATCCGCATTCAATTCGTTCCGGTCTTTCTTATGCTCTTGAACATCCTCGTTGAGCTGGTCGCGATCTTCGCGGTGTTCCTGGGCCTCGTCGACCTTCTCACGTGTCTTCGCGTTCAGGTCATCACGCTTGGAAGCGCGCTCGGAAGCCATCTGGTTCAGCTCGTTCCGCCGGTCTCGGAGCTGTCCGGCGAGCTTTATTAGCTCACCTTTCGATCCGCTCTCAAGCTTCTCTTCAGGAAGCTCAACGTTATCTGGGTTGTTCATCGCCTCTACATCGTACTCTTCGAGTACGTCCTGTTGCGTTACCATTTGTGAAACCTCGATACCATGCTGCTCCGGGACTGACCAGCGGGTGTACGGGGTGCGTTCGACCGTCGACAAGAGTTTCCGATCATTCGTGCGCGCGATCCGCCGGAACGCCGGAGGCGTTCTGGTAGCCTCTACTATACCCGATTCCCACATAAGCACTTCGGTCATCACAACCCAATTCCGTCGATTTCACCGCCGAGAGCCTCCAGACGTCGTGGTATCGGTTCACACACGAGACCTTTGTTCTCCCGCTCCCGACTGTCACCGTGGACGAGTACGTCGAGACCGTCGCGGCCCGCGGCCACGACAACGTCGCCGCAGCCCACACGAGTACGTTCGAGGTGACCAGCGACGACTGGCTGACGCGTGCCGGTGATTGTATCGTCGGCGTAGGGGCGGACCGCGCCCCCGACAGTTTTGATCCTTCGTTCGTCGCGGCCTGTCGCGACTCGATGAGCGAAATTCTCGTGACTCTCCGCGCCAACGGCTATCAAGCGCGTATTCGCGCCAACGGGGACCCCAACCTGACGTTCGCGAGCGACCGCAGCCTCGTCGTCCGGACGAGCGACTACGTCGACGACCGGACCGTCGCTGTCAGTGCTGACGCTGCCGCCGCGGACCTCAACCGTGACCTCGTGACGGCGCTCACGGACGGAGCGGACCTGACCGCGCGCCTACGCGTCCGTCAGCCGTAGCGCGTGACGCATCGAGGCGTGACTCCTCATCAATCTTCCCGTGCACGATGGGGCGGGAAATCCGCCTTGATACCTATTTGAACCGGAACGTTTCCAGATTCCGCGGCGCGAACGTCCGCATATTGAAGTCGTGGTAGAGCGCCGAGGAAAGGTCTTGAACCGAGCGCTCGTCCCCGTGGACACAGAGCACCTTCTCGGGGCGGGGATTCATCGAACGTACAAAGTTCTCAAGACCCTGCCGGTCAGCGTGGCCGGAGAACCCGTCGACGGTCTCCGTGTCCATCTTGAGCGTCAGGGTGCCCGACCGGCCGCGACCGGTCCGGTCGTCTATCGGAATCTCGTCCCAGCCGTTCTGGATCCGTCGCCCGAGCGTCCCCTGTGCCTGATAGCCGACGAAGGCGAGTCGCGAGTCCGGGTCCGGGCCGAGGTGGCGCAGCCACGACATGATCGGGCCGCCCGTGACCATCCCCGAGGTGGAGAGAATAATACAGGGCTCGCCGTCAGTGACCTCCTGTCGTTCGTCCTCTCCGCCGTCGATGTGGTTGAACTGTTCCGCGAGGAACGGGTTCTCGTCTTCGTGGAAGATTCGGTCGCGCAGGTCATCGCGCAGGTACTCGGGGTAGGTCGAGTGGATTGCGGTCGCCTCCCAGATCATTCCGTCTAGATGGACGGGCATCTCCGGGATGCTCTCGGAGCGCATCGCCTCCTCGAGAACAAGCATAATCTCCTGTGACCGGCCAACCGCGAACGCGGGGATGAGTACCTTTCCACCCTGGTCGTAGGTACGCTGGATGACGTCTTTCAGTTTCCGCTCCGAGTCTTCCTGGTCGGTCTGGTAGTCGTTCCGCCCGCCGTAGGTCGATTCGAGAACGAGCGTCTCGACACGCGGAAAGTCGTTAACGGCGCCGTTGAACAGTCGGGTGTCCTCGTAGTGGATGTCGCCCGAGAACGCAACATTGTAGAGGCCGTCACCGATGTGGAAATGAGAGACCGCGGAGCCAAGAATATGGCCCGCGTTGTGCATCGTGAGCTTCACGTCCGGGGCGATGTCAGTGACGTCGCCGTACTCGATCGTAATAGTGTGTTTGATCGTCTCACGCACCATCTCGGACTCGTACGGCGGGGTACGACCCTCCTTTGAGGCGACATCAAGATAGTCAAGTGTCAGAAGCCCCATCAGGTCACGGGTGGGCTCGGTGCAGTAGATCGGCCCGTCGTAGCCGTATTTGAACAGGAGGGGGACGAGCGCGGAGTGGTCGAGGTGGGCGTGTGTGAGGACGACGGCGTCGATAGAGTTCGCGCCCGACCCCAGCGCCTCCGGCACCTGAAGATAAGGCACCTCGTCATCAGCGCCGGGCTTGTCGCCGCAGTCGACAAGAATACGCGTCTCGGCGGTCGAGAGAACGAACGCGGCGCGCCCGACCTCGCGGCAACAGCCGAGCGTTGAAATACGGACCCACTGATCGTCGGCCATCTCTTCGCGGTGGATCTGTCGACCGACCCGCTCGAGGATCTGTCGGCGGTCGTCGCGTTCTTGTTTTAGGAAGTTCCGGACGTTCGAGACCGTCGAGGACTCGATTGGCGGCGTGCGCACGACCTCTGGCGTCCAGCCGACCCGCTTCGTGATCTCCCGGAGCGTCGACCCACCGCGGCCGATTACCATCCCGGGCTTCGCGGCCTCGATCACCACCTCGCCGGTATCGACGTGAAAATCGAGGTCTGCAATCTCGGCCTCCTCGGGGACGATAGCACGTATCTCTTCTGTGGCCTCTCGCGGCCCAGAGAGCACGTCTGGGTCCGGGCGGACCGTGATTCGCTTACGAAGCTTCGAGGCGAGGCGCCGCACGAGGCCGCCGTTGCTGGCGAACTCCTTCGGTGTCCGGGTGTAGACGACGAGTTCCGGGCCTTCGTAGCTAATGTCCGAAACGACGACATTGTCGGGGAGTTCTGCTTCGATCTCTGATTGTAGTGATTCGAGTTTGGTCTCCACTGAGTTCATGATGGGAGGACGATCGGGAACCACCGCCTCGGCGTCTATCACGTCGTCAGGGGACAGTCCGTCCGCGGACGAGAGGACAGCGAGAACCCGCTTGGATATCGTCTGGGGTGGATCCAATAAAAGGCTTCCCAAAGTGGAAAGTCACTCCCCGTGTCTCACGCCCTATGGAGATGACTCCTGAGCGAGTGCATGCGGAGCGCGATCGAGTGCGTGACCGGACGGACGTGGTCGACCTGACGAACGAGACGCGGGCGCGCCTCGCAGAGGCCTTCGGAACCGGGGTCGCGCCAGTGACCGAAACGGCGTACCGTCATGAAGTCGACCGGGTGTTCGCCGACGGCGACCGCGCGGTGAACGTCGCGGCCTACGTCGCCCTCTTGCGCGACCTCGACGTGGACGGCGACTACCCGGGGTTCGTCGTCGACGAGCGACTCGGGCGCCTGCTGGCGGCGACCATAGCTGGCGGCGAACCGCTTTCGACGCTCGCCGAGGCCACCTTCCACTACGCCGACGTCCACACTCATGCTGACGGGCCGGCGGGCGCGGACGACCTGGCCGCGGCGCTCGCGGCGGGGTTCCAGACCCGACTGCCGGGGTGGCCATGGACCGAGGACGACAGCCCATTCGCTGTCGACCCGGGTGGAGACGCCTGACCCGGGCCTTCGGGAGCCTTAACATCGGGTGCGACCACCTCCGGACACTGATGAGCGACGACGGCGGTCAGGAACTTGGCGTCACGAAGTCGAAGGAGTACGAGACGGGCGAGTGGTACGCGGAGGTGGTCCAGAAGGCCGGACTCGCGAGCTACGGCCCGGATCGGATGGGTGGGTTCATTATCACGCGTCCGCGCGGCTACGCGCTGTGGGAAGCGCTCAAGTCCGAACTCGACGAGCGGTTCAAGACAACCGGCGTCGACAACGCCTACTTCCCCCTCTTCATCCCCGAATCGTTTCTGGAGCGCGAAAAAGACGTTGTCGAGGGGTTCAATCCCGAGGTGGCGTGGGTCACCCACGGCGGCGAAGAGGAGCTAGAGGAGCGACTCGCCGTCCGGCCCACCTCCGAGTCTATCATTGCGCCGTATATCGCACAGTGGGTGCGGAGCTACCGCGACCTGCCAATGCGCCTGAACCAGTGGTGTTCGGTCGTACGGTGGGAGGCGACGGAGACAAAGCCGTTCTTCCGCACGAAGGAGTTCCTGTGGCAGGAGGGCCACACGGCCCACGCCGACGACGCGAGCGCGTGGGCGGAGACACTGATGCGCCTCGACCAGTACGCCAATCTGTACGAGGAGATGCTGGCGATGCCGGCGCTTCGTGGGGCCAAGCCCGAACATGACAAGTTCCCCGGCGCGGACACGACAACGACAATAGAAACACTGATGCCTGACGGTAAGAGCGTCCAGGCGGCGACGAGCCACCATCTCGGCACGTCGTTCGGCGAGGCGTTCGAGATCACCTACACTGACGAAAACGAGGGAGAGTCGGTCTGTCACACAACCTCGTGGGGGCTGTCGTGGCGCGCGCTCGGCGCTCTAATCATGACTCACTCCGACGACCAGGGCCTTGTCCTCCCGCCCGCCGTTGCGCCCGAACAGGTCGTGATCGTGCCTATCTGGCACGCCGACGACCGCGAGGAGATACTCTCGTACGCCGACGACCTCGCCGAGGGGCTCCGCAATGCGGGCGTACGGGTTGAACTCGACGACCGCGACGAGCGCAATCCTGGTTTCAAATTCAACGAATGGGAGCTCAAAGGCGTCCCGCTGCGCCTCGAGGTCGGCCCGAACGAACTCGAGAGCGAGACGGCAACCGCGGTCCACCGCCCAGATGGTGAGAGCGTCTCGATCGATGCGGAAGGTATCGCCACGTCGGTCGAGAACCACCTCGACCAGATACACGAGAAGCTGTACGACGCTGCGTCAACGAACCTAACCGAGAACGTCCGCGAGGCCGATTCCCGCGGCGAGATCCTCGGCACTATCGGTCAGCACGGCGGCTACGTCGCCGCGCCGTGGTGTGGCGATGAGGCCTGCGAGACGAAGATCAAAGATGAGATCGCAGCGGAGGTCGTTGCAGTCCCGCTCGACACACCGGTCGACGAGTACGCATCCGGCCGTGCGATCCACGAGGTGACGGGCGATATCTGCGCGCTCTGTGACGACGCGGCGGAAACAACAGCCTACTTCGCTCGTACATACTAGGAGACTGGTACACCTTATACGTCGTAACATCTCATACAGATAGCCTTGGACGAACAGGATTAGAGTCATAAGGTCGGCTCACAAAGTAATGCTATGAGCGATTCCGAGCAGAAGTCGCGGAACAAACTTCTCGCAGACCCCGCGGATCAGCGGTCGAACTGTGGTGTCGGAGCGGTCGTCGATTTGGACGGCGGCGCAACCCACGACACGGTACGCCGTGGGATCGAACTTCTAGAGAACCTCGAACACCGGGGCACGACCGGAGCCGAGCCTGACACGGGCGACGGAGCTGGCATCATGCTCCAGCGGCCCGACCGATTCCTTTCCGCCGTCGTTCCGGTCGACCTGCCGGAGCAGTACGCCGTCGGCTCGGTCTTTCTCCCGCACGAGGAGGCGGCAAGCGAGTCTGTTGTCGAGGCGTTCGAGGCGGCGCTCGACGACCACGATCTTGAGGTTGTCCACTGGCGTGATGTGCCGACCGACGCGACGGGCCTCGGCGCCACCGCCGTCGAGTCGGAGCCCGACGTGGTCCAGCCGCTGGTGGCCGCGACGGAGCCGATGGACGACGAGGCGTTCGATCGCGCGCTGTACGTCGCCCGTCGCGCCGCCGAGAAACGTGTTGACGATCTCACGGCCCCCGAGGCCGAGCGGTTCTACGTCTGCTCGCTCGACCGCCGACGCCTCGTCTACAAGGGGCTGCTGAAGACGGAACAGCTCCCGGCCTACTACCCCGACCTCACCGACGAGCGAGTGGCCTCGACGCTCGTTCTCGTCCACGCACGGTTTTCGACGAACACACTTGGTGCGTGGCATCTCGCACATCCATACCGGAACATCATCCACAACGGCGAGATTAACACGATCCAAGGGAACGTCAACTGGCTGCGCGCCCGCGAGACGGACCTCAGCCACGACAAACTCGACGTCGACACCGTCACACCGGTTATCCCGGACCCCGGCCAGTCCGACACTGCGAGCGTCGACAACGCGCTCGAACTACTGCTCGCCGGCGGACGCTCGCTCCCGCACGCAATGCGGATGCTCATCCCCGAGGCGTTCCGGGGTGACCACCTGATGGACGACGACCGGCAGGACTGGTATGACTACCACGCCTCGCTGGTTGAGCCGTGGGACGGCCCAGCGCTCGTTTGTGGAACGGACGGCGAGCGGGTCGTGGCCGTCCTCGACAGAAATGGGCTGCGGCCTTGCCGCTACGACGTCACCAAAGACGACACGCTCATCATGGCAAGCGAGGTTGGCGCGCTTGACGTCGACCCCGCCGAGGTCCGCGAGCGCGGCCGTCTCCAGCCGGGGCAGCTGTTCGTTGCCGACCCGGTCGAGGGCCGGGTCGTGCCTGACAACGAGGTGTTCGACGAGCTTATTGACTCGAAATACGGCGAGTGGGTCGACGAGTACCAGCGCCACGTCGACGACCTGTCCGGTGGCGAGACGCCCGACAACATCGCGGAACTGCGCGCCCACCAAACCGCGTTTGGGTACACCCACGACCAGGTCGACCATCTGCTGGAACCGATGATGGAGGATGGTAAGGACCCCGTCGGCTCGATGGGCGACGACACCCCGCTGTCGGTACTCTCCGACCTCAACCGTCCGTTGTTCACCTACTTCAAACAGCTGTTCGCGCAGGTGTCGAACCCACCAATCGACTACATCCGTGAGGAGCTCGTCACATCGGTCGAGTCGCGGCTAGGTCCCCAGCCGAATCTACTCAACGAGACGGCCGAACACGCCCGCCAGCTCGTACTTGACTCGCCGGTCCTCAGCGACGAGCAGACGGCGGCAATTGAGGAGCTTGACGGCGAGGACGGGGGGCTCGCGACCGCGACGGTAGACATCACATACCCACGCGACGGCGAGACGACGCTCCACGATGCCGTCGAAGAGGCCCGTGAGGACACTGAGTCGGCGATCCGCGACGGTGCCGACATCGTCATCCTCTCAGACCGCGCGGCCGGGCCAGACCGGGTCGCTATCCCTTCGCTGCTCGCGACAGGCGCAGTCCACCACTCGCTGGTGCGGACGGGACTCCGGAACTACGCGGGCTTAGTCGTTGAGTCCGGCGACCCGCGCGAGGTCCACCACGTCGCGACGCTCGTCGGCTACGGCGCCGACGGGGTGAACCCCTACCTCGCCTACGATACGATCCGTGACCTCGTCGCCGGCCCTGACGGCGCAGAGGAGGCTGACGCCCTCGCGGACTACCGCACCGCGCTGGAGGATGGGCTGCTGAAGACGATGGCGAAGATGGGCATCTCCACTGTCGAATCCTACCAGGGCGCCCAGATTTTCGAGGCTGTCGGGCTTGACTCCGACTTCGTCGGCGAGTACTTCGAGGGTACCGAGATCCGAACGGAGGGCATCGGAATCGAGGAGATAGAAGAGGATCTGCTCACCCGGCATGGCGTCGGATTCGGCGCCGAACCCGATCTCGAACGTCAGGGTGAGTACGAACACCGTACGGGCGGAATCCACCACCAGTGGAACCCAAAAACTGTCGGCAAACTACAGGAGGCGGTTCGGTCGGGGAACTACAACACCTATCGCGAGTTCGCTGAGCTGATCAACGAGCAGACGGAGGAGCTCCAGACGCTGCGTGGCCTCCTTGAGTTCGACTCCGACCGCGACCCCGTCCCTATCGATGAGGTGGAGCCGGTTGAGTCGATCGTGACGCGGTTCTCCACCGCTGCGATGAGCCTCGGGTCGCTGTCGCCTGAGGCACACGAGAACAACGCGGTCGCGATGAACCGTATCGGCGGGAAGGCAAACACGGGCGAGGGCGGCGAGCCAGTCGAGCGGTTCGGCACGCAAAAGCGCTCGAAGGTAAAACAGGTCGCCTCCGGCCGTTTTGGTGTCACCTCTGACTACCTTGCCGACGCCGACGAACTCCAGATCAAGATGGCACAGGGGGCGAAGCCCGGCGAGGGTGGCCATCTGCCCGGGAAGAAAGTCAACGAGATGATCGCACACGTCCGGTACTCTACGCCGGGCGTTGGCCTCATCTCGCCGCCGCCGCTCCACGACATCTACTCAATTGAGGACCTCAAACAGCTGATCCACGACCTGAAGGTGTCGAATCCCGAGGCGGACGTGAACGTCAAGCTCGTCTCCGAGGCCGGCATCGGCACCATTGCAGCGGGTGTCGCGAAAGCCAACGCCGACGTAGTCCACGTCGCGGGCCACTCGGGCGGCACCGGCGCGTCACCGAAAACGAGCATCAAGAACGCGGGCCTGCCGTGGGAGCTTGGCCTTGCGGAGACAAACCAGATGCTTCGCGCGACGAACCTGCGAGACCGTATCCGGGTGTCAGCCGATGGCGGTATGAAGACGGGGCGTGATATCGCCGTGGCAGCCCTTCTCGGCGCCGAAGAGTACGTCTTCGGCACCGCGCCGCTCGTCACCTCCGGCTGCGTAATGGCACGCATCTGTCACACCAACAACTGCCCGACCGGCGTCGCGACCCAGAAGGAGAAGCTCCGCGACCGGTTCGCGGGTGAGCCAACCCACGTCATCAACTATATGACGTTTTTGGCCGAGGAGCTGCGCGAGATAATGGCCGACCTCGGCTTCCGGTCGGTTGAGGAGATGATCGGTCGGCCCTCGCTCCTGAGCCAGCGCGAGACCGACCACCCAAAAGCTCGGACGCTCGATCTCTCGTCGGTCGTCGCGGAGCCGGCGGGCGACGCACGCACCAAGACCCGCGAGCAGCACCACGGCGATCTTGACGACCAGCTCGACCACGCGCTGCTGTCGGTCGCCGAGGACGCCATCGAGACGGGCGAACCGGTGACGATAGAGCGGTCCATCTCGAACGTCGATCGCGCGGTTGGGGCGATGCTCTCGAACCGCATCTCGAATGTCCACGGCACTAAGGGCCTACCGGAGAATACAATCGACTGCTCGTTCCGCGGGATTGCCGGGCAGAGCTTTGGTGCCTTCCTGCAGGACGGCGTGACGATGCGACTCACCGGCGCCGCGAACGACTACGTCGGCAAGGGACTGTCTGGCGGGAAGCTCGTTGTTAAAACACCCGAGAACGCTGCATACGAAGCAGGTGAGAACGTCCTCGTCGGCAACGTCGCGCTCTACGGAGCGACGCAGGGTGAGACGTACGTCAACGGCGTCGCTGGCGAGCGCTTCGCCGTTCGTAACTCTGGCGTAAAAGCCGTCGTGGAAGGTGTCGGCGACCACGGCTGCGAATACATGACTGGCGGCGCTGTTGCCATCCTTGGTGAGTTCGGTCGGAACTTCGCCGCTGGCATGAGCGGTGGGGTCGCGTACGTCCACGACCCTGACGGCCGTCTCCACGAGACGGCCAACACTGAGATGATCACTCTCCACGACGATCTGGAGGAGGCCGACCGCCGGATGCTCCGTCGGCTGGTCGAGAACCACCGGGCCTACACCGACAGCGACAGGGCTGCAGGGCTACTCAGCGACTGGGAGACGTCACTCACCGAGTTCACGAAGGTGATGCCCGACGCCTACGCTGAGATCATCGCCGAGCGCTCGCGCGACGATGTACGCGAAGACCTGCCACCGGTGGCCGGAGCGCGGGCCGCGGGTGAAGACAGCAGCACCGCCGCGGTCAGCGACGACTAGCGGACCGGAGTTTCGTGGTCCATTCCAGGGACCTCCTCCTCCAGCCACTCACGAAACCAGCGCACGCGCTTGAGCCGTCGATGGGCGATGCCCTCAGCGGTGTCACTCTCGACGCGCGAGACGGCGTTTTCGCCGCGTTCCAACACCCGTTCGACCATCGTCGCGGCGTCCATATGAGTGCGTGACTCGTACCCCATCCGGAGTATCATCAGAACGGTGCCGTTCGCGCCAACCTTGTCAAGTAGGTCGCCCTCAACCAGACATCGGGTCTCGAGAGAGACGTCTTCCAGCGATCCCTGATACGAGTGGTCACGCACTGCGGTACAGACCTCTTCGATAAAGGAAGGTGGGACGTCGACGTGCGTGGTGAGGTACGCACGGGCGACTCGAGCACCTTCCTCGGCGTGGCGGTCCTGGTCGGCTTCCAGTTTCGAGACGTCGTGAAAGAGCGCCGCTACTCGAACCACGTCGGCGTTCGCGCCCTCACGCTGGGCGATATCCGTCGCCAAGTCGACAACGTTTCGCGTGTGATTAAAGCGATACTCCGCGCTGTGCCACGGGTACCACCGCATCCGGCCGCCGTCGTCCTCACTCTCCACGCTCGCGGCGAGGTAGTCACGGACGAACCGTTTCATCTCGGCGAATGCGGCGCCGGAGACCGGTGATTCCTCTATCTCCACGCCCACGAACCGAGCCCCCGTTCCACTACTCGTTCTGGCGTTCGTTCATTCATTGTACGTCTGAACGACCGAAGTAGGCTTAGACGTTACGACGAGGCCCCAATGGTCACCGGGAACGGGCAATGGTAAGAGGGCCGGGGCCGTATCTCTGTCATGCCGACCACGCCGCTCTACCTGGCAGATACCTCCCAACGGAGGTTCACCGCGACCGTTGAACGGTCCCTCACCGACCCCCCACGTGTCGTCCTCAACCGCACCTGCTTCTACCCAACCGGCGGCGGCCAGCCACACGATACGGGCGGTCTCCATGGCGACGGCGAGACGTGGCAGGTCCAGAATGTGACGGGCCGTGCGACGATCGAACACGTGCTGTCACCAGCGGGCAGCAGTGACCCCCCCGCCAAGGGAACGACGGTGACAGGCGTCGTCGACGACAGTCGGCGGACCGGTCACGAGCGACACCACACCGCCCAGCATCTGCTTTCTGCAGTCCTGCTCTCCGAGTATAACGCCGAGACGACGGGCAACCAGGTGTACGCCGAGCGGGCACGGATCGACTGTGCGTACCCACGGTTCGACGACAACGACCTGACCCGGATCGAGAGTCGCCTGAACGAGGTCGTCGACCGCAACCTACCTGTGCGGTGGTACGAACTCGACCGCGACGACGCAGAGCGCGACCTTGACCCCGAGCGGACGCGGATCGACCTCCTGCCTGACTCGGTAACCGATGTCCGGATCGTCGAGATAGGCGACCCGGACGACCCGTTCGACCGAACGGCCTGCGCGGGGACACATGTCACCGCGACAGGCGAACTCGGAGCAGTCGAGTTGACGGGCCGGGAGACGAAGGGACCAGACGAGGAGCGGGCGCGATTTCGGGTCCGCTAAGCCCCGAAGGCGGTCGCCGCGGCGACGACGGCCACCCCGACGACGGCGATAGCGGCGGTGGCAAGAAAGCCGATCGAGAGGCTGCTGGCGTCGGCGACGATGCCGAGAAGGAAGGGGCCAGCCGCGCCGCCGAGGGCCGCCGCGGTCTGTGTGACCGCGAAGACGTCACCGGAGGAGTCCTCGTTCGAGAGGCCGGCCGCAAGGGCGTTTGTCGCCGGATAGACAGAGTACATCACGATACCGAGGACGACGAAGCCGACAGCAAGGCCAACCCGCCCAAGCGGCAGGAGGGCGACAGCGGCGACGGCGGCGGCGGTACCGGCGAAGCAGGCGCCCGCGAATAGGCGGCGGTCAAGGCGGTCAACGCCCGCGCCTGCCGCCGTGGAGGCGACGCCTGCAGCGACCATCGTCAGGGCGAACATCTGGTTGCCGAAAGCGGCATCGCCGCCGACGGCGTCGGACGCGAAAAGCGTAGTAAACGACTGGACAGCCCGCACCTCCGCGCCAACGACCGCGAACAGGCCTATGAGGACGAGCATCGGCGGCGACCGCAGGAAGGTGAACGCGCGAGACCAGGCGACCCGGAGTGTCTCGCCCCCGACACTCTCGCGGGCCGCGGCGACGAACGCTGTCGTCTCTGTCCCGCCGTCAGGGACGGCGCGGGGATAGAGTACTGCCAGGAGGACAGCAAAGGCGAAGCCCGCAAGAGCGCCCGCGAGCAGCGCCGACCGCCACCCGAGCACGAGGGCGAGGCCGCCGACCGCGACGGGCGCGAGGACCGTGCCGAAGGTTCCGAGCATTCCGTGAATACCCATTGACCGGCCGTGGGTGTCGTCGCTCTCGGCGTCGCTAATAACCGACATCCCCGTCGGGTGGTAGGTACTCCCGCCGACACCCGCGACGACCATCCCAGCGAGTATTGTCTCGTATGTAGGGGCAAAGGCGACAAAGGCGATTCCGAGAGAGAGGAGCGCCTGCCCGCCGACGAGCAGTCGCTTGGGGTCGTAATGGTTCGCGATCCGGCCAACCGGGAGCTGTGCGACCGAGTAGGTGACGAAGAAGACAACCACGAGCAGCCCGGTGTCAGCGTAGCTGATGCCGAGATCGGGGACGAGAAAGGGGAACAGCGGGGGGACAATGACGCTGTAGAACTCGTTGAACCCGTGGTTGAGACTCATCAGCCACACCAGCCCAGGGTGGTCGACGTTGACCAGTGCACGTGCGCGCCGCGCAACCGACATTCGTAAATTAGAGTGCCCCACGCCGAGAAATATCTGTCGCCCGAGAACTCGAGAGCGGGGACAAACGTCAAATACTCAGCTATCGACGTTTGCAGGGAATGACGCTTCGAGAGCTGATCGAGGGTGTTGAAGCCCACGAGAAGACTCTCACCGTGTTCGACCCGGAACCAGGAGCCGTGGAATCGCTCCGCGAACATTTCGGTGATCGAAATCTTGTCATCGAGTGCGCGTCCGCCGACAGAGGACCTGAGAACTACGCAGTGCTGGGCCGAGGTGACGAGTTTGTCACGGCGGTGAGCGTCGCCAATCTGCTCGAATCGGGCCGGCGCGCCGGCTCGAAAACGGTCGACTCCCCGTATCAGCCGATTCTGGACCACCTTGACGAGACGATGTTCACTTCCTACGACCGGGAGCGGATGCTCGCGGCCTCTGAAGAGATCGAGGACCGCGCGTTCCGGGTTGCGAGCGGTACACTCCACGCCGGCTTCCAGTACCCCTCGAACGTCGAGCCACAGCGTGAGGCGTACGAGCGCCTCGGCAACAGAGGTGACCTCGACGTCCACGTCTATGTCGCGCCGGGCGATTCGATCGACTCCTTCGACGACGTTTCCCTCCACGTCGAGGACTGCGCCGAGATCCGCCGGTCGTGGTTCGTTGCCTTCGACGGCGGCGACCTTCGCGAGAACATGTGCGCGCTCGTCGCCGAAGAGCGCGAGGGCACCGAGGGGTTCTATGGCTTCTGGACCTACGACCCCTCGACCGTCGACTACGCCCTCAACCACTTGGAGGCGACCTACCCTGCCGACAGCAACGAGCCGACAACGACCGGCACGTGAACCGCCTCGATCGGTGCCTGTCCTTAGCACTCACTATGCGCGTCACACCTGTCTCGTCGGTCCTCCCCCTGCTCGTCTCGCCGTCGTTTATCTATCGTGTTCCGTCCACCCAGTCAACCGCGACCCCCACCGCGTCGTAGCGGCTGTATTGGGAGCTGTCTCAAGATCCTCATTTCACAGGTTGGCTCCTGGGAGTACCCGGCTCGCCGCCCGGGCCCAGTCGACGACGACCCAGCTATTAACCCTCTATCTGTCCATCAAAAGCATTCGTTCAGGCGGATTTGAGTCGTAGTCGTCCAACGTCGATCCCCCTCTTATGAGTCTGTGTGTTGACTCACGCTAGTGTTGCTTGCAGACGGATAGTCCCGGGCGGATTCGAACCGCCGTCAACGGCTCCAAAGGCCGTTATGATTGGCCACTACACCACGGGACTGATCGTCCACGTGAATATATGGTCCGAGGGGAGATGATACTTTCTTCTCAGCTCTGGCGCTGGCGTGTCTTCGATCCATAGCATCCTTCCCGCCCTGAAGTGCGGGGATTTCCGAGCCGTAATATAGGAAGACCGTAAGATATCGGCGTTCCAATCAGTCCGCCGGGTGTTCCTGACAGACGTCGAGGAGTTCGCAGGCGTCGGTCTCCGCGTTAAAGCAGTCCGGACACGCTGGGTTGCGGTCGATGATAGTGTCGAGGCGTTCCGCGACGATGTCGTCGATGACGGCCTCAAGCGCCCGAGCCTCGTTGCGGAACTCCTCAACCTCCAACACGTTCGCGAGGAACCGTTCGATGATACAGTACGTCTGAAGCACCTCGCGGGCGCGCTCGACCCCCTCATCGGTCAGGCGGACACCCTTGTACTTCTCGTGGTCAGCGAGGTCGCGCTGCTCCAGTTTGCCGATCATCTCGTTCGCGCTCGCGGGGCTGACGTCGAGTGCGTCTGCGATGGCCCCGGTTGCCGCGGGGCCGTCCTCGGTTCGCTGGACAATGTAGATAGCCTTCAGGTACTGGTCTGCGGTGTTCATCTGAACTCCATGAGTTGGGTCACGTCCTCAACGCCTGCTGCCTCCTCCTCGCGAATAGTTCTGAGGACGGAGAGCAGGTGGTCACGGTCGACCGCAAACCGCGCGTCGGTTGCCTCTATCGCATCTATCAGGTCGTCGTAGAACTTGTATGCCGTTTCCTCGTTACAGAGCTGGTCGTACAACACGCCGTCAAAATCATCCGGGCGTGTCCGCCCGTAATGTTCTTCGACCAGTCGCGCTATCTCCTCGTAGCCGATCGGTTCGGCGTCAAGATCGTCCATCAGCGTCTCGAGTCGCTCACGGTGAGCCGCGGACTCGATCGCGGACTCCTCAAGAAGCGCTGCGACCTCCGGGTTTTGATCCCCGACGTCGAGACTCCGGTAATGTCGGTGTGCCCGGGCCTCGACAACCTCCTCAAGTACCGCACCGATCTGGAGGAGGCGCGCGAGCTGGTGGTCGGACGTGACGGTACTCCCGAGGCTCATTAAGCAATATACAGTGACCAGTCACTTAACGCCCGCGCTCGATAGAGGCGGGCCGCGCGGGCTTAGCCGCGCAGTCGCGTCGTAATCAGGTTGCCGAGGTCCTCGCGGAACTCGTCGACTTCGATCTCTTCCAGAACAGGGACAAAGAAGCCCTCGACGAGCATATTCCGGGCCGTCCGGGGGTCGATAGAGCGCGCGGTCATATAGAAGAGGTCCTCGCGGTCGACCTGCCCGACGGTGGCGGAGTGGCTCGCCTCCGTGTCGTGGTTGTTGATGATGAGCTTCGGCGAGGCGTCGGCTTCGGAGTCGTCCGAGAGCATCAGGGTGTTCTCGCGTTGGTAGGAACTGGTGTCCCACGCGTCGCGGCCCACGTCTTGGACGCCCTCGTACACCGATCGCGCGGTATCATCGAGGACACCACGGGTGACGAGGTCGGCGGTCGTGTGTTCGCCGTGGTGCCACACCCGAGCGTTGACGTCCAGATGCTGGTCTTCGTGGCCAAAGAAGGCTCCGACGATCTTCGTCTCGGAGCCGTCGCCGTTCAGTTCGCTCTCCACGTCGCTGCGGGTGAGTCGCGAGCCGACGTTACCCTCGATCCAGCTCGCGGTAGCCGCACGGGCGACGTCGGCCCGCTTCAGCGTGTAGTGGTAGGCGTCATCGTCGAGTGTCTGGAGCGAGCCGTACTGGACGTAGCTGTTCTCGCCGCCGACGACCTCGACAACGTTCGAGACATAGCGGTGTTCGGCGTCGCTCGGTTCGCTCGATGTGCGCTCGAGGATAGTCACGCTTGAGGACTCCTCGGCGACGACGAGCGTCTGGCCGAATAACGAGTCCGACTCGACGGTCGTCCGGATCGTTACGTCCTCGGCGGAGACACCCTCGGGGACGTAGACAAACGTGCCCGTGGTGAAAAGCGCCGCCGAGAGCGCAGTGAGGTAGTTCGTGTCCGCTGGGGTGACCGAGCCGAGTGCCGCCTGCAAGACCGCCTCGTGCTCGTCCAGCGCCTCAACGAACGTCAGCACCTCGACACCCTCCGCGTCAACGCGTTCGGTCTCGTCGCGCTGGTCCAGCGGGTCGACGAGCGACTCGAAGTCGAGTTCGGCGAGATTCGTCCACCGCCGGCCGGGCGTCTGGATCACGTCCGGCAGGTCGAGATCAGAGAGCGCAGAGAGTGCGTCCAGCCGTCGCTGGCGGAGCCAGTCAGGTTCGTCGCGCTCGTCCGCGATGCGCCGGACCGTTTCCTCGGTCAGGCTCGCGGGCACCTGCGCCGACATCAGCCGAGCGAACCTTCCATTTCGAGTTCGACGAGTCGGTTTAGTTCGACTGCGTACTCGATCGGCAGTTCCTCCGTGATGGGCTCGATGAACCCGGAGACGATCATCTGCTTCGCGTCGTCGTCGTCAAGACCGCGAGATTGGAGGTAGAACACGTCCTCGTCGCCGATCTTGCCGACTGTCGCCTCGTGGGCCACGTCGACCGTCGACTCTGCAATCTCCATGTACGGCATCGTGTCCGACGTCGACTCGTTGTCGAACATCAGCGCGTCACACTCGACAGCAGTCGAGGAGTTCGCGGCGCCGTCGGCGATGTGGACGAGGCCGCGGTAGTTCGTCCGGCCGCCGTCCTTCGAGATGCTCTTCGACTCGATCGTCGACTTCGTGCCCGGCGCGTTGTGATAGACCTTTGCACCGGTGTCGATGTTCTGGCCTGCGCCCGCGAACGCGATCGTGATGTGGTTGTCGCTCGCGCCACGGCCCTTCAGCACCGACGATGGGTAGAGCATCGTCGCCTTCGAGCCCATCGATCCGGAAATCCACTCCATCCGGCCGTCAGAGTCAACGATAGCGCGCTTGGTGTTCAGGTTGTAGGTGTTCTTCGACCAGTTCTGGACGGTCGAGTACTGGACGTGAGCGTTCTCACCGACGAACACCTCGACACCGCCCGAGTGCAGGTTGAATGCCGAGTATTTCGGCGCGGAACAACCTTCGATGTAGTGGACCTCAGAGCCCTCTTCGGCGACGATAAGGGTGTGCTCAAACTGGCCCATCCCTTCCGAGTTCATTCGGAAGTACGCCTGGACGGGCATCTCCACGGTGACGCCCTCGGGCACGTAGACGAACGAGCCGCCGGACCAGACGGCGCCGTGAAGCGCTGCGAACTTGTTGTCGCTCGGGGGGACACACTTCGTCATGAAGTGTTCGCGGACGATCTCTTCGTGTTCCCGGACGGCCTTGTCCATGTCACAGAAGATGACGCCCTTCTCCTCCCAGCGCTCCTGCATGTTCTGGTAGACGATCTCGGACTCATACTGAGCACCGACGCCGGAGAGCGCGTTCTTC
This sequence comes from uncultured archaeon, assembly GCA_937138675.1. Lineage (GTDB taxonomy): Archaea > Halobacteriota > Halobacteria > Halobacteriales > Haloferacaceae > A07HB70. The sequence continues at coordinate 28,594 of CAKZPG010000003.1, read as the reverse complement.
TCGGCCTCGGGGATGCCCAGTTTATCGAACGTATCCTTGATCTCCTCTGGGAGGTCGGTCCAGTCGTCGACGCCGCCGCGGGCGTCGATATCAGGACGGATATATGGGACGATCTCCTCGATGTCGATCTCCGAGAGGTCCGGTTGTCCGGGCCAGTCGGTCGGCATCGGCATCTGCTGGAACTGCTTCAGCGCGCGCAGGCGGCGCTGTAGCATCCACTCGGGTTCGTCCTTGTCATCAGAGATGACGCGGACAGTCTCCTCGGTGAGACCCTTTTCGCTCTCGAAGGCGGACTTCTGCTCCTTCTTGAATTCGAAGCGGGCTTCGGTGTCGGTCTCTTTCAGCTGATCTTGATCTGAACTCATGTGTTGTAGTTGGTGTGTATCGTCTTGATGATTACGCCGTGCTGTACACCTGCTCGCGGACCCAGTCGTAGCCGTTCTCCTCGAGTTCGCGCGCGAGATCCGCGTCACCCTCCATCGCGACCTCACCGTCGAGCATGATGTGGACGCGGTCCGGTTCTACGTAGTCGAGGATCCGCTGGTAGTGGGTGATCTGGAGGACGCCGGTGCCCTGCTCGTCGCGCAGGGCGTTGATGCCGTCGGCGACGTCCTGAAGCCGGTCGATGTCAAGCCCAGAATCGATCTCGTCGAGCACCGCGACCGATGGCTCAAGAATCGCGGCCTGCAGGACCTCGTTCTGCTTTTTCTCGCCGCCAGAGAAGCCAGCGTTGAGATAACGCTGGGCGAAGGAGGCATCCATATCGAGTAGTTCCATCTTCTCCTGAAGCCGCTGCTGGAACTCAGCAACGCCGATCTCGCCGTCGTCGGCGGGGCCCTCCATCGGGGAGGTATCGTAGCCTTCCTCCTCCTCGGCTTCGGCATCGGCGTCGTCCTCGTCCTCGAACAGCTCTGCACGCTCCTCGGTCTTCGCGTTCAGTGCCTGACGGAGGAAGTTCGTCATCGTGACGCCCTCGATCTCCGCCGGATACTGGAATGCTAGAAAGATACCGAGTGCCGCGCGCTCGTTTGGTTCGAGTTCGAGCAATTCCCAGGCCAGGTCTTCATCATCTACCTCCTCGTCGATGTCCTCGACCTCGGTCTCGTCCAGATGAAGGGTGATCGACCCGTCGGTCACCTCGTACGCCGGGTGGCCGGCGATGACTTTCGCCGTCGTCGACTTCCCGGACCCGTTCGGTCCCATCAGGGCGTGGATCTCCCCGGAGCGGACCGTCAGGTCCACGCCGTGTAGGATCTCCTCGCCGCTCTCCGCGACCTCGGCTTCGAGGTCTTCGATTTCAAGTGTAGCCATGTACTTCGTGTATAGTCAGTAGGGAGAGGGAGGGATAATGGTTACGAGTCACCCCGTGTTAAATTTCGGGAAACACAACGAAAGTTCCAGTTAAACGAAAACCTCTCAGCCGAACTGCCCGAGACCGGTCTGGGTCTGGCCGCTCCGGACCTCGTCCCACGACATCCCGAGTGCCTCTATGACCCGGGCAATCGGTCCCTGGAGCGTCTTCTCTAGCATTCGCTCCCAGTCCACCTCAAACTCGTCGGGCACCTGGTCGTCGTACTCGAAACAGATCACGTCGGGGTCGCGTTTAAACGCCGCGTAGACGGGGTCGCTCGCGGGGTCGAGCCCCTCTTGCTCCTCGAGGTGACGGAAGAAGTCTGGGTGGACCTTCCGGAGGTAGACCCGTTTGGGCTTCGACCCTCGTCCGAAGTTCGTTCCCAGCAACTCGTTCGCATAGCGCGCCCCGCGCACCTGCGCAGTGTCGGTATCGTATGCGTCGAGGCGCTTACCGATGCCGCCCGGAATGCCCACCTCCGTAAGCGACTGTTCGCCGGACTCAAACGTAGTGATCTCCTGATGGAGGAACTCCTTTACCCCATCCAAGTCCTCTCCGCGGACGATCATTTCGATTACCTCACGCTGGACTCGCTTCGTGACCTGTGCGATATCGGACCGCTTGTATTCGAAGCCCGTAATATCGATATCGTCGACCTCTTTCCCTTCTTTCCAGACGATATGGCCCGCGTAGCGCTTTTTCTTGCCGGCCTGGAAAAACCGGCGGTAAAGCTTCTCAAACTCAATCTGAAAGCGGTGTTCTTCGGTGTCCAGTCGCTCGCGAGCGAAGTCGTCGTAGCGGTCGTTAATGTGGGCCTCGATGTCAAAAGACAGGTCGATGGCCTCGGACTTCGTTACACTACTACCGAGTTCTAACATGACGGAGTCTGTGTTGTGGAGGACGACCCCGCCGACGGCGTCGACAAAGTTCTCGTTCTCGGCGACGCTCAGGTCGTATACGTAGTCGTGGTGATCAAACTCTGTGAGTTCGGGGGCATGACCCTCGCAGTAGGAGTCACAGGTCCGGACCGTGTACGACTCCTTTGCGTCGTGGTATTTTAACGAGTGTTTGCGACCGCGCTGAGTGAGAAGCATCGAGAGCCCGGCTGCGAGTTCCCGGCTCGTCGTCTCGAAATCGAAGTTCCGCTCGGCGTACGCCTCGGAGTAGCGTGGGAACTCACGCGACCCATCGCCACCGACCAGCGTGTCGAGAAACAGCGTCTGAAGCTCGTCGGAGAGGTGGAAGACGAACGACGGAATCCGCTTTCGCTGGGAGGTCTGCCCCGCGAACTCGCAGAAGAACACCGTCGAGAGTTCGTTCATCATCTGGAGTGTTATTATACAGTCGTCGTACGTCACCGACTCGCCATCCACGTTGGGTTCGTACTCGACTGTCTGATCGCCGCTCGTCACCAGGCTCGTCGCCGCGCCGTCGAACAACCGCTGGTAGTCCCGCTTCAGTCCGTCGAGCCACTCTCGACGCGATTCGGCGATACTCGCGCCAAAGCGAGAGTCGGTCGTCTCGGCGGTCGACGCGCTCCCTTCCGTGACGTAGGCAGCGAGGAGTCGGACCAGCGCGCGACCGTCCTTGCCGTTGAGGTCGATCTGCCGTTTTACACGGACCGGCTTCGACTGGTGACGGGCGTGCTCGTGACCGAACCAGACCCACTCGTCGTCGGCGTGGACGCGCTTTATTTTCGTCCGGTTATCGCCGTCGTCTCGACCGCTGGCATACTCTCGGTCGTACCCTTGAAGTACCTCGTAGACGTCGAGTGTCTCGATCCGCTCCACGTTGGGGAATCCAGGAACCCGAAGCGGCTCCGACACATCTTCGGGTGGTGCTTCTGTGAACGCGTCTCCGTCTTCGACGACGTACGAGTGGTCACGGGTGGTCGTCGACTCGCCGAACTTGTGGCGGAGGCGGACGACGGAATCGTCGGTTTCGTGACGGATCACCTCCTCGATAGGCTGCCACTCGGCGTCCCCGGCGTCGTTCACCGAAAGCGCATCCCAGCCGTCAAGCGTGCCGCGTTCTTTACCGAGACCGACGGTCGACGCTGCGCCACCGTCGGCAGTGATCAGGACTTCTGCCTCCGGTCGGATCTTCGCTCGTTCGAACAGATCTGTTATTGGGAGGATACGGACGAGCCCGTTGGAGTCGCGGACCACGACTGGCCGGTCGCCCGTGACGCTGTCACCGTACGCGATCTGATAGTCTATCTCTCCCGCGACGTCTTCGGTGAACGACAGCACCTCCCGGCCGGTCGCCGTCACCGCCGCGGCGTTCTCCTTGTCGTAGAGTCGGAAGCGATCCCACCCCGACACTCCGTAGAGGGAGTTCATGATGACTTTCGTTGCGGCCTGTTGCCTATTGAAAAGAACATACTCATCGGTCCCCGGCTCGTGCTGGTCCCGTCTCGTCTTCTTCTCCTCTCGCTCCGTCAGCAGCTCGTCCACCATCTCGCGCATCATTCCATCTGGTTCGGCTCGGAAGTGGGTCCCATTGGGTGCGTGGTACGTCTCGCCGTCGTACGCCTCACGATCGACTTTGGTTTCCGGTGAGGCGTTGATCGTCACCATACACATCGGGTAGAGGCTCTTCAGGTCGAGGACGGTGACGTTCTCGCGTACGCCCGTGACAGGTTCGAAAACGGCACCGCCCTCGAACTCTTCCGACTCCTGTTGGCCCTTCGTCGGAAGGGCGAACCGGCCGTAGGCGTTGTGGAGGACGTAGACGTCCACAGCGTCGCCCGGGGTCGGTGCGTCCTCGAGGAGACAGCCGACGAACCGGCGCACCTCATCCCAGAACGCAATTACTGATTGCTTGCGGTCGATCTCGACACAGAGTTCCACGTCCCGGAGGTTGTACTCCAAGAGGCGCTCCGGCTCCTGTTCCCACAGGTCGCCAATGTTGCCCGAGTACCGCTCCTTACCGACGTCGAGTTCGAGTTCAGCAACGGCGTCCAGTCGGTACGACTCTAGTTCGGTGAACTGCGTCCGCTTGTACGCATAGAGCAGGTCGAACACCACGCGGCCTTTGATGTTGGGGCCGCCCCAGCCGCCGCGCCACACCTCGTCGACGCGCGAGAAGCGGTCAGGCGAGAGCTCGTATTCGGACGTGCCTCTGATCTCCTCCATCCGGTCGAGGACATACGGAACGTCAAACTCCTCGCAGTTGTGGACGAGACACCCCTCCGCGACAAAGTTGTGAGTCGTTGTTTCGAGGTCGTACGTCGTCTCCGTGCCGACGGTTTTGACGTCTTCGACCTTGACAAAGACGTACTCATCCCACTCGTCGACATCCGTCTCGTATCGCTCGTGACCGATGCCGCGGCGACATTCAGCGCGGCCACGTCGGCGTTCGCCGGTATCGACCTTCGCCGCGGGTAGGCCGTACGGAATGTCCTCCGTTTGCCCACTCTGTTCGCCGGAGAGCCCGACGAGACGGTCAACTTTCTCCGGATGACGCATATGTGGCCAAACTTGCTCTCGGAGCGTTGAGCAGTCACGTTCGGCGTCCGGAATCCGGACAGTACTCTCATCTCGTTCGGCATACACGCCGAGTCGCTTGAACAGTCGCACGTACCAGTCGCCGATCGATTCGCTCTCTGCTGTGACAGTGACGATGGGGCCGACGGACCCGTCGCCGTCGATGACGCCTGCAAGGAACCGTGCGACGTACTCGGTGGGCATCTGATACACCGCAGAGAGGTCGATAGGTCCGGCGGTTCTGTCCTCAAACGGGATGCCCAGACCGTTGAACGCGTACATCCGGGCGTCGTCGAGGACAGTTTGCTGGTAACAGCCGGTCCCATCAGGCCGTAGGGGTGAGTCACCGGGAAACGCCTCGTGAAGCTCTTTGTGCGCGTTGAAGAACCTGATCCCGTCTATCTCAGACATGCTGCCGTCGGTGAGGATGAGGCCGGCAAGATAGGCTTCGTGTTCGTGAAACTCCCTGTCGAGGTCGGTGTCGGTCCGGCGGTGGTCGTGGCCTCCGTCGGGAAGCGCCACGTCGTATCGCGTCGAAGCATTCGAACACCGCTCCGACGTCCACACGTCGCGGCGGGGATGATAGAGAGTTTTCGCCGTGATATCGGATTCCTCACCACGTTCGACGGTCGCTCCCTGTGGGGGTTGCGAGTTGAACTGCTCCGCGACGCCCTGGTCTGCGAATTGCTGGTTCTCTCGCGGAACGAGCTCTGAAAGCGTTGGAACATTGGATTCGTCGACGGGCAGTGTCCGCGGTTTGAGCACGTGATCGCCAGATTCGAGTTCAGCCCCTTCCGTCCAGTCAATCGTCTCGCCGTCGCCCACCATAATCTGGTGGTCAGGGGAGCTACGCAACGTCGTACCGTCAGCGAGATCGAACTCAAGAATCTCGGTTTCGCTGCGCCATTTGTTCGTAACTGTCGCAGTCGTCGGCGTTTGTCCGTCTGACCCGGCCACGACATCACCTGGCTCGACAGCGCGAATCTCCTGGGTCGTCCCGTCAGCCATCTGAACGTCGCTATCCGCTGGCAGACAGTTCCAGCCTGTGACCACGTCCGGGTCGGTCTCGTCAATGTATTCGACAAACCGGTGAAGCATCTCACCTTCGCGCTCGAACGTCCGCACGTCCACGTCCGCGTCCCTATTGATCTGTTCGTAGTCCTCAATGGTGTCCGGAACCGAACCCTCGCCGCTCGGGGCCTCGTACAGCCACAGGACGTACTCGTCGCGGTAGGAGTCGTGACTCGTTAGGCAGACAATCGGCTCCTCACCGTCCTCCGGGAAGCCGTTGCGGTCGTCCACCTCAATATCAAACGTGTTCACTCGAAGATCGGCGTCGACCTCAGCGGGGTCAACCTCCGAGTGGTGGACCTGAATCCGCCCGTCGTTTAGGCGTCGTTCCGGAACCGCGACACCGCCGCCCACTCCGAGGTCGATGAGAAAGCGGTTGGGAAACAGGATGTCGGCCTCGTACGTCGTCACAAAGTCGTCACGGATGGAGCCAACATCCCGCGGGGTGCGCGCGACTACCTTCGTTAGCCGCTCGCCCCGGATGGACTCGAACGGCTCACCGTCCGGCCCCGTCTCGCGGGTGTCGAGCACCGACCCGTACGCTCCTACGGGGTCCTCGTCGAGGTCAGCCGTCGGGGTGTAAAAATACGGTTCGAACTCTAATACCCTGACGTGTTCGCGGGTGCCGTCGGGCGTCCGCCCGAAGACGTGGACGACGGGATACTCCTCGTCGCCCCGCCCCTCGACGGTGTAGTTTACTTGTGTCACCGCCAGTTTCAGGGGCCTGTCGGCCGGCGGGTAGCGCGAGTCTTCGGTCACCACCTCGGCGACGCCCCCACTCTTCCCGGCGACGGCCGCGGCCTCCGCTGCTGGACGCTCATCGTCCTCTCCGGTGTCCGTGAAGTCCCCGAAGGAGGCCTGATCGCTCACGTTAGACTATTCGGTAGGTTCGGCCTAAACGCTTCGGCATCGGCCCGTTCTCGAGGTGGTAGCCGGACGCAAAACATATATGTGTGTCAACTCTTCGCATATACATGTCATCGCACAACGATGCGTTCACCGCAGAGGGGCGTCACGATCGGGGACAAGACAGCGCGAGGACCGTAGAGGCTTACCAAGTTGATGACGGTGTCGTCCTCCACGACGCCGAGGATCCGTTCGCGTGGGTGGAGGCTAGCGTGGCAGTTGACCTCACCGAGACGACCTGAACGACTGACTTTTCCTCGTCCAAAGTCATAATCGCCTGTGAATGATGGGTCCGACGACGCCGTAGAGGCGAACTTTGAGGAGCCGTTTGGCCCTGTCGAACCCGAGGAGTACGACCCCGCCGACCAGTTCGGCTCGCCGGAACACGACCTCGTACCAGAGGTACCGACCCCCGCGGTGGCGCCCGAGGACGTGGATCGCGACCTCGCCCAGACGTGGTGGACGAGCGTCTTCCTCGCGAACGTCGCCCTCGGCGCGCCGGCAATCGGGCTGATGGTGATATACTTCCGCGGGCAGTGGCGGGGTGGGGGGACCGCCATTCTCGTCGGCCTCCTCGCGACGGTAGCACTGGCTCGGTCAATACGGGGGTTCAAGCGGCGAAACGACGCTAATGCGACCGAAGACAACTCATAACTCCCGTGCGCCCCAAAGTATAGCCGTGCGAACTGTTGAGGATGCCGCCGGCCATCGGCTGCTCGTTGTGAGACAGACGGCCGGATCGTTGCTCGTTCGCGACCCCGAGACCGGCATAGAGCGGGACATCGACCCGGACGACGTGACGGTGGTCGACGGCGCCGCACCTCTGGAGACGGCGGCACGAGCCCTCGACCCGGACGCCAGACGACTCGTGTTAGCGGCCCGCGACGACCGGACGCTCGGTCTGCTCTGTCACCTCGACGCGGTCGGCCCGCGGTCCGTTCGATCGCTTCTTGCCGATTCAGACCTGTGCGAATCGGACCTCCACGGCGCAGTCGCCGAGTTCCGCGCCGCTGGTCTGCTCAAAAAGGCCGAAGTAGACGGCCGGCGCGGCTACGCCCTCACCGACGTGGCCAAAGAGGCACTCGACCGTCTGCGCTAGTCGCTCGTGTTCGTGCCGACGATCGACTCCTCAGCCTCGATTGGGTCGCGCCGGACCGTCGAGCGGTTGGTTGTCGGATCTTTCTCCACCGTCACCAGCGCGTCTGCCGCGCCGACTAGTTCCTCGTCGTGGCTCACGATCACCGTCTGGGCCACCCCGAGATTCCGCATCTCCTCGACGAGATCCACCAGCCTCGAGACGTGCCCGGAGTCGAGAAAGACGGTTGGTTCGTCGAGAATAAGTGGCGGCATCGGTGCCGCGCCGTCGATACCCTCCGCGAGCAGACGGTAGATCGCACACCGCAGGGAGAGATTGAAAAGGGCGCGCTCGCCGCCCGAGAGCTGATCAGGGGCGAGCCGTTCGCCGTTCTTCTGGACAACGGCTAGGTCGTAGTCATCGTCGAGTTCGATACGGGCGTAGGCGTCGTTCTCGTAAACGAGCGAGAACGTCTCGTTCAGCATCCGCTCGAGCGTAGCGACGTTGCGTCGGCGGAGGTCGCTCCGGAGGTCACCGTAGAGTGACTCCAGCTGCTCCGCCTCGGCGTGGAGCGACTCAAGCCCGGCCACGCGTTCCGCCAGCCGGTCGACCTCATCACGGAGGGCTTCTAGGCGTTCGATCTCGTCTCGTGCGGTGGCAAGGCCATCGCGTATCTCGTCGCGTCGATCGTTCAGATCAGCCAGCTTTGGTTCAACTTTCTCGAGGTATGTCGACGCGTCCGATTTTTGCTCGCGGGCCGCCTCTACCCGGTCGTCTTCGACTGCCTCGCGGAGGCTTGCCCGGCGGTCGCGCAGGTCCGCGAGGCGCTCCCGACGCTCGTCGTTTCGCTCCTCAAGGTCTGCACGCTGGTCACGCAGGCGCGAGGCCTCCTCGCGGGCGTCGTCGCGGTCCGCGACTGTCGCCTCGAGATCTGCGAGCCGCTCGATGCGCTCGGTCAGGTCCCCGCGCTCGCCGTTGAGCGCACCGAGTTCCGCACGCTTCTCCGCCGCGTGCTTTCGGGCATCCCGAGCCGTGCGCTCGTGAGCCGCCGCCTCGCGGACGAGGTCCGCCGCCTCACGGGCGAGTTCCTCCGCGTGGTCTGTTGCCTCCTCGGCCCGGTCACGCTCACTCGCGAGCGTCTCGCGCTTGCCCGACAGCCGTGACTCGAGGCGTTCGACCTGGGCCGCGGCCTCGACAAGTGCCTCTGCGTCGGCAAGGTCAGATTCGGCGGTCTCGACCCGTTCGTTAGCCTCAGCAACACGTGAATCCGCCTCAGCTACCCGTTCACGCCGCTCCGAGAGCGCCCCAACGTGAGGCGACCCCTCGACAGGCTGACCACACTCCGGACACTTGCCCTCCTCGACCAATCGCTCGGCGTCTGCGACGCGCTCGCGGGCGCTTTCGAGTTCATTACGCCGCTCGACGAGCGTCTCGCGGGCACTTTCAACGCGTTCGCGGATGTCGTTGCGGTGGGCCTCGGCCTCGTCAGGGTCGACCGGCGCGTCCGAAAACGTCGTTCGGGCCTCCGTCAGCCCGTCGTCTAGCTCCGCAATCTCGTCCGCCAGCGCTTCAGTCCGGTCGCGCCGCTCCGCAGCGTCCTTGCGTCGCTCCGCCGCGCGGTCCCGGCGCGTCGCCGCGTCGTCGTGGCGCTCTGCCGCGGCGTCGTCGTGGCGCTCTGCCTTCTCGGCAAGCGCCGTTATCTCGCCGCCGAGCACGCCAATTTGCTCCTGTACCTCGCCGCGTTCCGTTTGAAGCGCGGTGCTACGCGCTGCGATCTGGTCAGAGTCGGCCTCGTCAAACGTCGTCTCCACGAGCAGGCTCTGGATACGCTCTGCGTACTCCTCAGCTCTTTCCTCGGCCTCACGGACCTCCGCCGCGAGCGACTCGCGTTCGGCCTCCGTCTCGGCTATCGTCTCCGCCAGCGACTCGGCGTCTCCTTCGACGTCGGCCAGTTCCTCGCGGCGCTCCGCGGACTCCTCCAACACGCGCCGGGCCTCCTCCAGCGTCTCTCGCGCGGTCTCGCGCTGCTCCTCGAACCGCTCGATCTCCGACTCGACCGACGCGAGGTCGGTTCCGAGGTCGTTTACCCGCTCGTGAGGATTTCCAGCCTCGATATCCTCGACGTCCTCGCGTCGATCTGTGAGTCTTACCTGGTTCTCGCGCAATACGTCCTCGACACCGAGGCGGGCGTCGCCCGCGCGCTCGCGGTACTCCTCTAGCTTGCCTAACTGGAGCAGGTCGTCGATTGTCGCGCGGCGCTCGCGGGGGCTCGCTTCAATGAGCTTGTTCACCTCGCCCTGCCGGACGTACGCGCAGTTGACGAAGGCGTCCGCATCCATCCGCAAGAGGTCGCTCACGAACGCCTCAACGTCGGAGGCGCCCTCAACTGCGACGTCCGGGCCGCTCAGTTCGCAGTCGTGGTCCACCCTATTATCGTAGCGTCGGAGGCGCCGGTTGACTCGGTAGCGCGCATCCTCATGGGTGAACGCGAGGTGAACTTCTGTCTCCTCCTCGCCGTTGCGAACGAGATCCTCCAGATTCGTCCCGGCGTTGAGAGCGTTCGACCCATAAAGCGAGAAAAAAACGGCGTCAAGGAGAGAGGATTTCCCACTGCCGTTGACCCCATGGACGACCGTCACACCGGGCTCAAACCCCACCTCGCCCTCGCCGTAGGGCTTGAAATTCCGGAGGTCGACGCGGTCGACCCTCACGAGAAGTCCTCCATAGTGACCTGTGAGTCGTCAGAATCGTCGGGTTCGTCCGCGGCCGTCGGGTCGGCCGCGTTGTCTGCGACCGCCGCGTCGTCGAAATTGTCGGCTTCGCTCTCGGTCTCGCTCTCGGTCTCGCCCGCTGCTCCGTTCGCCTCGTCGTCTGCAGCCCCCTCGAAGACCTCAAGACCCTCGTCGATTCGCTCGCGCACCCGGCGCTCAACGCGGTCACGCACATTCGAGTCGGCCACGTCTGTCGCGCGGACGGTCTGGTCAAGATCCGCGCCGGCGGGAGACAGGCCGGCCTCGCGGACCTGTTCGCGAACTGCTTCGTCTGGGTCGGCAAAGGAGACGTCGGGTGTCTCCGCTTCGTCTTCTATCTCTCGGTGGTCGGTGACACGGGCAATGGCGGCACCCACGTCAATCGCCGCCTCCTCAACGGCGGCGGGCGCGAACGACTCGCCGTCCCCCTCGACGCGCACGATCACGACAGCATCGTTACAGTCGTGCTGACGAATCCGGTTTCGCACACGGTCGACTCCTTCGCCCGGCGCGAGGTCGACATCTACGAAGACGAACTCACGGGTGCTGAGCGCGCGGCGACGGACCGTCACGCCTGATGGGCCCGGGTCGTCGGCATCGAAATCAACGAGATTGTAGCCCCGACCATCACGTTCGCTCGCGCTCGCGCGCTCTGTCGACCCAGAATAGGTTGCCCACACGCCGCGGTCGCCAACCTGTTCGACACCGGGTTCGTGATTGTCGCCGAGGAGGAGGGCGTCGAAGTCGACTGACGAGCGGGCAAGTACCTCGTCGGTGTCCCAGTCCGCGTGTGCAAACGGAGTGAACAGGCCGTGCGCGACGAGAACAGCGTGGGGGGCGTCGTGCGGGGCAAACTCATACTCAAGATCGTCGCGCCGGGAGCGTGGGACGTGGTCGAGGCCGTAGAGGGCGACGTCCCCAAGCCGGCGCTGTGTGTCGCCGAGGCGTTCCGCGAGGCCGAGTCGCTCGAACACGTCGAGCCACTGTCCGTGGCGAGTCGACTCGTGGTTGCCGACGACGGCGAGAAAGGGGATCGAGGCGTCCTGAAGACGGGAGAGCGCCTCGACAGTCCCAACGAGGTCAGGGAGGTCAGGCCGGCGGTCGTGATAGAGGTCGCCGGCGTGGACGACGGCGTCCACGTCCGCCTCGATTGCATCGTCGACCACCCGTTCGAACGCCCGCATAAAGTCATCCCGTCGGTCCGGCGAGTGGTACTGCCGGTAGCCGAGATGAGTGTCCGCGGTGTGGAGGAGACGCGTCACACTCGCTTGTTTCGGCGGCGCCGACAAAGGCGCTTCGTGACCGGGGTGGAAGTGAAGGTCGGAGGGAGACCGCCGTGCGGCGCCGGCTTCGCTCACCCGAAACCTCTTGAGCAACGGCCCCCAACCGATGTTAATGACCGATACGGTTGACGACGTTGAACTCCCCTACGATGACGAGTTGGCGTCGCAGCAGGAGAAGATTGAGGCGTTGCGTGAGCGCCTCGAGGTTCTGGAGACACAGAACGAGGAGATGCGAGACAAGCTGCTAGACGCGAACGCTGAGAACAACAAGCACCAGCAGAAGCTGGAGCGGCTGACCCACGAAAACAAGAAGCTCAAGCAGTCGCCGCTATTCGTCGCGACCGTCCAAGAGATCACCGACGAGGGTGTGATCATCAAGCAGCACGGCAACAATCAAGAAGCGCTGACCGAGGTCACGGACGAACTGCGGTCCGATCTTGAGCCCGACGCCCGGGTTGCGGTCAACAACTCCCTCTCGATCGTCAAGGGCCTCGACAACGAGACAGACGTCCGCGCCCGCGTGATGCAAGTCGAGCACTCGCCGTCTGTCAGTTACGGTGACATTGGTGGTCTAGAACAGCAGATGCGCGAAGTACGCGAGACGGTCGAACTGCCGCTCACTCGCGCCGATGCCTTCGATGAGGTGGGTGTCGAACCCCCCTCGGGCGTCCTGCTCCACGGTCCACCAGGGACCGGCAAGACGATGCTGGCAAAAGCGGTCGCGAGCGAGACCGATGCCACGTTCATCAAGATGGCCGGCTCCGAACTCGTCCACAAGTTCATCGGTGAGGGCGCGAAGCTCGTGCGCGACCTGTTCGAGGTCGCCCGCGAGAGCGAGCCTGCGGTGATCTTCATCGACGAGATCGACGCGATCGCCTCGAAGCGCACGGACTCAAAAACCTCCGGAGACGCCGAGGTCCAGCGCACGATGATGCAGCTGCTCTCAGAGATGGACGGGTTCGACGAACGCGGCGAAATTCGCCTAATCGCGGCCACGAACCGGTTCGATATGCTGGACGAGGCGATCCTCCGACCTGGCCGGTTCGACCGCCTCATCGAGGTACCAAAGCCCGACCGGGAGGGCCGCGAGATCATCTTCGAGATCCACACCCGCAACATGAACATCGACGACGACGTAGACTTCGCAGAACTTGCCGAGATGGCCGAGGATGCCTCCGGCGCGGACGTCAAGGCCGTCTGTACGGAGGCTGGGATGTTTGCCATCCGTGACGACCGCACCGAAGTCTACATGCAGGACTTCCGCGAGGCGTGGGCGAAAGTTGCCGTCGACGACGGCGACGATGGCGACGCTGGCAACCTCGCGTTCGCGTAGCCAACTCGAACGCTTTTTTCGCGACGCCGTTTCATCCATCGTGAACGTTGGCATCATCTCCGATATCCACCTACGAAGCGCCCACGAGCACGCGATTCTGACCGAGCTCGACAGTGTTCTCGGCCGGCTCAACGCCGTCGATCCCGACCATCTTGTCGTCCTCGGCGATCTGGTAGAGGATGAGGACCCAGAGACCGACCGTGACCACCTCCGCGCGGTTCAAGCGGCGCTCAACAGTCTGGGTGTGCCCGTCACCTACCTTCTCGGAAACCACGACGTGGAACAGCTCTCGCGTGCCGACCTGCGTGACCTCTTCGGTGTCAAGCGATTCTACGGCCGAATTGGCGAGACCAATCTGTTCTACCTCGACTCCTCTGCACCAGAGCGATCGGGCGCGCAAGGCGCGGTCGGCGAGAAGCAGTTGGCGTTTCTCGACCGCGAACTCGCCGACGCAGATGGTGCGGTGGTGTTCGTCCACCACCCGCTTGGCTACCGCGATTTGAGCGACAACCACTGGTTCGCCGAGGAACCGGAGCAGGCGTTTTGTGGAAACAAGCGCGAGGTGAACAGCGTACTGGCGCGCCACGACGTCCGCGCAGTTGTGAACGGACATGTCCACGAGACGGCCCACGTCCGTCACCGCGGTGTCGACCATCTCACAGTGAACGCGTTCGCAAAAGAGCGCCGCGACCGGCCGGTCACAGGAACGTATGCCAAACTGACCGTCGGCGACAGTATCTCGCTCCGTGTGGTGGAGGGTGATCAGATGACCGTCACGTTCGAGATCCCGACAGCGTCCGGCGGCTGAGGTGAGGCGTGGTCGCGCCGCGAAGCAGGACGAGACGTGTATTTCAATAAAACGTCACCGATGTTGGGAGCGTCGCAGAGGGGCACGACTGGACAGTCCGGGCGACGGAGAGCGCGGCCGGCAGGGCACGCATGGAGAAAGAAGTCGGCGGGTTGAAGCGACCGCACACAGAGCTGTGGCTATGGGAACGGCGCTCGACTCACGGAAGGCACAGGCGCGTGCGGTGCTTGACCGACTCCACGAGACGTACCCCGACGCGACAATCTCGCTCGACTTCTCGACGCGGCTGGAACTCCTCGTCGCCGTCGTCCTCTCGGGTCAGTGTACCGATGAGCGGGTGAACTCAGTGACGCCCGACCTATTCGCGAGGTACGAGACGCCCGAGGACTACGTCGCGGCAGGTCATGAGGAACTGGCAGAGGATATCTCCTCTATTACCTATCCTAACCAGAAGGCGGGGTGGCTCGTCGACGCCTGCGAGCGGATGATAGCCGAGCACGACTGCACGGTGCCGGACACGATGAGCGCCCTCACAGACCTACCGGGCGTCGGGCGGAAGACAGCGAACGTTGTACTCCAGCACGGCCACGACGTTGTCGAGGGGATTGTGATAGACACCCACGCTCAGCGGCTGTCTCGCCGCCTCGGCCTGACCGAGCGACGCGACCCGGAGGCGATAGAGCGCGACCTCGTCGACGTGGTGCCCGACTCGGAGTGGAAGGCTTACACTCACCTACTTATCGAACACGGCCGCGCGGCGTGTACGGCGCGGAACCCGAACTGCGCGGACTGCGTGCTGGCCGACGTCTGCCCGAGCGAGCGTGGCGACTCGGAGGTAGACCTGGCGACGGACGAAGCGTGGGAGTAGCGCGGGGTGCGGGCCGCGTCAAGCCAGATACCGCACCCAGAACCGGTAGACCCCGATCACGTACGCGAGCATCCAGAACACAACGTAACCAAACACACCGACTCGGAGCCGACCGCGCCACGCACCCATGTTCTCGTGAAGATCGTTGAGGGCGACGGTGTCGGGGTCGTCGTAGGCGTCGGCGGCGAGCTTTACTTGAAGAATACGGACGATACCGGTCAGCCCGAACAAAAGCATCGCGTACGCCTGAAGACCGAGGACAGCGTGGAGCGCCGCGGAGCCGTTCAGCTGCTCCAGCAGCCGGGGCATCATCCACCCGACGACAGGGACGGTATTGAGCAGCAGTCCCACGACGATGAACTTCAGATGCCGGCGGAGGACGTTCCACGTCACCACCTCGGCATCGATCATCACCTTCGCGCCGATCAGGTAGAGGGGAAAGCTCGCGGTGACCGACAGCGCCGCCGCGGCGGCGACGGTCGTCTCCGAAACCATCAGCGCATCTAAGAGCCGAGGTGTCCTAAACGCCGCGACTCGCCGCGGCGGGCAGACCGTCACGCTAAGGTCATTCGATCCCTTACATCTGCGTGATGGACGATGCCGAGGGCGGGAGCGACGCGGATGCCACCTCGCCCGGTGAGAGGACTCTGGTTGACGACACCGAGGAGCGGGACCTAGATACCCTCCGCGCAGAGGTTGAGGAGCGGTACGACTTCGACGAGTTCGGCCCTGCCGACATGGCAGAGATGAGTGGCGAGGAGTGGGAGGCCGTCTTCGATGCCGACACCTGGATTACGGGGGCGGACCTCCTCAACAAAGTCGAGAGAGATCTCAAATCTCGGATCGCCCGGCGCGACGTCTTCGCCGAACTCGACCGGGTGGTCGAGAACGCCAAGCCGATGCTTGCGGCGTGGTCAGACGAGGGCTACGCAGTCGTCTACCCCGACGGCACTGTCGAGGGAGCGGGGACAGTCCTCCGGGACGTGACCGCCTCTGTCGCGCTCTGCTCGATTGACGACTACGACCCCGAGGAGCCGCCGGCGGCGTACGAACTTCCGACGCCCGAAGACATCGAATCGGGGACCGGCGAATTTGGCAACCTGATGCTTCAGTTGGTCGCAGGCGCGCAGGTCCTCTCTGGTCTCGCTCTTGGCCTATTTTGGCTACTGGGCGTCGTCGGCACCATTGTCGCGCCCGTTGTCGCCGGTCTTTTCACCCTTGTCGGTCTGTTCCTGTTCGGCGTAGTCGCGAACGCCCGGCTCTCAGACCGCTTCCGTGCCGAGGAGTTCCGCCAGCGCCTCCAGGCCGTCGAGGAGGCTGGCGCCCGGCGGCCAGAGTTCCTTCCCGGCAGTGAGGACCGCGAGACGGAGGCTGAGGCCGAAGCGGAAGCCGATTGACGTGGACACCGACGCTGGTCGCCACTCGCTCGCGTAGTCGGTGGGTTTAATCTCGTCCACTCCCGAGTTCGGTTTATGAGACGCCGCGACTTCCTACGTGCGGCGGGTGGCGGAACGGCCGTCACCGCCGCGGCGGTAGGGACCGCCGGAACCGCCGCCGCCCAGCCAAGCTTCGGGGGGTGGATGTCCGACGTTGGCAACTATCCCGAGGTAGTCGACGAGACGGGCAGTTCCGAGGTGACTGTTCAGGTCGGTACTGAGGCCAACGGCGGCGCCTTCGGCTTCGGGCCCGCCGCCGTGCAGGTCGACCCTGGGACAACGGTTATTTGGGAGTGGACGGGCGAGGGCGGCCAGCACAACGTCGTCGCTCAGGACGGCGCCAGCTTTGACTCAGAACTCGTCGCCGACGCTGGGTTCACCTTCGAACACACCTTCGAGGAAGAAGGTGCAACTACTTACTACTGCCAGCCTCACCAGTCTCTGGGAATGAAAGGTGTCGTCGTCGTCGGCGCACTCCCCGAGGAGGGCGGCGGCGCTGGGGAGGGTGGCGAGAAGGAACTCCACGAACTCGGCGTCGCAATTCAGGCCCACTGGGTCGGCTCGGCAACTATCCTCGGCATCATCGTGACCATCGTGTACACGTTCTACATACTCAAGTACGGTGAGACCCCACACTCGGGGCACGGACGGGGTGAACAGTAATGTCGACAAAGGGCTCCACGTACGGTGACATCCACCGGTACGAGCCGGCCCGCGAGAGTACCGCGGCGGCCATCGCTATTGTCCTTCTGACGGTCATTGAGGTGGTGTTCGTCTCGCTATTCGTCTACGGACTGGTGAGCGGCTGGGGGCTGTCCGACACAGGGAACATGTTCCTCGGAGGACTGCTCGCGGCAGTGTTCGTCGACCTCGCGTTCATTCTCGCGCTCTACCGCAAGGAATTCCTCCCGGACGTGATGATAGTTAAGAAGCGCCGGCGCAAGTGGGAGGACCTCTACATCCGTGAGGATGACGTCGACGGCGTCCAACTGGGTGACGGTGCCTGGGACACAGTCAAGCGAGCAATCTACCCGTACTACAAGCGATAACCAATGAGTCTAAAAAAGCAAGACGAGTACGACCACAACGCCTGGATCAAGTCCAAGGACCTCTCACCCGTCGAGGCGGTCTTTCTCACCACGCTTGTCTGGATGGACAAGCGCCTCCGCATCGTCGACTATCTCGAACTGCTCGAGACGCTCTACTACCGGTCGAACATGCAGATGCCCAAGAGCCACACCGAGCAGTATGATCTTGACAACAAGTTCTGGTACTGGTACCCACTGTACACGCTCGGGACGTTCTCAACGCTGGCGTACGTAGTGGCGGCCGCCTCCGGCGCCCTGTTGGGCTTCTACTACTCGCCGTCGACGGCCGCCGGCGCGTGTGGTATTGCGAATGCATCGGTCGCATACTGTTCTATCGCGAACATCATGCGTGACCTCCAGTTCGGATTCATGCTCCGCTCGATACACCGGTGGTCGGCGCAGGTAATGGTCGCGGCTGTCTTCCTCCACATGCTCCGTGTCTACTTCACCGGGGCGTACAAGGAGCCGCGCGAACTGAACTGGCTGATCGGTATCGTCCTCATCTCACTGACGATGGTGTTCGGTTACACCGGCTACCTGCTTCCGTGGGACCAGCTTGCCTTCTGGGCCGGCCAGATCGGTGTCGAGATGAGCCTCTCGATCCCGCTGGCCGGCGAGTGGGTCGCCCAGCTCCTGTTCGGCGGGTTCACCCTCTCACAGGCCACTCTCCAGCGGATGTACATCCTCCACGTGTTCCTGTTGCCATTCGTGGTGACGGCACTCATCGCTATCCACATCGGCATCGTGTGGGTTCAGGGCATCGCAGAGCCACACTGAAACAATGAGTCACGAAGACACTACCACCGAGAATCAGGGAGAACCGGTCGCTGACGGCGCGGGCATTGTCGCGCCGGATGACGAGACGCCGACGTGGCGTGAGCGTAAAGAGCGCCACGTCGGACTGGCGCGCCTAACCTACGAGTACTTCGAGCGCGCCCGTCGCGAGGATCAAGACCTTCGGACGGAGTCAGACTACGTCGAGCGAGATGTCCTCGCGTTCCCGACGTGGCCCCACGAGACGGTGCGGAATCTCTCTATCGCTGCGTTCTTTGTCGGGATGATGATCTTCCTCTCGGCGGCGCTCCCACCGCACATTGGTGACCCGGCGAACCCGTCCAGCACGCCGGCCATCATCCTGCCGGACTGGTACCTCTACTGGTCGTTCGGCCTGCTGAAGCTCAACCCGCTCAATCCCGAACTCGCCGTTCTCGGTGGTCAGAAGATCATGGCTGACCGGACGTACGGCGTCCTCGCGAACGTCGTAGTCGTGAGCATTATCGCTATCGTGCCGTTCCTGAACAAGGGCGCGGCGCGTCGGCCCGTTGAGCAGCCGTTCTGGGCCGCAGTCGGGGTGTTTGGCGTCGTTTTCGCGTTTACCATCAGCCTACTGTCGGTGAAGAACTTGCTTCCGATGAACGTCGACCTGCTGTTCGATCTGACGTTCCTCCTACCGGTCGTTACCGGCGTCATCACCTACGCCGTCCTCAAGACGATGCGCGAGGGGTATGTGTACGACCTCAACCGGCGGTACTACCGGCTTCGCCCACCAAAGTGAGCTAAGTCGGTGACACCGCCGTCGAACCACTGTCCGACTACACGCCGACCGGTCTCTCACCCATGACCGACGAGACACACGAAACCGGAGAGCCGCCCGCGGAGAAGACCGACACGAGCCCGACCGGCGGACACGACGTAGTGGTTCCGCTCCGCCTGTACAAGACCGTCGTGGTGTTTTCGACACTCATCGCCGTTGTCTCGGTGGTAGTTGGGTTCAGCCTGCTCGACGCCGCCACGCTCCGGGTGAGTGTCGTCCGTTCGCTCGTCGTCGTCGTATTCTCGTCCGTCGGGATCGCTCCGGGCGAGGGCGTACTCTCAGCGGCGCTGGCCGCGCTGGGACTGTCGATAATCGCGATCGGGGCCGGCATCTACACTCTCGGCACGCGATTCCGCACTGCGGGGATGGGAAACGCTGAAGCCGACGCGGACGATAGCGACAATAATGGCTGACGAGTTTATCAAGGGGCTAGGTATCCTCACCGTCGCCGGGTTGTTCTGGATGGTGTTGGCAGGCTGGTACCGGACACCATCGTTCGGGAGTACCGAACAGCTCGTTGCTCCACTGACCGTCGACACGGGGAGCGCGACGCTTCTGAATCTGGTCGCGATCACGCTGATGGACGTGTTCTTCTGGCTGGCGATCCTCGGGCCCCTGACGTTCTGGGTACTCGTCCCCGCGGGCCGGCAGGCCCGAAAGGCGATAGACGAAGCGAGGTCGAACTGACACGGCGACCTATGATTTTCGACTAACGCTCGCCGAGGAGTCGCGGGGCTCGATATGTAGCAGGCGTGATGAAACACCAAGCGGACGCGACCGGTCAGACGATAGCTGACCAGATGGGCTGGATGATGAAAAACACCGACTGGTAGCCCGCGTACAGCAAGACGAGCAGCGAGCCGGTAAGGGCGCTTTTCGGCCGCTCGATGGGCATGTCGTTTCGCACCTCCACCTGTCGAGACTCGAACTCGAAAAAGTCCGCGAGGACCGTCCCGACGACGAGGACGGACAGGACCATGCCGCCGTGTGGCGCGACGATCATGTATGCGAAGCTGCCGAGCATAAGCGCCATTGATGTGACGACGTGCGGGGTGTACCGGCTGATCGCTTCCTCTTTTTTCGCCTCCCGGACGTGACTCCGGTGGCTCAGAAAGCGCGTGGCCATGTTGGCCAACACCAGAGCAAGGGCGACGTACGGGAGGACCTCTTCAACGGCCAAAAGGCCCTCAACCGGGACGAGGAACTGCAACAGCTTCATACGCCGCACTCTGCGGCCCGGAGATTAGAAGCTTTCCACTCCGCCGGCGGGGATGAGGAAGTCAAATCGGTCGGCCGACACGATGTGTACGGGGCTATCGACACCGATTTCGGTCGCGACGGTCCCGTCGAGAACCAACGAGACGGGCACCTCATCGCGTTCGACTGCGCAGTCGACGGGCGGAGTTAGTACCCACGCTCCCCGGTGGGTAGCGAACTGGCCGACAGGGACGACTGCGAGGCCCGTGCCCGGCGTGACGACCGGCCCTCCAGCGGCGCGGGCGTAGCCAACGCTCCCGAGTGGCGTCGCGACGACGACCCCGTCGGCTCGAAAGCCGCCGACGTGCCGACCGTCGCCGCCGATTGTGAACTCAGAGATGCGAGCAGACTCGCTCGTCATGAGCGTCACCTCAGCGAGGGCGCGTCCGACCGACTCGCCGCCGACTCGCGCGTCAAGCACTGGGTGCGTGTAACGAACCAGCGGACCGGAGAGCGCCGTAACCACGCGGTCGCGGGCGACCGTCAGCGGCGTCTCCTCGTCGGTAACGGGGACCACCGGCGCGGAGGGAGGGTCGTCAGACAGTGCGAAGAACGACTCTTCGCCGGCGACGACGACCGCGTCGGGGTCATGCTCCACGACGGACGCCCCAGCCTTAACGACAGCCTCCCGGAGGGTGCTCGCGCCCGTCCCGTGAACCGCGACCCGCGCCGGTGTGTGGGCGTCCATGGCATCGCCTCGGCGGGGCAGGGGAAAAGCAGACCGCCTGTGGTGGGGCAGTTGGGGGAGCCTCCTCTCCGAGTGCGGCAGGTCTTTCACCCACGATACCGGGTCGTGGGTATGGAAGGCGTTCGCGTGGCAGGCGTCGGACTCACGCATTTCGGGCAGACCCCCGACCGGACGGGTAGAGAGCTGTTCGCGGAGGCAGCCGAGGCAGCGCTCGCGGACGCGGGTGTCGACCGCGAGGCTGTAGCGGAACTCCACTACGGCAACTTTATGGGTGCGCTCGGGGAGCGACAGGGCCACCAGGCGCCCCTGATGGCCGAGGCGGCTGGGCTCTCGTGCCCAGCGACCCGGTACGAACTAGCCTGCGCCTCCGCTGGCGCCGCGGTCCGCGGCGCCGTGCGGGCAATTGCGGCGGGACAGGCAGACGTCGTGGTGGCCGGCGGGATGGAGCGGATGACCAACCGAGCGATAGAGGAGACGACCGAGGCCCTCGCAATCGCTGCCGACGAACTGTTTGAGGTGCGGGCGGGCGTCACGTTCCCGGGGGCGTACGCGCTGATGGCCCGGTCGTACTTCGAGGAGTTCGGTGGCGAGCGCGAGGACCTCGCGCACGTCGCAGTGAAGAACCACGAGAATGCGGTGCCGAACGAGTACGCCCAGTACCGCAAGGCCATTACCGTCGAGCAGGCGCTCTCGGCGCCGATAATCGCGGAGCCGCTGGGTCTCTACGACTCCTGTCCGGTCACGGATGGCGCGAGCGCCCTTGTCGTCGTGAGCGAGGCGTATGCCGAGGCGAACGAGCTCGACGCATCCGTCGCCATCGTCGGCTCTGGGCAGGGCGGCGACGCACTCGCCCTCCAGAGCCGGGGGGACCCTGCACGTACACCAGCAACAGATGCAGCCGCCATGGAGGCGTTCGCCGATGCAGGCGTCGGCCGTGGGGACGTCGCTGCCGTCGAGGTCCACGACTGCTTCACGATCGCAGAGGTCTGTGCGCTGGAGGGACTGGGGTTCTACGACTACGGCGAGGCGGTCGGTGCCGCGCGTCGTGGTGAGACGACCGCGGATGGCGACCTGCCGGTCAATCTCTCTGGAGGCCTGAAGGCCAAGGGGCACCCTGTCGGCGCGACTGGTGGGAGCCAGGTGGTCGAGATGACCCGGCTTCTGCGCGGCGACCACCCGAACGCCGACGCAGTCGACGGAACAGTGGGGCTGACCCACAACGCTGGCGGAACGGTCGCGAGTGCCGTTGTCCATCTTCTGGAGGTAGTCGAATGACGGACGCCGGGGACAGCGAGATCCGTGACCGTGGGTACGACGACTGGCTAGACGCGCTGGAAACCGGCGACGGATACCTCCTGCGGTGTCCCAACAACCACGCATCGCTCCCACCACGACTAGTCTGCCCGGACTGTGGCTCGGACGACCTGACGGAAGAGGCACTGCCGGCCAGCGGCGAGATTGTCACCTACACCGTCGTTCATCTCGGGACCCGAGAGTTCAACGACCAGACACCGTACGTCACTGCTATCGCAGCAGTAGGCGACGTTCGAATAACAGGGCTGGTCCGCGAGGTTGACGCCGAATCGGTCGATGTGGGGGCGTCTGTTGAGCCGACGGTCGACAAAAATCCGCAGACAAGCGACCGTGTCGTCGTCTTTCGTCCGTCTAATATGATCCCCGAGTGAGTACCGGGGTGTTCTCCGTGACGCTGCGCAGGTCAGCCGGCTCGTTCTTCGGCCGCCGACTCTGGCGCCAGTTGACCGCCGCGCAGGACACTGACGACCGCGTCCGGGAACTCAACGTGGGGTAGGAGCTTCGTGTCGTCAATGACGACCAGCCGACAGTCTGCCTCCTCGGCAAGCGCACGCCCCTCCGCGAGTGGGGTGATCTCAGCCTCGCGTCCCCAGACCAGCGTCGTCTTGACGCCAGCCTGATTGAGGTCAGCAAGGGTCGCCCCCAGAGACGCGTCAGCGTTGAGAAAGCCGGCGACGAAGGAGGCGACAGCGTGCCGGGCGTTCGGCTGGTGGCCCGTCTGCCACTCGTAGTCCTCCCACGCGGTCGACGGCTGGTCGGCGCCGTAGTAGCCGTGGTCAGAATTGAAATACCGGATCGAGGGCTTCGAGACCAGCACACCGTGGATCAGTTCGCCGACGACGGGTGCGCGAAGCAGTTCGCGGAGCGCCGTCTTCGGTGGCTCCGGGCCCGCGACGGCGGTCGGACAGACCAGCGTCAGGTCAGCGACAAGGTCGGGGTCGCGTCGGGCTGTCTTCACTACGTACGCGCCAGTGAGGCTGGACGCGAGTACCTGGGGCTCGTCGAACTCGGAGAGAAAGGCCGCGACGAACTCCTCGTAGAACGTTGCCGAGTAGCGCAGCGGCGGCCGGTCTGAGCAGCCAAAGCCGGGCAGGTCGGGCGCGACGACGTGGTAGTCGGCCGCGAGGTCCGCGAACACCTCACGGAACTCGCCTGACGAGCCGGCGGCGTTGATTCCGTGAAGGAGAACAAGCGTCGGGTCCGATGGCTCGCCGGCTTCAGTGTAGGCCACGTCGACTCCTCGCCACTGGAAGCGGCGGTGGTCACCATCGAGCGGCGGTTCGAGGACGCCCGCACTGTTCTGGAGGCCGCGAACGGCCGCGATGCTCGCGAAAAGAACGAGCGTCAGGGACTCGAGGACACGTCTGAGTCGCATACTGGTAGAACGAGGGCAAGCGACGTAAGACCCCCGCTCTCAGTCGTTGACCTCTGCGAGATAGTCCCGAAGCGGTCCAAGAAGCTCGTCCGCGACCGTGTAGGGGTCGGTCTCACGCTCTGCCACCCGTGCCGCGACCTCGTCTATCCCTCCGCGACGGCGGAGTTCCGTCTCCACGAGGTCTGCAGTGTCCTGTCGCAAGAGCGTGCGGACCTCCGCGGCGGCGCGGGTGCGCGCCCGGGACTCGCGCTCGCCGGTCCGCTCCAGATGCGCTCGATGGCCGTCGAGCGTCGTCGCGAGTCCGGCGATTCCATCGCCGGTCGTCGCGACCGTCTGAAGCACCGGCGGGGACCACGCGTCAGATTCGTCCTCCGTCTCGCCATCGTCTGCCACACTGTCGACCTCCACCGCGCCGTGGTGGCCGACTCGCGTGCGCTCCTCAGACCCACGGAGTTCGAGCATCTCCTCCAGGTCGGCGGCGGTCCGCTCTGCGCCGTCGAGGTCGGCTTTGTTGACGACGAAGACGTCGCCTATCTCTAAAATTCCAGCCTTCAGCATCTGGACATCGTCACCCGAGCCAGGCTGGACGAGGACAACAACCGTGTCTGCGGTGCGGACGACGTCAACCTCGTTCTGCCCGGCCCCGACCGTCTCGATCACAACCCGGTCCATGCCAAACGCGTCAAAGGCCTTCACCGCGTCTACAGTTGCCGTCGAGAGTCCGCCAAGGTGGCCACGGGCCGACATCGACCGGACGAATACGCCGTGGTCACCGACCGCCGAGCCCATCCGGATACGGTCGCCAAGAACCGCGCCGCCGGTGTACGGCGAGGAAGGGTCGACCGCGATCACCCCCACCGTCTCGTCGTTCTCGCGGTAGTGCGAGACGAGTTCATCAACGAGCGTGGACTTACCGGCGCCCGGCGAGCCCGTGATCCCGACGACAGACGCCGACCCCGTGTGTGGGTAGAGCGCGCTCACCAGATCACGATAGTCGCCGCTCCGGTTTTCGATGCGAGTGATCGTTCGCGCGAGCGCACGCATGTCGCCGCCCAGAAGATCCACGACGAGGTCGGGCGTCGCCCCCTCAGTCATTTACGATCCGCGACGTTCTCGCGGATGAACTGAATCGTCTCTTCCATCGGCGTCCCCGGGCCGAACACCTCTGCGACGCCCGCTTCCTTCAGTTGTTTCGCGTCGTCGTCGGGGACGATACCGCCGACAACAACAAGGGTGTCGGAGAGTGCATCGTACTCCGCCAACCCCTCGATAACCTTCGGGATGAGCGTGTTGTGCGCTCCGGAGAGGATAGAGAGGCCAACGACGTCGACGTCTTCCTGAACTGCCGCCTGGACGATGTCCTCTGGCGCCCGGTGGAGTCCAGAGTAGATGACCTCGAAGCCCGCGTCACGGAAGGCCCGCGAGATGACGTGCGCGCCGCGGTCGTGGCCGTCCAGACCAACCTTTGCGACGAGACACCGGATCGGCCGCTCACGCTCGCCTCCGGCTGGCTCGTGGTCCGCACTCATACCACATAGCTCACCACCGAGCGATTTTACTCTGACGCATTATACGTGGTTCGCGAGAAACTCCGCGACTGCGGTGTACGCCTCAACACGGTTCTCCAGCTTTGAGAACCCGTGGCCCTCGTCGTCGAAGACCAGTTCACGCACCTGGACCCCCTGCTCGCGCGCCGCCGTCACCACCTGTCGCGCCTCGTCAACGGGGACGCGCGGGTCGTTCTCGCCGTGAAGAACGAACAGCGGCGCTGCGATACAATCGATGTGCGAGAGCGGGCTCAGTTGCTCCAAGAGCGCCCGGTCCGCGTCGAGCGAGCCGTACTCGGCTTCGCGGAGTTTCCGGCGCCAGTCGCCGGTGTTCTTGAGGAAGGTGACGAAGCTCGCGATACCAACGACGTCGACACCGGCAGCCCAGCGGTCCGGGTAGGTTGTCAGCGCAGCGAGCGTCATAAACCCGCCGTAGGAGCCGCCCATCACCGCGATCCGGTCCGGGTCGACGAGGCTGTGGTCGGTCAGCCAGTCCGCCGCCGCCTCAAGATCCGCGACCGCGTCCATCCGCCGCTCAACGTCGTCCAGCGAGGCGTACCGCCGGCCGTAGCCCGCCGACCCACGAACGTTCGGCTCAAAGACGGCGTATCCGCGAGAGCAAAGGATCTGTGTCACCGCGTTAAACCCCGGACGCCGCTGGGACTCGGGACCGCCGTGGACCTCCACAACAACGGGCGTCTCCCCCGGCGTCGGGTCGGGTGGAAGCGTGAGCCACGCCGGAATTGCCCGCCCGTCGAACGTCCGGTACCGTATGAGGTCGGGCGCTTGAAATTGCTCGCGAGGGATGCCCGCTGTCGAGGCACAGGTCCACCGCTCTCGTTGGCCCGTCTTCGGGTCGACGACGTGGATATTTGTGTTGTCGACCCGGCTGGACGCAGCGAGCGCGAGTTGGTCGCCACCGGCGCTCCACCCCGCCCCGCCCGCAACACCGACCGATGGGAACGACGGCCTGACCGTCTCGACGACCTCGCCTTCATCGAGCAGCCCGACCGTTAGTTCCGTCTCACCATCGACGTTCCGTGAGTATGCGATACGCCCACCCTCGTGGATAGAGACGCCGTCAACTCCCCATTCGCCGCCGTCGACAACAATGTCGTAGCCCGAGCCATTGACCGCCAGCCGCTCCAGACGCAGCGTGTCGCTCGCGCGGTCGGTACCGCAGTAGAGGTACTCGCCATCGGGGCCCCACTCGACGCCGCGGTGGCGGGCGTCGTCCTCGCCGAGGACCGTGTGCTCGCCCGTCTTCGGGTCGAGTACAGAGGGCGACTGGTCGTACGACGACCGGGACTCGACAACCGCGATGCGGGTGCCGTCAGGCGACCATCCGGCGGCGTCAACCCAGCCGTCCGTCTCGTGGACCCGGTCGGCCGCGGTCGCATCGCGCGACTGAACGAAGATATCGAAACTCGAACGATCACGGCGGTTCGCGGCGAAGGCGAACCGGTCGCCGTCGGGTGCCCACCCGCCCCAGCGGTGTTTCGCGTCCGGGCGTGCCGTCAGGTTGACCGGCGGACCGTCGTCGGGGTCGAGTAGGTAGAGGTCCGCGCGCTCGTTGCCCCCCACGTCGGCGCCGTAGGCGAACTCCTCGCGGGTCGGTGAGTAGTCAACGAACATCACCCGCTCATCAAGGAAAGTGCGCTGGTCGGGCCACGCCTCCGGCACATCGACCGTCCAGACCTGCGGGACGCCCGTGGTGTCGGTGAGGAAGGCGACGCGGCCGTTGGGGGAGACGCTGGCGCCGTAGGCGTTCCTGACAGTGAGGTACCGCTCAACGTCGAACGCGTGGGACTCGTCTACCACACCGTCTCGCCGCACGCCCACGAGAAAAGCTCGATCCCCTCGGTTCAGTCCCCCGGTGACGCTATCAGCCGATCGCGAGGAGACTGTCATCACATGAAGCCAACGGCCGGGGACAGTGTAGTAAGCTGTGTCAATATCGTTGGATTCACCTCTATCGTGAACGGCGGGTTTCTTTTCTCAAACAAAAATAGTCCGTAGAGAAACCATCAGAATCACTTCCGCAGTGAACTGGGGTTTCTCTGCTCGAAGAATCATAGGCGTCAGCCTACAGAGGATGTCACAGCATTCCTTCAGCCTGCATCGCGTCGACCACGTCGTCGACGAGCGATTCAGCGTCCGCGTAGGGGAACGACTGGTAGTCACCAATCTCGGCTGCGAGTTCCATCGCTGTGAATGACCGGTCCCCGGCCTCAAAAGTCGTCAATGGCCCGTCGGGCAGCGCGGGCACCAACCTCATCTGGTCCTCTACAGGAAAGTCGGCCTTCCCGAACGCCGCAAGTAGCTGCTCGCGGAGTTGTCGCTCGGCGTCATTATCCATAGATCTCGGTTCTCCGAAACGCGCAAAAGGGTTGCGGAACGGCAGACGTGGACCAGAGGATTCACTATCTCCGGTTCCTGAAAACCGATTATGAGCGAACCGCAGGTCTCACGACGAACCGTCCTCCGTAGCGCTGCGGCGGCGACGGGTGGGGCCGCCGGCGCGGCCGGAACCGCCGGGACTGTCGCCGCCCAGCCAAGCTTCGGGGGGTGGATGTCAAACGTCGGCAACTACTCGGAGGTAGTCGACGAGACGGGCAGTTCCGAGGTGACTGTTCAGGTCGGTACTGAGGCCAACGGCGGCGCCTTCGGCTTCGGGCCCGCCGCCGTGCAGGTCGACCCTGGGACAACGGTTATTTGGGAGTGGACGGGCGAGGGCGGCCAGCACAACGTCGTCGCTCAGGACGGCGCCAGCTTTGACTCAGAACTCGTCGCCGACGCTGGGTTCACCTTCGAACACACCTTCGAGGAAGAAGGTGCAACTACTTACTACTGCCAGCCTCACCAGTCTCTGGGAATGAAAGGTGTCGTCGTCGTCGGCGCACTCCCCGAGGAGGGCGGCGGCGCTGGGGAGGGTGGCGGCGGCGGCGGCGTCCCACAGGTGCCGAGTAGCGCGAAAACGCTCGGGATTGCGACGGTCGTCGCGATGGTAACAACGCTCTCGCTTGGCTTCTTTCTTATCAAGTACGGCGGCGACTACGAGACGCCCGACAGCTAAACACAGGGACGCGGTGAACTACCCTACCCTACTCGCTCACGGTTGACGCCGTTCGCTGCTTGAGGTGGGAGACTCCACCTCGAATTGTGCTGATAGTCCAACAGTTGCGGCCGTAGACCAACGGAAGTATTGTTCCGAGCGGCAAGCAGCCGGGGAGCTGTCGCTTGTTGGCTGAAAAATAAAACCGGCCCCGCGCGGGCCGTTCTCTACAAGGCCGCGGAGCCACGATGTGAGTGACCGCTCTCGGCGGTCAGTCGTTAGTTGTTACGACGGGTTGCCAGCAGCG
>CAKZPG010000002.1 GCA_937138675.1 uncultured archaeon | reverse complement strand
CTACCGCTGTCGGTGGGAAGTTGAGTTGCTGTTCCGGGAGCTGAAGACGCAGTACGAATTGGACGAGTTCGACACGAGTGACGAACACGTGGTGAGGATCTTATTGTACGCAGCGCTGCTGTCGCTGCTTGTAAGCCGCGATCTGTTGGATCTAGTCACTGAGCAGGCGGATGATGAGCTTGTGTTTCCGACAGAGCGCTGGGCGGCGACCTTTCGGTCGCACGCCCAGCTCATTCTCCACGAACTCGGTGAGTTCCTCGGCTACTCACCACCGCCGCTGCTCGACCGGCTGATCGAAGACGCTCAAAAGATCCACAAGCAACGACCAATCTTACAAGAGACGCTCGCTACCGCTACACAACCGAGGTGTGAGGCTTAACTAAAGACGGATGTAGTTCATGTTTCCCTCTGGAGTGGGATGTGCGTGGAGGGGAGCCACACCTATTCGGGCTCGCCGCCCGGATGCTGACGGCATCCGGGCGGCCTCCCATGATGGTGCTTCCTTGGCACATAGGCCAATCACTACCACGCGTTCTGTGACGCTGTTCAGATGTCGGCCTGTGTCCACCCCAGTTCCTTTCCACGCACGCTGGGGACTTAGCAGGCTTTCATCCCATCACTACCGAATAATTCGGATGAACGCTTAAGTCTCCCCGCCGCTCAATCTGATAACGTGTATCACTCCCGGCTAAATACCCGGATCTGCGGTGGTCACCCGTGCTAACTGTCGAGGATCTACAGGTTGAGTACGATACCCCCGACAGTACGATCCATGCCGTCAACGGTGTGTCCTTCTCGGTCGGTGACGGAGTCAACTATGGGATATCGGGGGAATCCGGGTGTGGCAAGTCGACTGTCGCGGACGCGATCCTCGGACTACTCCCGAAATCGGCACGTATTACTAGTGGCCGTATCGAATTCAAAGGCTACGACCTCCGGAACCTGACGGAGGCACAGTACCGCGACCTCCGGTGGGAGGAGATCGCCTACATTCCTCAGAACGCGATGGACGCGCTCGACCCGGCGATGAGTGTCGGTGACCAAGTCGTCCAGACGATCCGGTCGAACAGAAACGTCTCGGTTTCGAGCGCACGCCGGTGGACGGACGAACTGTTCGAGATTGTCGGTCTTAATCACGAGCGTACGGCGGATTATCCCCACGAGTTTTCGGCAGGGATGCGCCAGCGGGTCGTCATCGCGATGGCGCTCGCGCTGGAGCCAGACCTGATCATCGCGGACGAACCGACCACAGGTCTTGATGCCGTCGTGCAAGACCAGATCATTGAGGAGATCCTCGATATCAACGAACGGATCGACAGTTCGCTGCTGTTGATCACTCATGATATCGCGACGGTTGCGGAGACCTGTACAGATTTCTCACTGCTGTACGGCGGCAAAGTGATGGAGCAAGGGACCACGGAGAACGTTCTGTTGAATCCGACGAACCCGTACACGATGGGGCTGAAAAACGCCTTCCTCAACGGTGATGACGAGAGCAGCCCCATCGCGATTCCTGGCGCCACACCGGAGTTGATGGAGCCGCCTTCGTCATGTGTGTTTGCATCTCGATGTCCTTTCTCTACGGATGCATGTGTGGACTCACATCCCGACCTCACCTCTATACCGGTTCGCGATCAGCGGAGTGCGTGCCACCGCGTCACCGAAGCGGGCATGCTCCGGCGACGTGCCTCCGACCCGGAAACCTGGGGAACCGGAACGGAACATACGGAACAGGCACGCGGTGAGACCCTCTTAGAGATGGACGACCTAACCAAGTGGTACCGGGGGAGCTGGACGCTACTCGACAGGCTTCTCGGTCGCGAACCGACCGAGGTGAAGGCTGCGGACGGTGTCTCGCTATCCGTCTCGCGGTCGGAGATCCTCGGGCTCGCCGGCGAGTCTGGCTCGGGTAAGTCGACGCTCGCGGAGACGATCGCGCTGTTTCACGAGCCGACGAGCGGCCAGCTTCGGCTTGACGGGGAGCCGTACGACCACTATCGCGAGGGCCGAATGATGGAGTTCCGCCGACGCGTGCAGATCGTCTTTCAGAGCCCATTCGACGCGCTCAATCCCCGGATGACTGTCCGAAAGCTCGTAGGCGAACCACTCGCGATCCACGATCTAGAGCGCAAGGGAGACCCAATTGTCGACACGCTTGAGCGAGTAGGTATCGGTCCGCCGTCAGAGTACCTAGACAAGTACCCGCACCAGTTGTCGGGCGGCGAGCGGCAGCGGGTGGCGATTGCGCGGTCGCTCGTGCTGGAGCCGGAACTGTTGATCTGCGACGAGCCCGCGTCGATGTTGGACATCTCGCTCAAGACGAGTCTCCTGAACCTGCTCCGGGAATTGGCACGCGAACGCGATATGGGAGTCGTCTACATCTCGCACGACCTCCCCAGTCTGATCCAAGTCTCTGACCGGCTTGCGATCGTCCATCGGGGCAAGGTGGTCGAACGCGGACGGACAGACGAAATCGCGGACACGCCGCGGCACCCGTACACGGACGCACTACTGTCGGCGGTGCCCGAGACGGACCCGACCGCGACTCGTCCACGTGTGTCGCTGGAGGACGGCGAGCAGGCGCCGCCCGCGGACGTGCTCCCGGTAGGCTGTTCTTTCGCGCCTCGATGCCCGCGCGCGGACGACCACTGCCGGAAGGTGAACCCGTCGCTGACCGGCGTAAAAAAGGAAACGACGGCAACAAATCGGGCGGGAGGCGTAAGCGATTATACGGACGCCCATCAGGCCGCGTGTCACTACCCACTCGCCCCTGACAGCGCGGCCGCCGCGGTGACGAATGCGAAGGGTGACGAGACGACGACGGCCGACGCAAGCAAGCCGGGCGACTCCGACGCACAAGGCCACGACTTGGCGACGAGCACACCACCCGGTCAGGGTTCTTGTCGTTCGAGTCAGCCGTCCGAGTAGGACGGGATACGGGCATCTATCGCCGACCGACGGGTGATGAAGAGAGGATCTTACAACGCATGGAGGGGCCAAGGCCTACATGTTGTGGCCCTATTCGCTGCAGCGGGTACGTTTATAAACGCCGGTGGTGACTGGCATCATGCATTAATGATCATTCCGGATCTCAATCCGTTGTTCGACCCGGACTCAGTTGCTGTTGTCGGTGCGAGTCCAGACGCGACGTACGCGTCCCGCCTCGTCGACAATCTCTTGCAATACGGCTACGAGGGGGATTTCTATCCGGTTAACCCGAACCGAACGGAGGCGTGGGGGCGTCACTGCTACGACGACATTGAGGAGCTCCCAACGGTGCCAGACCTCGTGGTCGTCAGCATCCCTCGGGAATACGTCGTGGACGTGGTCGACAAGGCTGGAGAGCTGGGTGTGCCGGCGGCACTGGTGATCTCCGCGGGGTTCGGCGAGGCGGACGAGACGGGCATAGAGTTGGAGACGGAACTTGGAACCGTCGCGGCCGAGCGAGAGATCCGCATCTGCGGGCCGAACTGCATCGGTGTCGCCGATGCACAGGCGGGAACCGTCTTGACGAGCACCTGTACGCGCCGACCAGAACCTGGGGGGATCGGCCTCGTGAGCCAGTCCGGCGCGCTTGCGTTCACGACGTTCTACGAGCGCGGGACGGACGAGTCGACCCGCTTCGCCGCCATCGCCTCGACCGGCAACGAGGTCGACCTCTCCCTCGCCGACTATGTTGACTACATGGCCGATCGGTCTGACGTTGAGGTGATCTGCGCGTATGTCGAAGGCCTCGACGATCCAGACCGGTTCATGGCCGCTGCTGAGCGGGCGACGAGAAACGGAACGCCTGTGCTCGCCGTGAAGGTCGGCCGGTCGGATATCGCTGAAGCGGCGACGCTGTCACACACTGGCTCGCTCACCGGGAGTGACGACGCCTGGGCGGCCGCGTTCGATCAAAGCGGTGTTGAGCGCGTCCCGGACATTCCCGACCTGCTGGGCCGCGCCAGCGCCCATGCGGCGTTCGATCCGCCGGAGTCCGGGCGCGTCTGCATCGCGTCGACAAGTGGCGGGCTCGCCAGCCTCCTCGCGGATCTCGCCAACGAGCGTGGACTTGACCTCCCACCGCTGCCCGCGGACACAGAGGCGGAACTCCTCAACATTGAAGAACTGTTGACGTTCGGGGAGCTGCACAATCCGGCGGACATCCGTGGGTACGGCGCGGAGGCGCTGCCGGAGATCGCGGAGGCGCTGTTCGCGGCCGACACGTACGACGCGTACGTCTTTGCGATCGGGCTGTCGGCCGTCGACGAACGAGCGGCACGGGTCGCGGAGGACCTGATGGCTATCGCGGACGCCGCTCCGACGCCAGTCGCTTTCCTCTGGACGGGTCGGAAGGAACCGACCGAGGACTCGTCCGATCCGCTTCCGTACGAGCGCCTGCAGTCCAAGTGGCCTCTGTTCTACGACCCCGCGCGGTGTCTGGACGCGGTTGCCTCTCTTGTGGATGCCGGAGAGACCCGGCGGCGTCTGAGCCTTGGGCCAACCAGAACCGAACTGCGGGACCGACTTGACGCGTCTAAACTCCCTGACCTCCCGCGAGAGCAAGTACTCACATGGGGAGAGGCCACCGATCTGCTGTCTTCGGTCGGGATCAACACCGTCGAGACGCGGCTCGTGACGGATGCCGAGACGGCCGCAGCTGCGGCCGACGCGGTCGGGTTCCCGGTTGCGATGAAGATCGATTCGCGCGACGTGGCCCACCGAAGCGACATCGGGGCGGTCCGCGCCAAGGTTCGCGATCAAGATGAGGCCCGGCGCACATACGAGGAAATCGTGAAGAACACACGCGATGCACATCCTGGGGCGGCGATCAAGGGCGTGCTCGTCCAGCAACACATTGACGATGGCGTTGAGGCGCTAGTGGGGGTGTCGTCCGACGATGTGTTCGACTCATTGGTGACCGTCGCTCCCGGCGGCACGCTCGTAGAGACGCTGGACGACGGCGCGGTCCGCGTGCCTCCGCTTTCCGAAGCAAACGTGGAGGTGATGATCGACGAGACGGCACTTGCGGGCCTTCTCGAGGGAACACGCGGCACTTCAGCGGTGGACAGGGCCGCACTCGTGGATCTCGTCCAGCGTATCGGCGACCTCGCGGCGGAAGCGCCGCTCGCAGAGCTCGATCTGAACCCGGTCCTGGTCCGGGAGAACGACGTTGTGGTGGTCGACGCGCTGGTCCGAACAACCGAGTGACGAGGTTTGCGTTCCGGCTATCGGTCGTCGCCGTGGACAGCCTCGTACCGCTTGATCAGCGTGCGGTGGTGAGCGACCGTGGCCTCATCGAGAAACTCGCCTTCTACGCGGATCGAGTCAGAGTCGGCCGCCTCGTACGCCTCCACCAATCGCCGTGCACGCCGCACGGCGTCGGCGTCAGGCGTAAACACGTCGTTGATCACGGGTAGCTGTACCGGATGGATGGCGCTCATGCCGTTGAACCCCATATCGCGGCTCGACGCCGCGACGCGTCGGAGTCCCGCCTCGTCTCCCACATCCAGATGCGTCGACGCGAACGCGCCGAGGCCGTGTGCCGCGGCGACGGACCCGATCCGGAACGCCAGTCGGTCGCGGATCGACTCGGTTGGGCCGGGCGCACCGAGCGCCCGACAGTAATCGGCCAACCCAAACGAGATTCCGGTGACCGGCGGGAGCGACGCAGCCCGTGCCCCGATTGCTGATGCGTCAAGCAGCCCCGTCGGCGTCTCGATGGCGAACCGCACGGCTGGCGGCGTGTCCGTCGATGCGGCAAGCGCGTCTGTGACTGCCGACAGCTCTGCCGGTGACTTGACCTTCGGTACGAGTACGGCATCGACGCCGGCCGCGACTGCCGCCCGCACGTCGTCGAGCCACATGTCGGTGCCGACCGCGTTGATCCGGACGCCAGCCTCGACATCGTCTCCAATGTCCGTCACGATACGCCTGAGGTTCTCACGTGCCTCCGGTAGATGGTCGGCTGGGACGGCGTCCTCCAGATCGAAGATCAAGGCATCAGCCGGCGACTCGGTTGCCGTCCGCATCATCCCCGGATCGTCGGCCGGCGTGAACAGCGCAGATCGGCGGAGTGTGGGCATCCGGTCACTCGCCCCCGTCAGTCCTGACCGGGTCGTCGGTCTCGGCCGGCCCGTCACTGTCCGTGGGCTTGCCGACGGCGGCTGTTCCACCTTCGTCACCCGGCGCCCCGTCGTCAACTGGGTAGAAACAGGCACCACCGTGGTCCCCGTCGCTTGCGGCCGCCAGCGTTGGATCAGACTTGTGGCAGTCGTCCTGTGCTCTCGGGCACCGTGGTGCGAAGTTACACCCGTCTGGTAAGTCTATCGGGTCCGGTGGTTCGCCCGGGAGGAGCACTCGCTCGCGATTCGCACGCGGATCCGGCTTCGGCGATGCAGACAACAGGGACGCCGCGTATGGGTGTTTCGGCGCGTCGATCACGTCTGCAGTCGGACCGTTCTCCACAACCTCACCGAGGTACATGATCGCCAGCCGGTCAGCGATCTGCGTGAGACTCGCCAGGTCGTGTGAGATGTACAGCACGCCCAAGTCGCGCTCGTCCGCGAGCCGACGCAGCACGTTTAACAGGCTCGCCTTGAGCGAAACGTCCAACATCGACGCGGGCTCGTCGCAGATCAACAGCTCCGGCTCCAGCACGAGCGACCGTGCAATCGCCACCCGCTGCCGCTCACCGCCCGACAACTGGTGCGGGTACTTGTCGAGGAACTTCTCTGGTGGGTTCAGTCCGACCTCGGAGAGCGTCTCGACGACTTTCTCATCGATCTCCGCCTGCGAGCGGTTGCGGATCGATAGGGGTTCTCCCACGCAGGCCCTGACGGTCTGCCGGGGGTTCAGCGAGTCGAAGGGGTCCTGGAA
>CAKZPG010000001.1 GCA_937138675.1 uncultured archaeon | reverse complement strand
TGGATACACCTGTATCTGCAAAGCGCGTCGTGGAAGCAGGAAGCCCTCCCCTCAAGGAGCGAACGGCGTCGGCCGTGAGCGAGTAGGGTAGGGTAGTTCACAGCCGTCGGGTCCACTCGTTGGTCGCGAACCGTCTCGCGGCCCGCGCTTGGCCATCCACGAGTTCCGCCTCCGTGAGCGAGCCCTCCGTCCCCTCGAAGCGCTCGCAGAAGCCCTCGCGGAGGGCATCGGTCACTTCTCTGGGCGTCGCATCAGCGTACTGTCCGATCGGTGCGACCGCCGACTCTGCGGACGTCACTGCCTTCTCTGAGAGCTTCGCCTCGCCGATGCGTAAGACTCGGACCATTTCGGTGGCATCAAGCGTGTGGCTCAACACGGCGTGGTGAAGTACTGCGTCCTCGGTACGAAGCTGTGCCGAGCCGGCGATCTTCCCGTCGGGGTGAGCAATATCGTTCAGGGGGTCGTGTGCGGCGTCGACACCCAGTTCTCGGAGGACTGCGGCCACCCACTCGTTACAGACGGCGAATCCCTCCGCGACGTCGTCCGGGAGCGCCGACCGAGGCGCCGCGAGCGAGTATGTGAGTACACCACCGGGCTCGCAGTAAACTGCGCCTCCGCCCGTAATCCGTCGCACCACGATTATCCCCTCCCGCTCGACGTAGTCAGTTGCCACCTCGTCGTCGTAGGCCTGGAAGCGTCCGAGCAGTACGCTCGGCTCGGTACGCGCCCAGAACCGGAGGGTCGGTGGTGACTCGCCCGCGCCGACGCGGGCGAGCAAGGCGGCGTCAAGTCCGTGATGGACGGGTTCGGTCCGCGACGTTCGCTCGTCAATGACCCGCCAGTCCTTGACGCGGTCAAGTGTCATGCGCGCTCGTAGCTGCGCACGCACATAGCTCGCACGCTCAGTCGCTGTCCGTCCCATCCCGCGACGCCGATCGTGCGTCCGCGACCGACAGGCTCTCCCGGCGCAGGGCCGAAATAAAGAGTTCGCCCGCCCGGTACGACGACCGGACGAGGGGACCGCTCGCGCAGTAGAGAAAGCCCAGTTCTTTCTCGGCCACATCACGCCACGTCTCGAACGTGCCCGGGTGGACGTACCGCTTCACGTCGAGGTGGGTCGGCGAAGGCTGGAGATACTGTCCAAGCGTGACGACCTCGACACCGGCAGACCGGCAGTCTGCGAGCGCTTCGTACACCTCCGCGTCGTGTTCGCCAACGCCGAGCATCAGACTCGTCTTTGTATGACAGCCGTACTCACGCGAGACGTGTTCCAGGACCGACAGCGACTGTTCGTAGCCCGCCCGGGGGTCACGGACCGGCCGCTGGAGTCGCTCGACCGTCTCAACGTTGTGCGCGAACACATCTGGGCCGGCAGCAGCGACACGGTCGACGAGTTCTATGTCCCCGCGGAAGTCCGGCACCAGTGCCTCCACGAGTGCGTCTGGGTGGCGGCGTTTTATCGCGCGAATCGTCTCTGCAAAGTGACTCGCCCCCTGGTCGGGAAGTTCGTCCCGGTCGACGGAGGTCAGAACAACGTAGTCGAGACCGATCTCGGCAATAGCACGCGCAATGTTCTCGGGTTCTTCTGGGTCTAACTCCCGCATTCCGCCTGTCTCGACATCACAGAAGTTACAGCCCCGCGAGCATCGGTCGCCCATCAGCATGAACGTCGCTGTCCCGGGCGACCCGTCGCGGCCGGACCAGCATTCCCCGCGGTTTGGGCAGTTCGCCTCCTCACAGACGGTGTTGAGATCGTGGTCCCGAAGCGTCTGCCGTATCTCGGTGAACCGACGTCCGCTCGCCGGGCGGGTCTTCAGCCAGTCGGGCTTGCGACGGTACTCCGCTCGACTCATCAAACATTGCAAGCACCCAGCGGTCAAAAAACGTGTGCCTCGATGGGTGCCGTGGCGGGCCCGCAGGCCAACACGGCGCCGGCGACACCTACTCGACTCCTACTCATCCAACCCGTGACCGTGGCTGAGGACACCGTCCGAGTCTGGTTGGCCGAGCGGACGTACTCCGACGACGAGCAGAACCTGATCATTCTCACGTGCGAGACACCTGACTGGACACACTACGCCCGCAAGGAGCGCGCACTCACCTCATTTGCCTACAACAGGCCGACAGCGGCGTCCGTTGATGCCGAACCGTAGAATTTTGAACCGGTCGATGATCTTGACCTTCGGGACCAATACGCCGTTGAGGCCCAGCGGGTGCGCGGGACTCATGACCCCGGAGACGCCGTCTGATCTGTCGGCCGGTCGGACTGCCGGTCCACAGCCGACGGCGTGAACGACGACGGGACCTGTCGGCTCAATTGTGGCCGACATATTACTCGACCCACCTCGTGGTCAAACCGAGGGAAACACGATGCGAATCAAGATGGTTCTTGTCTCCTTCTTTTTGAATCCAGACCGTTGTAAGTAATCGATCTGGTTCTTTACAGAGAGAATAAGAGTGTTATTGAACTACCCCACCCTGCTCAACCTGACGGCCTTGCTGAGGGTGGGGCTTCTGCCTTCTCTGACGCACTTTTGTAGCGGGGGTGACTGCGAAGTCTCGTCCGCCACAGGGAATGCAGTCTCCACAGGCGTTGATTCGGAATGTCCCACTCCGATTGGCTTGACGGGAGAGTTCCACGGGCTGACACACGCTTTTTTTCGTGGTTGAATGTCGGCCTGGTGTCCTACTTCCGCACGGAGCGATCCGTCCCGTGCGGGACGACGAGTGAGTCGGGAGCGGTGGCACGGAACGCCCATCTTGCATCCGCACCGGGGCGTTCTCG